>JBHAFG010000042.1:0-20414 GCA_041855945.1 Treponema sp. | reverse complement strand
GACGACTCCCAGGCACTTCCACATACGGAAAGCCCCCTTGGTCTTTTTCCCGTGGTTTCGCGTATGGAGGAGGAAAGAAGGTCTATCTGCCCCGTCCTGTCCCTGGGATATAGGAGCGGAAACACGGGGTCGTAGTAGCCGCCGCCAAGAATCTCAAGCTGCTTGCTTGAAATAAGTTTCTGGAAAATTTCAAACAGTTCCGAATGGCGTTTCCTGTAATACTCCATCTGTATTCCGTTAAGGAAGATGGAAAGCCTTGCGGACGGGTGAGAAAGCATGAACTTTAAAGCCGGCTTAAAGACGGACTGGTAGTCTTTTTCAAGAATCTCAGTTCCGGATCTTTTAATCATCGAAGATTTCAGGCTCAGACAAATTAAAATCGCCATAACAAATTTTTCTTAGGGTTCAACATTTTATACCAAAATCGCCATATTTTAAAGTATTTTTTTTCAACGCGCGAAATCTTTTCTTCCGCACGGAATTTTGAACATCCCGTGATTGATTTTTCCATGTTGGAACACAGGATTTCCCTTTCCTGCGTCCGTGGAACCATCTTTATCACGGATTTTGGGCATGCGCCAACGCATCTTCCACAGCCGCAGCAGAGGTCTGAAACAACCGCCGTTCCGTTCCTTATTGAAATCGCGTGCTGCTCGCACACCGCCTTGCAGTCGCCCATTCCTATGCACGAAAATTCACATGGATTTGCAGAACCGTATTCAGAGGCGACAAGCGCGCAGGTCTGTCCCTTCAAGAGCCTTACGTTCAGGGGACGTTCAAACGTCTTGGAGCAGGAGCAGAGGACGACTGCCTTTTTTTCCGAGCGGACGTTCGGCACGTCTCCCTCCTCAAGTTTCTGGAACCTGTGTTCGATTGACGAAAAAAGCATGTTGTCGTCGATTTTAGTCTGCACCTTTACGGCCGGAACCAGAAGGCACGAAAGAAAAAACAGCAGGAGCGAAAGCGCTATGAAAATCAATGCAAGAAGGACAATCTTCAATATCATCTTAAAACCCCCGGATTCAGCCAGCTGACGTTTCCTGAAAGGAGCGCCAGCACAAGGACTGCGATCGATACAAGAAGGAGGGCCTTCCTGTTTCCGTGAACAGCGGTGTTTCCCGCGATGTCTATCCTGTTCTTCAGTGAATAAAGCAGCGGAAGAAGGAAGACGAACGCAAAAATCGAAGAAAAAGATATGAGCAGGACGTCAAGAATTCCAACGCTCTCGTTCAGGGAAAGAATCACTATGAGGAACGAAAAATTGTATTCAGAGGCGACCCTGCCCGTTACAATCCGTATCAGAACCTCAAGGAACACCGAAATCGAAAAAAACACAAGGATCGCAACCAGTGGATATATGGCGGTGATTCCAAGCGGAACAAGGATGTATTTTACAGCCGCCCAGGAAACCGCCGACGAACCGAGTATGGCGGAAACAACCTTGACCACAGGAAGCGCGAGCGACTTGAACGAATCGCAGACTATAGTGGCGGTGTTCAGCCCCACTCCGTAGATGAGTATGACCGATGAAAAAATCGTGTAAAAAAGAAAAGTGCTAATCATTTTCAAGACCCGCCTTCTCGATTATTCCAATACGCTTTTCAAGCGTAAGGTAAAGGGCCATTATCAGGGCGGAAACCACAAGGGCGCCCGGAATTGTCGCAAGGAACGAAAGCCATGTTATGCGTCCTGAATCGAACAATACAAGTTCAATCATTCCGCCCGGAAAAGGAAGGGTCAAAGTGCCATATCCAAGCACGTCCCTTGCAAGCGAAAGCAGGACTATGTAGGCGGAAAAGACCGACGCCGGGACCATGTTGTTCTTCAGTTCCTCCGAAAGCGAAAGGTTACGCTCGTCAAAAAGAAAAACGCTTGAAAAAGTCGATATGGCGGGAAGATAGAGCGCAAAACTCAACTGGAGCGCGGTTTCAGGCATCATAAGGGAAAGAACCTCCCTGAAGAACACCGTGCAGGCGACTATGAACGTGCACATGGACGCGACCTTCAACTGCCTGAGCCTGAGCATTTTCAGAAGCGAACGGAAGAGTGTTCCCGCACACATCAGAAAGCAGAGTTCCACGGCTATGACAATTCCATTTCCAAGCCGTCCTGGAACCGCCACCACCATCGCGCAGGTGGTCGCCATGTAAAGGGAAACAGCCTTTCTTGTCATTTTTTTCCTCCTTCAAGGCTTTCGGCGACAATCTGCGGAATCTTCCTTGCCCACCGCGAAATGAATATGTCGGAATTTCTTTCTTCCATCAGGGCGCGGATTCTGCCATGAACGCCCGAGTATCCGACGAACGAGGCTTCCCCCTCGCCGTCGTACAGGAACACCGCGGAATGAGGACCGTACAGTGTCTGGGTGCGTATCATGACTGCGTTGGACTTTCTTGCGCCTGACTTTGATTTTACGGAAAAGAGCGCCGCGCTGAGCGAAAAAGGATTTTCTATCGTCTTTGCACCTGTCAAGATCCATTCGCCTGGAAACTTCTCGTCAAGGACCTTCTGCACGCTCTCACCAAGCCCCTTTTCCCAGTTTTTTCTTCCAAGTTTTACAAATCCTATGTTCACCAGGGCTGAAACAGCCACCAGGGCGAAAAAGACTCCGAATATCCGCCAGAATTCCCTTGCGTCTATTGTGTTAATTGCCGCCATATTCCTTCTCCCTTTCCTTCATAAGTTTTTCCATGCGCTTCCTGTCGCTCCTTGACTCAAACTGCTGCACCACAACTGAAAATATGTTCACCGCGATGACTGTGAACACCATTCCGCACGGAGACGTTCCCGCCCCGGATATGAAAAACGAGGCGATTCCCGCGAAAAATCCAACGGCGGTTTTTCCCGCGACTGTAGAGGGAGTAGTTCCATACCAGCCCAGAACGAACGTCGCGCAGAAAATCGTTCCTCCCGTAAGGAGGGCAAGAAGAATGTCGCCCCTGACTTCCACCGCTCCAAAAAATACAGGCGAAAGAAACCTCACCAGGGCCATGTATACAAAAAGATATACGGCGGAGGAAATGGACTTTACAAGGTCGTCGCTGAAAATCACTATCGAAGACGCGAGCGTAAGCAAATTGAACCTGAAAGCCGGAATGGACGAGCCTGAATCCCAGAAAAGGGAAACGTAGCCTTCCGGTATGGAAACCTTGAAGAGCCTGAACACAGTTCCGTTCAACGCCTCCGTAACCGCGGCGTCGTACCTGAAAATCGGAAACACGCCGTTTTCAATTAGAATCTGGCTTGGATTCCTTGAGGAAAGAAGGTCGAAGTTCACGTCAAACAGGGGAAAGACCCTTGAGCCTACAATCCAGAGTATCGCCACCACGCATGCGCTTGGATTCACCCACGCCCTCGCGTAGCCTCCAAAAAAATGCTTCACAACGAGCATCGTGAAAAACGTAACGAAGAACACCGTAAGCGGAGGATAGGTTTCAGGAACGAGCATCCCCGTTACAAGCCCCTGGACAACGCTTATGTGAATCTGGTAATGGTCCTCAATCTCAAAGCCTTCGTGCGCGTACAGGCAAAGAAGGTTTGCAAGCACCGAACCCACGGAAGACGCAAGAAGCACGGCTAGAGAGGCGTAACTTTTTGACGCGAAGAGCATGAGAACCTGGACTGAAAGCAGCACCAGCATTTTTACGGAAGCGGTTCCAGTCGAATCCGAGATATACGTGTAGGGTCTTGCAAGAAGCCTCTTGAACTTCCGCTCCCTGCGTCCAATACCCTCAATCGACTCAATCATCTTTCCTCCCCGGCATTCCCTTTTACGGGACGGCCGCCGTTTCTGTATATAGTCTGTCCCAATGGAAGCCTTGCGGGACACCTTGCGTTGCAAAGCACGCAGTTCGTGCAGTATCTTGCAGAATCAATGTACACGCCGGAGTCCACGCCGCCATCCGTAAGGGTCCTGTATATGATGTCGGGAGAAAGCCCTTCGGGACACACGCGCCTGCACGCACCGCAGCCCACGCAGACAGACATCTTCTGGTTTGGAACCCTGCCTTCCGGAATGAACGTCACGGACTTTACGTATTTCGTTACGGGAACGTCAAGGCTGGTGGTGGCGTAGCCTGAAACCTGTCCGTTCACAAGGACCGCGCCCACCTCCCTTGCAAGCCCCCCGAACTGTTCTGAAAGGGAGCGGAACGTCGTTCCTATGGAAACCTTTATGAGCCCTGAAGCGTTCAGGCAGCCGCCCGACACAAGCACGTACCTGTCTATCGCAGGAAGCCCAAGGGCCACCGCCCTGTACAGTTCAAGCATTGTGGACGAATCCGTAAAAAGGGATTTTCTTGAGATTTTTGAAAATATGTCGTCCCTGAAAACATTCTTCACGGCGCGGACAATCTGGTTTTTATATCCAGAAGGATATTTTTTTGAATCCGACACCACGAAGGCGGCGGGAACAGCGAATTCCCTGCCAGACGGACGGACAAAGTCCTTTTCAACTACAAAAATGATTCCGTCAGCCCCAAGCGCGGTGCAGGCGATTTCGCAGCCCTTGAACACCTCGGATGCAAAGAGCCTTGCAAGAAGGGTGTCCGTGAGCCTTGATGAGTCCTCGTCGAACAGTCGGACTACAAGAAGCCTTGTCTTTTCAGACGAGGCGTTTTTTATGTCCTCTGCAAGAAGACGCGGCTCGTTCGCAGTGAACGTGTTCAACACGCCCTTTTCCGCTATGTCCGAAACAAGGCCGCTTTTCAATACGGGACGCGCCTCAAGTTTTTTTCCAAGATATGAAAAACTTCCAGCAAGGTCTATCCTTACGGCGGAGGATGTTTTTCCGTCGGGACACACGCAGAGTTCAACGCCGCGTACTGTTCCTGGAATCGGAGCGTATACAGAAGACTGAAAAACGCCTTCCGTGCCTGAGGCGATAAGTTCCCCTTCCCTTACGGAATCTCCCGGCCTGACATTCAGGACGCACTCTCCGTTCAAATCCTGCCTTAACGGAACAAGCACCGTCTTTGGAACAAAACCGTTCACGCACTTTTTATAGGCCGCCTTCTTCAATGTCTGTATGTCTGGAAAAATCGTCATCTTGCACCTGCCTTAGACCTTCGTCTTGTAGTGAAAAAATAAAAGCCGAGCGGAACGCCAGCCGAAACAATCAGGACTGCGATGGACAAAGGTCCTGAGCCCTGTACTCCGGAAGGCGAAAAGCCCGGACGAAGCCTTTCCTGTCTTTTCAATATTCCCTCGATTGACGGAAAATCAAAAAAATCAATCCCCGTCATCGAGTCCGACACAAAATCGCCGTCGTATGAAAAAGTCTCCACCGTCTCTACTATCCTTCCGTCAACCTCGGAATACCTTGAAAATTCAAACGAACCGTTTTTTCTTGGAACTCCCCGTCCGGAATTCAGAGAAACATAAGGAGATGAGACAGCCTCCCACTTCCAGTCAACATAGTCGTCAAGGTCGGGAAGGCTTTTTTTCACCGAGGACGCGCATGGAAGGAGGACCTGTTTTTCAGTCCTGTAAAAGCCTTCTGACGCTGAAAAAAACGCGGCGGAAAGAAGGACGAGCGACGATGCGGAAAGTACAAGGAGCGCCGTCCTAGCCTTCCTGTTCACGATGTTCACCATCCTTGCGCCCATTATCTTTACAGGCACAAATGAATAGCGCCCGCGCTCAATTTTTTCTTCAAGCCATAGAACAAGGACTGAAAGGGACATTTCCGAGGCGGCAAGAAGCGTAAAAAGAAACGCCCCTCGGAATCCTGAAAAAAGCCCCGCCGCAAAAGAAAGAATGAGGACCGCCATGAAGGGAACGTTCCTTGAAAGAACCCCGACTGCGTCCGCCCTGCCCATTATCCTTCCCGCAAGAAAAACCGCGTACATGAGCAGAATGGCGGCGGCGGAAGACGTGTACAGAGGAACGCTGAAAATGAACGACACTGGAAGAAGCATCATCGCCGCGGTAAAAAGTTTCTTCCCTGAAAAGAACACAAGGGCGGCGGCAAAAAAAAGCGCGACGGCGGGAATCAAAAACGGATAGCCGCCTTTTCCGTCAAGACCTGCGTCGATTCCGCGTTCAGAAAGAATTTCCATTACAGGCGGAAGTCCTGCAGATTTTTTTTCCGGAACGTAGAACAAGGTCCACTCGCCCTCCCTGTCGAAAAAATAAGCCCGCCTCCGCAAAAGGTAGTCCGAACGGACAGTTCCATACGAAAGGGAAAGCGCGGCTTCGGGCAAGTCCACGCCAGAGTCCAGAGGAAGCGCCTGATTTTCAATGCAGGAAAAACCGTCAACACCGTTTTCAAGCAGGACAGACTGCACCCCGGAAAGGTCAGAGCCTGCCGGCACGTACAGGACGGAATATCCATCCCAGAGCCTTGACGAGGGAACAACCCTGAGGAAGGCGAACATTGCAAGAGAAAATACAGGCACAATGGCGAAAAGCGCGTATGACTTGAAGATTTTCATCGGAACTAGAAAAGAGAGAACGCAAGACCGAGCACGAATCCAAGTATGCAGCCCAGGGTAACTTCCATCGGGGTGTGTCCGTTGACCTCTTTGATGGGCGTGCTTTCCATTATTTCCTTCTCATCCAGCCGCCTTACGATTTCATTTATTTTTTTTGCCTGTATTCCGCTGGACCTTCTGACTCCAACGGCGTCCCTTACAGTAACAAGAAGGAATGCAAGCGAAAGCATGAACAGGTCTGAGCCGAAACCGTTCCTGAATCCTATGGTAGTCGCGACGGAAGTTACAAGCGCGGAATGGCTTGACGGAAGTCCGCCGGTCTTCCAGAAAAGATTCTCAGCAAGTTCGCCAAGGCTGTGTATGCGCCCGTAAAGAACGTTTATCACCGTCTTTATGAACTGCGCCGAAAGCCAACTTGAAAGCGCCGCAAGAAGAACGGGGCTTGTAATCAAACTTTTAATCTGCTCACTGAAATCATTAAACATAAACCGTATATTATCATCACAAGGCATTTTTTACTAGTGTAATAAACAGACGGAGCGCACGTTTTTTTTAAAGCGGAAAATGTTTTTTTAAATTATGGAAAACTCTTTTTTCAAACGGAGCGCGGAGTGGAACGCCTTGAAGGAAACCGCTATAATTCTAAAATGGACTTCAAGAAATTCTACGCGGGAACGGACGACTTGGGCAGGCGACTCGACAGGATTCTACGCAGGCTCATTCCAGGAACAGGGCTTTCTGAAACCTACAGTCTTCTCCGAAAGGGACTTGTAAAGGTGAACGGCAAAAAATCCACGCCCGACGCAAGGATAAATCCTGGGGACGAGATACAGATAGCATCATTCATAATGAACCGCAAGGACTCTAGTTGCGGGGCGCAGAATACAACAGAAAAATACGGAAGCGGAAATTTAAATATAATCTTCCACAACAGGCACCTCCTGTTCATCGAAAAGCCATACGGGAAAACTGTGCACGGAAAAAAAGACTCCCTTGACATTGACGTGAGGAATTTTTACAGCGGAACGCCGGTTGAAAAATCCCTTTCGTTCAGGCCAGGTCCACTTCACAGGCTGGACGAAAGGACCACGGGAATACTCGCTTTTTCATGGAGTCTTGAGGGCGCCAGATGGTTTTCAGACGGCATAAGAACACATTCAATAAAAAAGGAATACGTAGCCCTGGTGCAGGGACACATGACGGAAAGCCGGACATGGCGCGACCTCATAGACGCGGAGGAAAAAGACGACTTCAATGGATTTAAGAAGGTAAGGCTTGGAAGCGGAAAAGAATCCGTCACGCGCGTTTTTCCACTTTCAAATGGAATTTCAGGCGGCGTACAGGTGAGCCTTGTTAAGTTTGCAATAGAAACAGGACGAACGCACCAGATAAGGGCGCAGAGCGCGGCGCACGGATTTCCACTTGCAGGAGACACCGCATACGGAGCGTTTGAAATGCCTGCAAAGACAGAGCGCAAACTTTTCCTGCACGCAAGCCGCCTGATCCTTCCTGAAAACACGCTTGGCGTTCCGGAAACGATTTTCTCGCCTCTGCCTGAACCATTCATGCAGATTTTAAAAACTAGCAATTGCGAAACACCCGACTTGAGTTTATAATTTTCCGCATGGGCAATTTCATCACGGACATTTTAGACGGACTTAAACCTGTTACAGCATTCGCACTGGTCGGTCCCAGTGGAACCGGCAAGAGTTTCCGCTCGAAACTTCTGGCGGAAAAATACGGAATTGACTCCATAATAGACGACGGACTTCTGATTCAGAACGACAAGATACTCGCGGGACACAGCGCCAAGCGTGAAAAGACATACATGGGCGCGGTCAGGGTCGCGCTGTTCGACGACAAGGAACACAGGGATGAAATCGCCCGCGCGTTAAAAAAAGCGCACATCAAGAAGATTCTGATTCTTGGAACGTCGGAAAAAATGGCGAACAAAATCGCGACAAGACTCCAGCTTCCACAGCCGCAGAAGATAATACACATCGAGGAAATCTCCACACGCGAGGAGATAGAAAAGGCCATAAAGTCAAGGCAGGTCGAGGGAAAGCACGTGATTCCAGTTCCGTCGATTGAAGTGAAGCAGAGTTATCCACAGATATTCTCCAACACGATAAAGGTGTTCTTCCGCAAGGGGAACATATTCCAGAAAAAAGACAAGAATTCCGGACGCGTGTTTGAAAAATCAATAGTACAGCCTGAATTTTCAAAGAAGGGGCGCATAGAGATTTCAGAGGCCGCCCTGACCCAGATGGTAATGCACTGCGTCCATGAAAGCGACAGCGCGGTGCGCATAAAAAAGATGACCATAAAGACGGACAGCAGGGGCTACAAGATTTCCATAATGATAGACGTTCCGTTCGGAACTCAGCTTACAGGAAAGATACACAAGATGCAGCAGTACATAATAGACAAGATAGAATCATACACCGGGATTCTGATAGAGGAAGTGAGCATCGTCATAGACAAGATCACAGGAACGGACTACATGGATGAAAAATCCAAGCCATAAAAAAAGTCCTACTGAACTTCCCTTTCCTGCGTGTTTTTAACCGCGGTTTGCGTGGAATTCCTTCGTCTTCTTGCGGCCGCCTGAAAGTCGGAGCCCTGGCTCCTCCTCTGTACGGGCTTTTTCGCCCTGAACTGGACTCCAAGTTCCGAAAGCACGGATTTTATCGCGTATTCAAGTTCAGACCTCTGGGGATTCATAGGAAGGACGAAATTCCTGCATTCCGTCCACGTCCTGGTGTAAAGTTCCCCCTGCGCAGACTTTGTTTCAAGTTCCTTCTTCCAGTCCGTGAGAGTGTAGATGAAGTCGCGTATGAGGAAGGCAAGTTTTTTTCCAAGCCTCGCATCCGGGTCAGATTTTACAAGACTGTCAAGTTCTCCAAGGCTTTTCATGTAGTTCGCCTCGAATTTCCTGTCCGCGTATATCATGGCGGAGGCCGCCGGCTGCAGGGCCATGAAAAGATCCGTGTCGAGCGACTCCGCCACAATCTCCCTTGCATCTCCGCTGTTTATTATCTTTAAAAGTTCCTCCGTGAGCCTTGAAGGAGAAACAGAGGAAAGCCTGCTTGAAGAAAGCCTTATCTTCCGCCTGAGGGAAAATGGCATCTTCGCTCCGATTTTGGCAGAATACTTTATGGCCCGGAGCATCCTCACAGGGTCTTCAACAAAAATACGGTCGACAGGAATGACCGGACGGAGAACATGCTTTTTTATGTCGCGCATTCCACCAACGTAGTCTATCACCTGCTCCTGTATGGGGTCGTAGTACAGGGCGTTCAGGGTGAAGTCCCGCCTCATGACATCCTCGTCCATGGAGCCGAAGTCGTTCCCCACAGAGCCCTCGGCGTTGCTTCTGAATGTGCTGACCTCGAAAATCTTTGGACCGCATATCACGTGCACGATTCTGAACCTGCGTCCTATTATCCTTGAATTCCTGAAAAGCCTCTTTATCCTTGACGGCGTGGCGTCCGTAACGATGTCGAAGTCCTTTGGAACGTTTCCCGTAACCAGGTCCCGCACCGCGCCGCCGACAATGTATGAATGGAAGCCCGCGTCCTTCAGCCTGTTTATGATCATCAGGGCGTCGAAGTCAATCTTGTCGCGGGTTATGTTATGTTCGTTCTGAGTGTAGATGACGGCCTTCTTGACAGGTTTGCCGTTCTTGTCTGTTCCATATCTGCTTAACACAATAAGGCGATTCTATTACTTAAAACCGTTCTTAGTCAATGTTTAAAAAAAATAGACGGCACGGAAAAAACTCCACATAATTTCCCCATGTTCAATTTTGGAGGAAAACATGAGGAAGATATTTTTAATCATAGCGGCGGCCTTTGCGCTCACGTCGTGCGGTCCGGACATCTCGAACTATACGCCCGTTTCAAACGGAAGCGGTGACGAAGGCGGAGGAACTGCAAATCCAAGCGGAACGGTAAAAATCTGCTTCATACACCACAGACACGGTGCACTGGCCGCTATGGTTCAACGACACAAAAATGCCGTACGTATATTCAAACAGCATGAACTTTGACTACACGAATGTGATTCCAGGGCCTTCAGGCGAAAACACAGTCATCATGTTCAAGTCCTGCTTTCCTTCCAGCGAGGTTGGAGACTCGATAGAAGATGAAAAACAGATATACAACTCGCTCCTGTCATATTTTTCAAAGCGGCAGGACAAGATGTTCGTCCTTGTAATTCCGCCCCCGGAGATTTCAATAAGCAGCGCTGCCCTTACGCGTGAACTTTCAAACTGGCTTGTAGACAGGAAGAGCGGCTGGCTTTCGTCATACGCGCACAGGAACGTGTACGCGTTCAACTACTACAACGTGCCTACCGACCCTGAAAACCACCATTACATAAATTCGCTTGGAAATGAAGAGAACGTCGTTTCGGAAAGTCCTTCAGACCCGGCGCATCCGAACGAGCTGTATTATTACGCGGGAAGCGACGACCATCCAACCATGGAAGGACACAAAAAGGCGACCGGAGAATTCATCCCCCTTTTAAAGCTCTGGTACAGCACATGGAAGGGAAAGGCCTGACGGAATCGCGCTGAAAACTGTTTATAAAAAATGGAGCGGAAAAACATCTTTGCAGAAAGATTTCCGCTCCCTTGATTCAGCCTCGCCTAAGAACCTTTTTTTCAATGAAGTCCATCATGTCGGAAAGCACTTCGTCCGAGATTTCCTCGTTCATTATCTCGTGCCTGTACGAGTCGTACAGTTTCAGTTCCACGTCCTTGACGCCGTTCCTGCTGTATATGTCAACAAGAGCCATGAGGGTCTTTCCGTAGCCTCCCACGGGGTCGTCGCCGCCCGCCACAAAGAATATCGGAAGGTCTTTTGGAACCTTTTTCATGCTGGACTTCCTGTGTATGTCTGAAAGACCCTTGAAAAGTTCCCTGAAAAATCCAATCGACGCGGTTCCTCCGCACCATGAATCGTTCATGTACATTTCCTGGTTCATGACGCTCTTTGAAATCCACTCAAATCCGTTTTTCTTTTCGTCTATGCGCTTGAAGTATCCGCCGAACGCGATTTCCTGAAGGACATTGGACTTGTAGTCATGCCTGTGGAACATTGAAATGAGTCCTGTAAGAAAAAGTCCCGCGAAAACCGCGGCCTTCTGTGGACCTGCAGAACCGCATATCACGCAGCCGTCTATGTTGTCGTTTCGTTCAATGTATGACTGCGCCACGAAAGAGCCGAACGAATGTGCAAGAAGTATTATTTTTTTTCCGGGGAAGTCGGATTTTACACGGGAAACAATCTCCTCAAGGTCGCCCCTTACAGTGTTGAATCCGTCTTTTTTTGAAAGGACTCCAAAACCGCCCGTCCCCTTCTGTTCCGCGTTGAAGGCGGTGCGTCCGTGCCCCCTGTGGTCGTGTCCGCAAAACGCATATCCGTTTTCGGCGAAAACCGAACCCGCCCTGTCGTATCGAAGGGAATGTTCAAGCATTCCGTGGGAAAGCACTACAACCGCCCTCACATCGGAATCCTCGTCGGGAAGCCAGCGGTTCACCGCCACCTCCGTTCCGTCCCTCATTGTCTGAAAAAATTTTTCTGTTCGCATGATTCACACTCCACTAAAAAATATTTTTTTGTTATCATATGCTATAATGAATGTGCAGAATATTATAGCAGAAAAATTCGTTTTTGGTGGAAATTGTATCGGAAAAATCCGAGGAAAGACCGTGTTCATTCCTTACGCGATTCCAGGAGAGGAATACGAGGTTGAGATAACCGAGGAACACAGGGACTTCGACAGGGCATCCATAAGGACAATCCTTGAAAAATCCGAATCAAGGGTTGAGCCTTCATGCCCCCTCTACGGAAAATGCGGCGGCTGCAACATGATGCACATAGAAAAAGGAAGGCAGGTTGAACTCAGGGCGGAAGTCCTTTCAGAACTTCTTTCCGCGGACGGAATTGAAATTCCTGAAATAAAGGTCGTGTCTGGAAAAAACCTTGGCTACCGGTCAAGGATGCAGCTGAACGACGGATGTTTTTCAGAGCGCGGGGGAGCGTCCTCCATAAAAGTTGAACGCTGCCCCGTCCTTGACGATGGAATAAACGAATGGCTTTCCAGGACTCCGCAGGAAGAACGGCCTTCCGGACGCGTGCAGATTTTCTCGCACAGAAACCTTCGCGAAAAGACGATCGTGTCAAAGATACAGAAGCCCGATTCAGTTCCGTTCAAGAAAAAACACAGGAACGAAAGACAGGCGCGAAAAATATACCAGGGAACTTTCATTTCCGAGGAAAACGAGGCGAACCTTGAAATCCTTGGAAAAAACATAAGCTTCGACGTGCGCGGATTCTTCCAGTCAAACATCGAGGTTCTTGAAAAGGCGATTGAAGAAACCCTTGATGGACTTAAAGGCTCTTCCGCCCTCGACATGTATTCTGGAGCGGGAACTTTTTCAGTTTTCCTTGCGGACAGGTTTGAAAACCTCACGCTGGTCGAGCACAACAGGGACGCCCTTGTATACGCGGAAAAAAACCTTTCCTCAAAAAAACACGAATCAATAGGACTTAGCGGAGCGAAATGGACGCTTACAAAACCAAGGAACGACTTCGACGCCGCCGTGGTAGATCCTCCAAGAAGCGGAATGGAAAAAGAAGTTCTGGACTACTTCTGCTCGTCGCGGATAAAAAAAATACGCTACGTTTCGTGCAATCCGTCAACACAGGCAAGGGACGTGTCGCGCCTTGTAAAATCCGGCTACAGGATTGAAAAGGCCGCCCTCCTGGACTTCTACCCGAACACAAGCCACATAGAAAGTCTTGTATGCCTTTCGAGGAATTAAAAATGAACGAGATTGAACACATCACAAAAAAAGCCCACTGCACGCCGCCTGAAAAAACACGTACGGCACCACGGTCAAAGACACAGTGGGCGGCGTTTTTAATCTCCGTCCTCATCCTTCTTTACGGGGCGTACGGAGCGGGCGCGCAGGAAAAAATACGGCTTTCCTACGACAACGCGGGCTGGACGTCCGTAATGAGCGGAAGGGCGATTTCAGCCCCAGAAAAGACAAGCTACGGCTTTGTTGTGCTTACGGACGGAAAACTCCTTGAGGCGTATTCCGAAGGCGGAAAATCGCTTTGGGACCTTCCGATTGGAACAAGGAAACCTCTTTACATTTCGGTGCTCTCAAGCGACTTCATAGTCCTTGTGTCGGACGGCTCCACTGTAAGCCTTGTAAATCCAAGCGGAAGGCTTTTATGGTCCAGGGACATGGGTTTTACAGTCACGGAAAAGCCCTGCGTGGGACGGGACTCAAGAATACTTGTTCAGGGAAAAAACACAATCGCCTGCCTTGGCGTGAACGGAATTGAAAAATGGAGGCTTTCCACTCCGGACCTCAAGAAAAGTCCGATACAGAGCCTTGACGACGGAACGTTCGTGGCACACCTTGAGTCAAAAAAAGAGGCAAGAAGCGAGGGATTCAGGTTTTCGCCATACGGCGAGGCGCTTGAAACAATCACGTTCGCATCAAGCCTTTCCTCATCCCTATCCACAAAATACGGAATGCTCGTAAGTTTCCTTTCAGGCGGAATAGGACTTGTTTCCGTGGAGGGAAAACAAGACGGAAGCGGAAAAACTGAAACAAAATGGGCGATTCCCTCCGACGACGGAGCGTTCAGGGAGTCCATAACATCGAGCGGAATAAACCTTGTTCCGCTCACTGAAGAAACAAGCGCCGCGCTTATAAAAAACATATCGGGGAACGTGAAGGCGCTGTTCTTTGAAAACCGAACTGGAAAAATCATTGACATATTCCATATAACGGAAATAAAATTCGACGGCATTTCCTGCGTTTCGGGAACATACGGACAGGAAGGACTTTTCATAAGCGACAGCGACACCGCACTGGCCTTGGACGTGCACGGAAAAAAACTTTACACCGCCCTGCTTCCGCAAAAAAACGCAAGGGGCACGGGCTGGAACCATGTGTTCTACACGGGCGAAAACCACATCGTCATAGCGGGAAACTCGTGGACGCTGAACGCGTTCAGGACGCTTTCAAGAATCGGAAAAAAAACAGAGGCAAAAAAAAAGACGTGCGGGAACTATTCGTACGACAACTTCCTTAAAGTCAGGGAGGGCGAAAACCTTTTCGCATACAGCCGCGCGGTTCCAAGGGATGCAGTTTCACGAAACCGCATGGAAGAACTTTCCGGCGGAGGCTACGGACAAAGGGAGATGCAGTTTTCAAGGGAGATTTTCGCGCTCTGCGAGGCGTACATACAGGAAAAAAACACCTCCGCCTCGGTGGCGCGTTTTTCCTACGGCGAAAAATTCAGCGACGACGCGGCCGCCCTTGAAACTGTTTTTTCATCGATGAGCCTTTTTGGAACGGACGACTTTCCACGCGCCCTTGCAAGGCTAATAAAGGCGGAGGACTCCGACGTTCTTTTAAAAAGCCTTGTGCTTGCCTCGGGAAGGACCGGATACGACCCTGAAAGCCTGATGCTGGACGCGTTGAACTCAAGGCTCGCCGTAATTCCGGCAAGGAATTCAGCGGTCCTGGTTCCATTGAGCAACGCTGTGTTCGAGATATGCGCCTTCATGGGCCGCCCTGCTTTTTTTTCATACGGAATGGAGATTCAGAAAAAACTCCTTTATCCGCAGTATCCAGGAGAAGTCCGGGAGGCGGCAAGGAACAACCTTTCAAAAATCGCCAGATTGAAAATGTAGGCGTTAAAATAATGTAGAATAATAGAAAAATTGGTGTATAATTGTTCTGTCAAAGCAAAAACTGGAGGATTTCAATGAAATTTAGCAAATCAGCGGGCATATTTCTTCTGATGTTGGCGTCTTCTCTTCCACTTTCAGCGATAGAAGTCGCCGAAGAGGAACTCAAGACAACAGGAGCGGACACGATTGTGTTCATAAACTATACAGGACCACATTCAAGGATCGACTCGCTTGCGAACATAAAAAAAATCGGTTCGGACATGGGAAGCCGGATAGCGGCGGACAGGGAAAGGTCTTCAAGGGCGGGAAACTCAAGGTACAGCGTCATACACGCGGTAGATCCAAGCGAAAAAGGAAGACTTGACGCGGACATAATCCTCATAGGAAAGGACGCCACAGTCGACCACATAAACAACCTTAGGCACATAATAGCCTCGTATCTAAGCGCAAGTTACGGATATTCCGAGGCGGACGCGCACACGATAGCGGTGTTCGTCACAGTGTACAACGCCGTGTACAGGGGAAACCTCACGCAGTTCCAGAACAAATACAAGAAGGCCGTAACGGAAAACCTTGGTTCGTCTTCATGCGGACTTTCCGTGAACTACAGGGACTGGGCGGGTTCGTCCCAGATTGTAATTCCACTCCTGGACCCTGACGGAGGACTAAGCACCATCGACACCACCGTCATAACAGACAGGGAGGTCGTAAAGAAGATGCAGGAGGACGACGACAAAAAAATCGACGAGCGCAAGAACATGGTCGACCTGAAGGAGCGCGAGGCGGAGGAAGCGACTAGAAAGGCGCAGGAATCACAGAAACAGGCCACCGAAGAAAAGAAGAAGCTTGCGGAAGAACAGAAGAAAACTGAAACTGCAAGAAAGGACGCCGAGGACGCAAGAAAGAAGGCCGACGAAAACCCCGGCGACAGGACCGCCCAGAAAGAGGCTGAAAAAAAGGAAGCCGTGTATGAGGAGCAGTTGAAGACAGAAGCCGAACAGCAGGAAACCGTCCGCGAGGCAGAACAGACCGCCGCGGAAAAACAGCAGACAGCGGACAGAAAGAACGACGAGGCGCAGACGGAACGCAAGACAATCGCAAAGGACCAACAGGAAGTGATCCAGAGGGAAATTGAAAACGCAAGGGCGCCGTCGGCATACGCGATACGCCTTACTGACGAGGCATCTCTTCTTTCGGGGCTTGTGAAAGTAAACACTGAAAACGGAGAAGTCATACAGGCATCCCCAGTAACGGTAATAAGAAACAGGACGATGTTCCAGGCGGCGGGAAATTTCATCGCGATAGCGGGTGAAAACACAGGAAACGGAACTGTAAAACTGGTGCTTCTTTCCCCGGACACGATGGAAATCGTAAAGGAATCAAACGAGGTGGTGGCGCAGGAGTCGGTTCTGGTGCAGGACGGAGGCGCGTTCTACTGCATAATACAGAACGGACAGGGCTGGACGGTTGGAAAATACGACGCCGACCTGAACCTTCTTCTAAAGGGGGATGCAAACGTGAATCCAAACACGCCTATGACTGTAACGGATTCATTCGTGATAGTTTCAGGCTCGTCGGGACGCGTAAGGCTTCTTAAAAAGACGAACCTTGAGGCGGTTTCACAGACCTCAATTGGAGATGAAAAATAAAAGAACTGCAGGGAAGACCGCGCGCGGACGCACAGGATTTTTTTGTGCCCTGTGCGGGCGTGCGTCTTTCTGCTTTCCTTCACGTATTTTCCCGTTTCTTGCGATTTTCACACATTTTCCGAGTTTTCTTTCAAAATTTTACAAAAAATTATACAAAAAATACCGTTTGGGTTTTGTTCAACTTTTAAAAATTTGATAAAATACGGACAAGAGGTGCAAATGGATAAAGACAAGAAATACGGACTAAGAGTGGTCGACAAGAACGGAAGAGAAATTTTTCAGAATGACAAAATCAGACTTGGAAAGCATCAGGGCACGGTGGACTACAGCATTGATTCGTGCAGTTTCATGGTGCGCTGGGACGACGGTTCGGGAAGGCAGATGACTTCCCTATTTGCAAAAAAAGTGGAAGTGGTTTCCTAAAACAGCAGGGAAACTAAAAAAATGCTCCGACTCCAACATCTCTCGGAGCATTTTTTATTTTAAATCGAAGTTTTACACGAAGTGCAAATCAGATTCTTCGCCGCGCTCAGAATGAGGCATAAATCGCATTGCGATTTATGTTGCGAGTTTTTGCCAAGCAAAAACTCGCAACGCCTCTGCCTACTCCACCACCGTGCGCACTACACGAAAGCCGACACCTCTACCATACTTGTCGTGTGGTTGATTACCATGACGATATGTTACTGTAGAATACTTGGCTTCCATATAGTAATAGCTGCCACGGCATATACGACGATCTCCCGTTTCTATGCCTGTAGGGTCTGTTACTCCGTCCGCATCTTCGTCGTAGTTTCTACCGGAATAAACTGTCTTATCCCAGCACCATTCATCAACATTTCCGCACATGTCGTATAGACCCAGGCTGTTTGGAAGTTTTTTTTCCAACTTCGTGGACTCTGCGGCTTGAATCATTAAAATTAGTTGGATTCCAGTTGTACCAGGCGTAGTTTGTAAGTTCCGACTCATTTTCAGTTCCGCTCCATATCCTATTGCTTACTGAATAGTTTCCTGCACGGGCGGCGTATTCCCACTCCGCTTCTGTTGGAAGGCGGTAGCCGTCAGCGTCAAAGTTGCATTTTGCGGCACTCCATGTATCATAGTTTGAAGCTCCTGTAACTGCTGGAACTTCTCCCCATTTTTCCGTGTCGCTTTCGTCCTTGCCGTCAACTAAAAGAGTATAGCACGGTGTGTAGCCTTCCTCTACAGAAAGCTTGTTGCAGTACACAAGAGCGTTGTACCAGCTCACCTTTTCTACAGGCTGTTTTTCTATATTTTCATCGCCGTAAGCGGTAGTGTAATAGCTTGGATTTTCTCCGATTACGTTAAAATTTTCTTTTTGAGTTACCTCGTATTTACCCATGAGAAAATCTCTTGTAAGCGTTACATCATGCACAGGCTTGTTATGAGAAACGCCTGTTTCGCTTCCCATCTGGAAACTTCCCTTTGCTATTCTTACCATGTCGCCTGAGTCCACCACATGCCACTTTGCATAAAGGGTTATGTTCGCACTTGTTACGCTCATGTTTTTTTCTTCAAGCATTGATGGTGGATTTTTTCAAGTACGATTTTTTCTTTGCCGGAGTTTTCTCCCTCGTCGCTGCATTTTCCGCCGTTTCCGTCAAAGGTCAGGTTGTAGCCCATGCGGCATACAGCGTTACGCTTTCTCCCACTTCCATTGTGCCTGTAAAATCGTGTCTTGAGCCGTCTTCTTTTACCCATTTGTCAGTGTTGTAGCCTGCACTTGGAGAAGGCGCATTAAAATAAAGGGTCGGACTGCAAGGAAATTCTTGACCGTTTGACTGAACTATAGGACTAGGCACGGTAACTCCAGTTTTTGCGCTTCCGCCGTTTGCATCAAGGTAGATGAAATACGGATTTTTTACAAAGATATTGTCCCCTGCTTTTTCTCCAGCCTTTACAGTGAATGTGTATTCAACTCCTGTTTGTATGGGATTTTTTGCAACATCGTTTAAGCCTTCAGGTAAAGAAGTGAACACAAGGCTTACAGTATTTGAAGTTGCGCTGTATGTTCCGACTGCACTTCCTTCAAGTTCTCCGTCCCTGTCTTCAAGGTTCATTGCAAATGTCTTTTCAGAGCTTCCGTAAAAGATTGTTCCGTCAATATCGCTGCCGTTTTTTCCATCGACTATAAGTTCTGAGTTTGATTCAAAACAGATTCCGTCTGTCGTCTCTGTTTCAAAATAATACCTTACATCTCCTGTAAAATGATATTTCATTTTACAGTTGTACAGGCTTTCTTCCATGCTCATCATCGTTTGAATTGAAAGTTTTTTTCTTACCGATTCAAAGGCTTCCATCGTTTTTAGGTCATAGTTAGAGCCGTCGCCCGTTACATATTGAGCGTAAAGTTCATCGTAGTTTTCAAGGCTTACTTCCATTCCGTTTTTTGCAGACATGACAGAAGGTATCATATAAAGAATTCCGGTTTGGGCGTTGTATGTATATCTGTAGGAAATCTGTTTCCACCAGTCTGAATATGTTCCGTCGTCTTCTTCGTTTCTACCATAACAGTTTATAGCGTCGTCTGTAAATTCCATTTTAAAATCAGGCGTTTTTCCGTAAGGCATATAGGAGTTTCCTGCAAAAGGATTGTCGCCGACTGATGGCGGAAGAACTGTAGGAACGGAGCCAAGTCTTGTGTAGCGAAAACTTCTGAGGCCGGGTGCGACAATTACAGTCATGCTTTCCGTTGCAATCAAGTCTGCGGCTCCCGGATTAAAGGCTGTTGAATAAAGATAGAATGTAAGAATCTATTTTCCTTTTTTTGCTTCCGTTTCATATGTAACAGATGAAAAACGCTCATCCACATAAACACCAGAGGTTTCTCCCGCGTCAGTTTCATCGCCATATTTTTTAAGTGTCGCCCTTACACATTTAAGCCTTGAGCGAACTTCCTCGCTGTAACCAAGATATACCTCTATCCGGCCTTTTGCCGCTGTATCTCCTTCGGCTTATTCCATTGTGCCAAAGTCAATGTTGTTTGTGCCTGTAACAATTCATTGGTTATCCGAATATTAGGATAATCTCGCTTATCCTAGCAAATTTTTTATCCTCATAATTTCCACTATCTGCTTATAGTATAAACAAATAAAAATGAAAATATGAGGATAAAATATTTATGGTCTTAAACCACACATCTCTATAATATCATTTTCAGTTAAGTTATCAAATTCATCTTTATTGGTAGAACTGTATTCTGAAAATGGATTCGCTCGATCAAGGATTTCTTTTAACATAGCTATAGATGGTTGTGCGTATATTCTTGTTGTTACGGTAGAGGAATGGCCCATATATCTTGAAATCAGCTCTAAATCAACTCCATCCTGATATAAATTAGTTGCTCTGGTTCTTCGAAACATATGTGGATAAACACTTTCAGGTAATTCTGGATGTAGCTCTTTTAGTAACTCTGCATATTTATTTACAATGCGCTCAACATTTCCTAAAGACATTTGATATTTAACTCCTTTTATTTTTGTGAAAAATAAATAATCATCAGGATTCATGTTTTTATGGTCTGTTTTAAGGAATGCCTTTAAGTGTAAAGCTGCTACTTCATCATAAGTTACAATTCTTTCCT
>JBHAFG010000041.1:0-23490 GCA_041855945.1 Treponema sp. | reverse complement strand
TCCCATAAAAGCAGCCGTTTTTCAGACTGACTTTCAACGCGTTTGATAAAAATCAGGGACACGCAAATTTTATAATTTTTTGCAAAGCAGAACCACAGGCAATGCTATCGCTTTTTTATTTCAAGTTCAAACCTTGCGGTGCTTTCTGAAGGACCTGCCATAAATCTCCACTTGGAAATCTGATCCTTTATCTCAGACTGTATTGCCAGAGGCAGCGCCGAGGACGGAGTGAATGTTATGCCTGAAAAAGGAACGTTTCCGCCCGGAAGAACCTTGAAATTTATGACGACGCTTCTTGGACCGTCAAGAAGTTTTCCGTTTTCAGGTGAAATCATTATAATAGGTTTTGACGGATCTAGCAAAATTCTTGAAGTTCCGTCAGACATGTCAAGACTCACCCTGCCGTCCGTGGAGGAACTGGTCGAGGTGGAAGTGGTCGCGACAAAATCGTTTTCAAGCGACTGGCTCTTCCTGTATGTGGTCGAGGCAATCTTGCTGAGGGAAGACGAAGTTGAACTGGACGCCGTCTGCGACGTGGATTTTCTGTCAACCTCGGAAACCGCCTTCACGTTGCTTCCGCCGGATGAAATTGCCGCGGTTCCAGAAAGGGCGGCCGCTCCAGAGATGTTGCTCTGCGTGGACGTGTTCACTGGCGAACTTGAGGTTGAAGAAGACGCGTGGTTGTCGTCGCCAAAAATTTCATCCCAATCAACCGATTTTTTTGCAACAGATCCGCGCTGCTGTTCCGCCATCAGTTCCTCAACTGATTTTTTATACACGATGTTCTCTTTTTTTGGAGCGGAAACATCCGCCTCTCTGACAGAAGAGTCCTTCCTTGTGGACGACGCGGGCTTCTGAACTGAAGGGGAATCCTTTACGGCAGGAACAGGAACTGGTTTTACAGTCTGCTGGACGGCGGGTTTTGAAGATTCCGAAGCGGGCTTTTGCGTTGATGACGGATTTTCAGGTTTTGGAGAAGAAACCTGTGCCACCTGCGTCTGTTCAAGTTTTGTATCCTGGGGTTCGGAAGTTTTTTCGGACGGAATGGAAGGTTCCGGCGCGTAAGGCCTGTTCTCAACCTTCTGCACGGCGGGTTCAAGGCTGAGTTTTATCGCATGATAGACAGGCTCCTTCTTGAATCGAACCGCAATGCTTCCTCCCACGGCAAGAACAATCCATACAACGAGTGTTCCAACAAGAGAAAGTTTCACTGCCCTTCGCTGAACGGGATCTTCCGACAGCCTGTCAAAGTTCATTTCCATAAAAACGCCTGTTTTTTATTTTTTATTTTTGTTTTTCGTCCTGAGGCTCACGGAACTGTAGCCGTTCGCCCGAATGACGTCAAAAAGTTCGACAATCTGACTGTTTGTAACTTCTCCGTCCGCCTCTATTGCGACTGGAAAGTCAACACGTTTAGTCCTGCGCGTGTCGAAAACCGCAAGTTCTCCCGAAAGGGATTTCATGTCAACCTCCTTGTCGTTGAACCACAGCCTTCCGGATTTTTCGGCGGTTATTGTAATTCCAAGGTTCGAGGTGCTTTCCGCGGTTGCGCTCTCAGGAAGCTTTAAATTTATTCCCGGAAGAACCGCGAACGTGGTCGAAACCAAAAAGAATATTATCAACTGGAACACAACGTCCAGCATTGGAGTCATGTCTATGCTGGAGCGAAGGCCCGTTCTTTTTACCTTCAATTTCATTTTACAACTCGTCCTGTAAGCCTTATTACAACGGAAGTGACGTTGCTTTCCATTTCAACGGTCCTTCGGTTCACCCTTGAAACAAAATAATTGTAAAAAATCACTGACGGAATGGAAACTACAAGACCTGCGACGGTCGTTACAAGCGCCTCCGCGATTGCTCCTGCAAGAATCGCCGGATCTCCCATTGTTCCGCCGGAACCAAGAACTCCAAACGCCTTTATGTTTCCTGTTACAGTTCCCAAAAGGCCAAGAAGAGTGGAGATGTTTGAAATCGTTCCAAGAGCCGTAAGAAGATGTTCAAACCGCGGAACTACCGCCGACATCTCGGCCTCTACCGCATCCTTCATGTCTTTTTCGTCCCATCGGCGACATTCAAGAGCCTTTTTTACAACCTGGGAAGTTGGCGTTCCAGCCTCCGCGCATGATATTGCGGCGGCGTCAAAGTTGTCCTTTTCAAGAGAATTCTGGATGTCGTACATCAATTTTGCGTCCTTTTTCTTTGTGACGTAAAAATAATAGCACCTCTCGATGATTATGAAAGTTGCGACGACACCGCAAAAAATTATAGGAATCATTATGATTCCGCCAGCCTTCAATGTTTCAAACATATAATTCTCCTATTTTTTAAAACACAAATTTTGCAAGAAGTCCAAGGCTTCCGCTCCTTGAAATGTATGAGCCCGCGTACTTCCGTGCCTTTCCAGAAACCAATTTTACTATATCAGTTCCTGTAAAGGCAAGACGGACGGCGGAAGAAACCTTGAACGCCGCCTCGAAATCTGCAAGCGGAGTCATGTCATCGTCGGCAGGTGAAAATCCGAGCGAAGCGTCAAGCGTGAAAAACGAAGCCTTCGACTGGAACGAGTATGTACCAAGCACAAAATGAGAAGGCTCGTTTGACGCCCTGTCCGCCCACGAACTTTTCCATTCTCCGCCAAAAGTTCCAGCCTTCGTCATGTAAAGAAAGCCGATTTTTGTATTGACCTGGAACATTTCCCTTGCGGAATACGTGTAAAGTCCAGAAACAAGACTTCCCTCGTCGTTGTAGCCGCAGGTCCACGTTCCGTTTCCGCCCAGAGTCTTCCGAAACTCTCCCGAAAGCGTGAAGGTGAACGAATCTCCGCCTGGAAGGGCAAAATCAAGTCCCGAATACCAGTCGGTGGTTTCTCCTGGAAGAACGCTGAACGCGGAAAATGTGTTTTCCATTTCGATTGAGTGTATTTTTGGAGCGAACGAATCAAGTCCGCCAAAAACAGAAAGCGTCAGGGGTCTGAGCGAAAATGAAACTGGAATTTTAAAGTCAGTTCCAACTGTAAAAGGAACAAGCGCGGAAGAGCCAAGAAGGTTTCCAAGCAGAACGTGAACATTTCCGTACACCTTGAAAAAATCATTCTTGAAGCCGGCGTCGATTCCAAAGTCCGCGCGGTTTAAAATCCTGTCTTCAAAGGCTGAATTAACGTCCGCATAAAGATTGTATCCGGCCGAGGCCGAGGCAAAAAATCCCGCGCGCTCAAAATCAAGACATACAGAAGGAATCACGTCCAGAAGGTTCAGGTTCGAGGCGTACAGAGGAATCGGAACAGACGGCTCTCCAACCACGGTGCTGTAGCGCCTGTACCACGAAGCGTCAAGTTCCGCTGAAAATGAAAAACCTTTTGGAAGATTGATGGAAAGTTTTCCGTCAGCCTGCATGAGGTCGCGCGTAACGCCCGAAACGTTTTCAACCCTGTTCTGCAATCCGTCGTTCAGGCTGTTGTAAAGTCCGCCCGCAACAAATTTTCCCTTTGAAAAAGAAAAAGTTTTTTCCGCCGAAACAAGCGTGTTCTTGTCAAAAAATCCCGAAGTCATCGACGAGCCTGCGTATCCGTTCAAGGTTTCGTGTCCGAATTCAATTTTGAATGGATTCGGTCCCGTCTGGTTGTAAACAGAAAAATTTCCAATAAAAAATCCCGGATAGCCAAGCCCCGCAAGACCTTCCGCGTATATCGATTTTTCCCTGGCGGAAGAATATGCGGCGGAGCCCAAAACGGAATCCATCGGGCGGACTGCGTCGGGAAGTTTTGGAACGAGTTCGGAAGTCTGCCTTTTTGGAAGAACCTCCGAATAGTCTGGAACGGCGCTCTTTCCCGCCTTTGGCGCGCCGCCGGAAATGACTGTGGAAACGTCGGGAAGCATTATGGCCTCTTCCTCCGCCGTTTTTACCGCAGTCTGCGCAAAGGAAAACATTCCCGCCGCAAAAATTATAGTTCCTAAAAATACAGTCTTTTTCATATATGCTCCAGTTATTGAATTTTAACGCTTCTTGCCTGGCGGCTTTCAGGATAAAGTTCCCTTAAAAGTTTCGCAGTTTCATTCGCGTCCGCAAAAAGTCCGGCCGCCCTGAAAGCCTCGTAGGCTCCGTAAAGAGATGCAGCCGCCCTGTCGTCAAGGGCGGACATCTTGTAATACTCCGCCGCGTCAAGATATTTCTGCGCGGACTCCCTGTTTTTTTCGCCCTCCCTGTATTTTTTGCCAAGGAATTCTGCGTTCCTTGCGGCGTATGGAAATTCTTTGTCTATGTTCTTTTTTTGAACCTGCAGCAGGCTTTCAGCCAGCGAGACGGCAGGCTCCTGATAGTTCTGACTTGCGGCGTATACGGAAACAAGTTCAGTTCCGATTTTTCGCCCTGCGGCAGATCCAAGCGCGCCGGACGACCTGTACTCGTTTTCTTTTTGAACCATTTCCTCAGTTTTTCCTGACGAAAGGTTTTTAAGGTCGGATGCAAGTTTTTGTATTCCGTCGTTTTTCGCCTGGCTTCCGTATTTTTCTGAAAGGAATGTCGTATATTCAAGCGCCTTTTCGTATTCCGCCTTCGCCCTGTAAAGAAATACAAGGTTCTTTGCGGAGGAATACACGTATGTGCTTGCAGGATAGCGTTGAATCAACTGCTGGTACTGTAAAATCGCGCGTTCAGTGTTTCCGCCGTTTGAAAGACTTTCAGCGGAAAAATATCTTGCGGCGTCAATGTATGAGCCAAGCGGATATGAGCGCGTGTATTCGTCGAAGCACTTTACGGACATCTCGAAATTCTTGGCGTTGTAATAAAGTTCCCCGCGCCTGTACATAGCCTCGTCGGCAAGTTTTTCTTCGGGAAAGCGTTCGTAAATCGACCTGTATGTAAAATCCGCACGCTCAAAATCCTTCTGCCGTTCATAAATTTGAGCAGTCTGGTACGCGCTCTTCATTCCAAAGGAATCGTTTCTCAGAACGTGTCGGCTCAAAAGCAGAATCGCGTCAGAATATTTGGACGCGTCCGAAAGAACCTCGGCGCACAGGAGAACCGCCTCCTCGGTCTGTTCATCTCCTGCGGCGGACTTTACCGCAGCCCTTGCATGACGCTCCGCCTGTTCGTAGCGTAAATTCTGAACCGCGGAATTCGCGGCCGCAATCTGTCCGTTGTAGTAAAGTTCGTGTTCTGGAAACCTTGACACGAACGCGTTGAGGTTTTCATACGCCTCCTTTGACTTTCCCTGCCTGTATTGGGAATATCCAAGATAGAACGTGGCGTAGGAAACGTAATTTTTTGCAGAATTTCCAGGGTTCTTTACAAACTCGCGGAAATTTTCCTCTGCATATGGCCATGACCAGGTGTTGAACTGAGAAAGTCCAAGTATGTATTTTCCTTCGGGATTTTTCACCTTTGCAGACTCAATCTGAGCCTCCCTGTATCGACCAGAAAGCAGAAGCACCTTTGCGTAGTTCAGCCTTTCCTCGTCGGAAAGTGGACGGGTTTCCTGTATGTTGGCGTACACAAAGGCAGAATTTTTAAGGTCGCCCGACCTTGCATAGCAAAGCGCCTGGAGTTCAATGTTGTGGTTCTTTAAAAGTGAGAGGGAGGTCCTGTAGTCGCCCGTACAGTAATTTGCAAGTGCAAGGAAGAACCTGGTGTCCTCGTCAAGCGGATTCACCTTCGCGCCATACGTCTTGACGTCTTCCCATTTTTTCTGCATGGCGGCATACCTTGAAAGAAGAATGTAACTCTCCCTGTCCCATACAGCCTCGTTCTCTTTGTTCAATATTCCACGGCTTTCAAGAATCATTTTTTCAGCCTGGGCAGCGGACTTTTCATCTGGATTTACGCCGGCCGCAATCTGCGCCCTGTAAAGGAGCGCGTAAAGAAAAAGGTCCACTGGAACATTTTTTTCAGCCTCGTCAAAATACGCAAGGGATTTTTTAAGGTCGCCGTCGCCATACGCGTCGGTTCCAAGCCGGGTCCAGAATTCTCCAAGAAGTTCAGGATTTTCCGCAAGGGTTTTCTGCGCGTTGGAAAGTACAGTTCCAGGTTCCGCGCCCACTTCCTTTCTGTGGCTGGACGACACAAGGTACGCCCTTTTTAACGCGTCAGCCGCCAAGTTTTTTTCTCCGCTTTCAAGGACCTTGCAGTAAAGTTCATACGCCTTTTTGTATTCCCCTGAAAGTTCATACGCCTCGCCAGAAAGACTTTCAAGGGCAAGATGAACGGAATCCGGAAGAGCAAGTTTTGAAAAATCTTCCCCGCTGAATTTTTCACGGAGGTCTATCGTCCGAGAGGCCTTTCCGCTCCTGTTGTAGCTTCTGCAAAGGTTCAGCAGGGCGTCCGCGTACTGGTCGAGGGAAAACTCATTTCCGTTTTCAAGAACCGCCTCGTAAAGCGGAATCGCGTTTTCAAAGTCTTCGAGCTTTACAAAAACGTTCGCCGCGTTCAGAATCGAGGGATAAAAATATTTTCCGGCTCCGACCTTCATACATTCAAGATAGTTTTCAAGCGCCTTGTGTTTGGCGCCTGAAAGTTCATACGAACGGGAAAGCCAGTAATATGAGGCGGAAAGTTTTGTCCTGTCGGAAGCGTTCAGCCTTACAGCCTCGGCAAGTGTTTCCTCGGCTTCAAGCCCAAGCCTAACCTGACATTCTCCCTTGACAAGAAGCGCCTCGCCTATGAAAAACGAGTCGGGATATTCTTCCTGTATGCGCTCGGCGAACTGCATGGCGCCAGGGTAGAAGCCCGAATTGTATGCGAATGTCAACTGGCTGTAAAGCGACTGCGCGCCCTGTCGTGGAAGCGCGATAGAGTTCAGCGGAACAAGCAAAAACAGAAAGTTCAGATACTTTTTCATGCAACATCGTCCTTTTTGTTGTTTTTTCATTTAATTGATACAGGAAAGAAGCGTTCGGTGCAAGACGCACGCGCAAGGAACACGCTGTCGGCGCTGTATCGGCGAAGGAAATCTTCAAAGGAAAGTTCAAGTCCGTCCTTGAATACAGCAACGTCAAAATGTCCTTCTGAATCAAAATATGGAAAGAACACGGCGGAATTGTTGAACACCTTGACTTCTGGAGTCCTTGTCCTGTCCGTTTCCCTTATCGCTCCAAAATAAAACGTTTCAGGTTCGGTGGCTGCAAGCACATACATGAGCGGACGAAGATATTTTGCAGAATATCCTGTATTTGCAACAAAGCCCGAAAGATTCTGTATTCCCTGCGATGTAAATTCCGCGCAGAACGGCTCTATCGTAACGTCAACTCCTGCGTCCTCAAATCCGTAGTTCCTGTGGGACCTTACCGAAACAAGGGCCGCGGCAAGGTTTCTTACCCAGTCGAGTGTAAAGGAAATTGAAAAATCCTCCGAAAGTATTCCCTGAAATCCAGTCGCCCTGTAGGACAGGGTTTCCTGCACAAGAGGGTCCCGTTTCAGGTGTCCGCCCGTTATAGGCTCGACGATTCCGTCTGAAATCCATTTTAAAAAACCCGCCCCGGAAACGCTTATCTTTCCCTCGTCTTCCTTTTCGATTTTCCGCGGCTTTCCAGTGGTTATGTACACGGGCTTGAAATCTTCGTCGTAACACGCGTCGTCCACAAGTGAAATCTGGTCAAGCAGAGGACGTATGACGTTTACCATCTGCAGGCTTGCGTGGTAGTTGTCCGTATATATTTCAGAATATCTCCACGGAAGCATTCTTTCCGTCCATTTTGAAACTTCCGCAAAGGATGAGGTGTAATACCTTGCAAATGGAATGCCTGTAAGAACTCCCTTTGCGGCGTAGCAGTTGTATATAACAAAATCGCCCAGCGAGGATGTCCTGTGCGGTGAAAACTGCACGAAGACGTCGCTGTCTGCGGCGAAGTAATACACGATTTTGATGGGTTTTTCCGTTTTTTTGTCGCGGACCAGAATCCAGCCGCCCGGAGCGTCGCCCGGATACACGTCCTGAACCTCTGTAGTCTTTCCCCTGTCGCTGTAGACGTCCACGCTGAGCCTTGCGTAGGGCGCGACCAGTATGGAAAAATAATCCTCGGTTTCCTCAAGGCGAACCTGAAACTTCTGTCCTATCGCGTTTGTACGTATTTCAGGCTTGTTCATGCGCACCGACTTGAGCGGAGCCTCGAACCACGTTTCAACAAGCTGTCTTCGGATTTGCGACGAATCTGGAATTCCACGACGGTTGTACTCGGCTGAAACCGTCGCGGTGAAAAAAAACAATACTAGAAATGCGGAAAAAAATCTCTTCATACTTTTATGATCGGCCGCAAACGGAAAAAGTTACAAGATAAGCGTAAAGTTTATCCGTAAATTTTTCCGTCGCGAATCCACGCTCCTTGTAAAACTCCGCGCCCCTGTGCTAGACGGCAGGAATTTCAGAATGTCTTACAGGTTCCGGGTCGTTCATGCTGGAAGCGCCCTCGCTGAGCCTTACGACAGGTTCTACAACAGTTCCGTCAGGGCCGTGTATTTTTCCGTCGGACTCTTCGTCGGGGTGGTTTCCGGCAGGCGCGTTTGAAAGAAGGAGTTTAAGCCTGTTCAACTGGTTGACCTCGGAAGAACCTGGGTCGTAGTCTATGGCGGAAATGTTCGCCTCTGGGAAACGCCTCCTCAACTCCTTTATCATTCCCTTTCCTGTAACATGGTTTGGAAGACAGGCGAAAGGCTGCACGCACGCTATGCTCGGCGCGCCCTGATGTATGAGTTCAACCATTTCAGCCGTAAGAAACCAGCCCTCTCCCGTGATGTTTCCAAGTTGAACGATGTCGTCCACTCCCTTCATAAGGTCGTAGATTGAACTTGGAGATTCAAACCTGTGGGACGCGTCAAGATATTTTTTCATCCTGCCGCGGTACAGTTCAAGGAACCAGACGAAGAGTTTTGCGTTGTTCTCGGTCTTTTTTGGGAACGCAAGTTCCTCGTGCCTGAAAATTCCAGTGCTGAAAGAATAGAAGAAGAAGTCGGCGAGGTCAGGCATCACACATTCCGCGCCCTCCCTTTCGATTGTCTCCACGATTTTGTTGTTCGCTGTGGGGTGGAATTTTACAAGGATTTCTCCAACAACTCCAACCCTCGGTTTTTTTATAGGACGGAGCGGAAGGGCGTCGAATTCCTTTACGATGTTCTTCAAGAGCCTGTGGTAGCCGTAAATCGAAGATTTTCTGACCTGCCCTTCAGCCCTGGCGGACCATTTTTCATAAAGTGCGTTTGCGCTTCCTGGAACCGCCTCGTATGGACGAGTCCTGTAAAGAACCCTCATAAGAACGTCGCCAACCATTATCGCCATCAAAAGTCTGTGGAGGAGAATCGGTGAAATCTTGAATCCCGGATTCTTCTCAAATCCCTGGGCGCTAAGCGAAAGGACTGGAATCTGTCCCCAACCCGCGTCGTTCAACGCCCTGCGTATGAAACCTATGTAGTTTGTGGCCCTGCAGCCGCCGCCCGTCTGTGTTATTATGAGGG
The DNA here is from genome assembly GCA_041855945.1 of Treponema sp. Classification (GTDB taxonomy): domain Bacteria; phylum Spirochaetota; class Spirochaetia; order Treponematales; family Treponemataceae; genus Treponema_D. The sequence continues at coordinate 14,052 of JBHAFG010000041.1, read as the reverse complement.
CGACCCTGTTCAAATCGTATTTTCCAGACTCAAGGGCTGCTATCATCTGTCCTGCAACAAGTATGGAAGGATAGCAGGCGTCGTTATTGACGTACCTGAGTCCCGCCTCAACCGCCTTTGGATCTACAGCGTCAAGAATCACAAAATTATAGCCGCACGACTCGAACGCTTCCTTTAAAATCCTGAAGTGTATGGGCGACATCTGCGGACCTATGATTGTATAGGTCTTCCTCATTTCCTTTGTGAACACCTGCCTCTGATACGAAGCAGGCTTCTTTACGATTTTTCTGTTGTGCCGCTGCCTTTCACGGACTGCGGCTATCAATGAACGAATCCTTATGCGCACGGCCCCAAGGTTCGACCCCTCGTCAATCTTTATGAGGGTGTACATCTTTCCCTTTGAGTGCATTATTTCATCGACCTGGTCGGCTGTAACGGCGTCAAGTCCGCAGCCAAATGAAGTCAATTGAAGCATCTCAAGGTTCGGCATTTCGCTTACAAACGCCGCCGCCCTGTAAAGCCTGTTGTGGTAGACCCACTGGTCTATGATCCTCAAAGGACGCTCTATGCTTCCAAGATGCGCTACAGAATCCTCTGTGAAAACTGCAAGCCCAAGAGAATTTATCATTTCAGGAATTCCGTGGTTTATCTCCGGGTCAAGGTGGTATGGACGGCCCGAAAGAACGATTCCATTTCCGCCTGCACGAATCATGCGCTCAAGCGCGTCCTCGCCTGCATCCTTGACTTCCTTCCTGAACTTTTCCTCCTCGTTCCACGCCTCGTCAACGGCCCTGTAAATCTGATCCGCCGTAAGGCTTGGAAAACGCGGCATGAGTTCCTCGGCAAGGCGTTCAGAAAGCCTTTTCTTGTCATAAATCGGAAGGAACGGATCCATGTACGTTATGGTGGGATCCTGTCTTAGTTCGTCAATATTGTTCCTTAGAACCTCAGGATAACTTGTTACTATAGGACAGTTGTAATGATCGCCTGAACCAGAATCCTCTTTTTTTTCGTAAGGGGCGCATGGATAGAAAATGAATTTAACGCCCCTCTGTATGAGGCTTACAACGTGTCCGTGTGAAATCTTTCCAGGATAGCACACAGATTCCGACGGAATTGTTTCAATGCCCTTTTCATACACGTTCCTTGATGAACGCTGGCTCAACACAACACGGAATCCAAGTTTGGTAAAGAATGTGAACCAGAGCGGATAGTTTTCATACATATTGAGGACGCGAGGAATACCAACCTCGCCCATTGGAGCGTCCTCTATCTTTAGCGGAACATAGCCGAAAAGACGCTTGTATTTCCATTCAAAGAGGTTCGGCATTTTTTCGCCAACATCCTCAACGCCGGTGTTGGCCTTGTTTGACGCGTCTATTACGTTTCCTTCGATTTCCGCGCCGCGCTCGCATCTGTTTCCCGTGATGAATATGCGCCTGTTGTCGCCGTCAGAGAAGGTGTTTATTGTAAGAAGACAGTTGTTCTGACATTTTCCGCATCTTCTGCTTTCAAGTTCAACGTGGAAATTGTTCAACTGCTCAAGGGTGGCTATTCCTGAACGGAGTTCCTTTGGCGCGGAATTTTCCTCGCCGGGCTTTGGAGCTGTAAGGTCCACCCACTGGTCGTATGCTATGAGGGCGGAACCGTACGCGCCCATGAGTCCTGCAACGTCAGGACGGAAAACCTCCACGCCGGAAATCTTTTCAAAAGCGCGCAGAATCGCGTCGTTGAAGAAAGTTCCACCCTGGACGACGACCTTTTCGCCTATGTCGCTCGCCTTCCTTAGTTTTATAACTTTAAAAAGCGCGTTTTTTATAACCGAATAGCAGAGCCCCGCCGCTATGTCCGCGACGCTCGCTCCTTCCTTTTGAGCCTGCTTTACCCGGCTGTTCATAAACACGGTGCAGCGGCTTCCAAGGTCAACGGGCTTGTCCGCCATCAGCGCAATCTTTCCAAATTCCTTTACGTCCATTCCCATTGTGTTTGCAAAATTGTCAAGGAATGAACCGCAGCCGGAAGAACACGCTTCGTTCAACTGTATTGAAGTGATCGCCCCGTCCTTCATCCTAAGGCACTTCATGTCCTGTCCGCCTATGTCCAGAAGGAATTCAACGCCCGGTACAAAAAAGTCCGCCGCCCTGAAATGAGTTATCGTTTCAACCTCGCCGGCGTCAACTCCCAGCGCGGCCTGAAAAAGCGCCTCGCCGTAGCCTGTTGAAACCGCGCGCGCTATATAAACGTCCTTTGGAATCTGCCTGTAAAGATCCTTCAATACTTTTACCGCAAGTTCAACAGGATTTCCAAGATTGTGTGAATAAAAATCCCATACAATCCTGCCCTTCTGGTCTATGAGAACCGCCTTTGTTGTAGTGGAGCCTGAATCAAGTCCAAGGAACACAGGACCTGTGGTTTCATCAAGATTCGCGCGCAGAGCCTTTTCCTGGGCGTGTCTTTTCCTGAAAGCGTCAAGTTCGGTGGCGTTCGTAAAAAGAGGTTCCAGACGCTGAACTTCGCTGAGTTCTGCGCCAACAAGATTTTTTAGGCTTTCCTTGAATTCTTTTATCGTTGGAAACCTGTATGGTTTTCCGTCTTCAGAAACGAATTTTCGCTCCGCGCTGAAAGCGGAACCCGCCGCCACAAAAAGCTGGGAATTCTCTGGAACGATTATCTCGTCGTCCTTCAACTTCAACGTGTCTATGAACCTGAACCTAAGCTGGTCAAGAAAATGCAGCGGCCCTCCAAGGAACGCGACCCTGCCACGTATCGGCTTTCCGCAGGCAAGTCCAGAAATAGTCTGGTTTACAACCGCCTGGAAAATCGAGGCGGCGATGTCCTCGCGCCGCGCTCCTTCGTTTATGAGCGGCTGGACATCCGTCTTTGCAAAAACACCGCAGCGCGCGGCAATCGGATACACAGTTTCCGCGCCTGAAGCAAGCGAATTAAGCCCGGAAGCGTCCGTTTCAAGAAGGGCCGCCATCTGGTCGATGAACGCTCCGGTGCCGCCCGCACAGGTTCCGTTCATGCGCTGCTCAACACCGCCAGTAAAGTAGGTGATTTTAGCGTCCTCTCCGCCAAGTTCTATTACAACGTCGGTCTGCGGAATGAGTTCCTTTACGGCCGTTGTGGCGGCGACCACCTCCTGTATGAATGGAATGTTAAGCCATTGAGAAACCGAAAGTCCGCCAGAACCAGTAACCTTTACGCTTACAGGCTGATTTTCAGGAAAACCGCGGACCGACACAAGGTTTTCAAACGCCTGCTCCACCACGCTTATTATCGTGCTCCTGATGTCGGCTCGGTGCCTTTGATAGTCTCCATAAATCAAGCCGCCGCCGTCGTCCAAAACCGCGATTTTTACAGTCGTCGAGCCAACATCAATACCAATTCTTATAGGAAGATTTTCCTCTACAGTTTCCGCCATCAGTTCACCTAAAAAAAATATTTCTCTCGGAGTTTAAATATAACACAATTACGAGCAGGATTGAACTATAAGGCGAATGACGTTTTTTTTCAATGAATTTAGCCGCACCTTTTTGGAAATAAATCATGCCATTCGCGTCCAGAAAACACTTCGCAAAGAAAAGCCGACTGACAGAATCAGCCGGCCCGGACAAATCAAAACGCTCCGATTTTCAAAACAAAACCATCAAGGCGACAATGCAAAAAAAAGACCCGCGCAAGCGAGTCTTCTTAAAACTTCAGGAAAAAAAAATTACACAAGTCCCTGTGCAATCATGGCGTTCGCAACCTTCACAAAGCCCGCGATGTTCGCGCCTGCAACGTAGTTCACGAACTTTCCGTCAGTCTGACCGAATTTTACGGCAGTGTCGTAGGCGTTCGCGTGTATGTTCACCATTATGCTGTGGAGTTTTTCGTCAACTTCCTCGGCAGACCATGAAAGCCTTTCCGAGTTCTGGCTCATTTCAAGTCCAGAAGTTGCAACTCCTCCGGCGTTTGACGCTTTTCCCGGAGCGTACAGAATCTTTGCCGCAAGGAATTTATTCACGGCGTCCAGGTCCGAAGGCATATTCGCGCCCTCAGCCACAAGCGTAACTCCGTTGTCAAGAAGCTTCTGGGCGTCAGAGCCTACAAGTTCGTTCTGTGTGGCGCACGGGAACGCGCAGTCGCACTTGACTTCCCATACCTTTCCACCCTCCACGTATTTTGCGGAAGGGAACTGTTTTGCATATTCTGAAATTCTTCCACGGCGGACGTTTTTAAGTTCCTTCACCCAGTCGAGTTTTTCCTGTGTGATTCCGTCAGCGTCGTAGATGTATCCGTTTGAATCTGAAAGTGTAACAACCTTCGCTCCAAGTTGAAGCAGTTTCTGCGCGGCGTATGTCGCAACGTTTCCCGAACCTGAAACAACGCAGGTCTTTCCCTTGAAGTCCTGTCCTACCTTCTTGAGCATTTCCTCGGCAAAATAAATGAGGCCGTAACCTGTAGCCTCGGTGCGTATAAGCGAACCGCCGAATGTAAGACCCTTTCCCGTAAGAACTCCAGTGTATTCGTCGCGGATTCTCTTGTACTGTCCGAACATATAGCCGATTTCTCGTCCACCAACGTTCTTGTCGCCCGCAGGAATGTCCGTGTCAGGTCCTATGTGCCTGTAAAGTTCCGTCATGAACGACTGGCAGAACCTCATGACCTCCCTGTCTGACTTTCCGTGAGGATCGAAGTCCGAACCGCCCTTTCCACCGCCCATTGGAAGCGTTGTAAGGGAATTCTTCAACACCTGTTCAAAACCCAGAAATTTCAAAACTGAAACGTTGACTTCTTTTGAAAAACGCAGACCGCCCTTGTAAGGTCCAATCGCGCTGTTAAACTGCACGCGGAATCCACGGTTAACATGGTAGTTTCCCTTGTCGTCCATCCAAGGCACGCGGAACATTATCACGCGCTCCGGTTCAACCATTCTTTCAAGTATCGAGTTTGGCTCAAGTTCCGGCATTTTTTCCACAACTGGCTCAAGAGTCGTCAAAACTTCCTCAACCGCCTGAAGAAATTCCGGCTCGTTGGCGTTCTTCGCCTTCACTTCTTCCCACACTCTACTTATGTATGCGTTTTTCATAAAAATACTCCTAACGTGCATACCGCACGTTTCGGAAGACAGTATATCGAATTGTTTTAAGAAAAAAAAGAATATTTATGCAGAAAAATACATTTTTTTTGCATAAACTTAGCAATTTATTCACGGTTGATTTTTGCGCCTGAATGGAAGCCTGACTTTATCACAACCTCCTCAAGGTTTTCGGCATCAACAAGAACAGGTTCAAGCAGAATCGAAGGAACGTCCGAGTGTCCGTTGAACACCGTCTTCCCACCTGCCATGCGGTTTCTGAAGCCTGCCCTTTTTTCCTCGTCTGAAAGAAGAACTGCGAATCTTGCGGCCTCCTCTGCAAGATGTATGGTAGGCTTGTATATCGTAAAATCCTGCACTCCGTCGATTATGTTCTGGCAGGCGGAAACATCCGCGTCCTGTCCGCAAAGCCTGACCTTCCTGCTTGGAGCGTAGTTCCTGTACGCGTTCAGCACGCTGTTTGCAATGGCGTCGTTTCCGCACACAACCACCTCCGGAATTTTACCAGACGCCAGAATGGACTCCATGTATTTCTGCGAGATGTCGTACTTCCAGTCGCGTGTAAAATATGTTCCCTCGATTGAAAGAAGGCTTCCTCTAACCGCCCTGTCAAATCCGCTAAGAAGAAGGCTTGTGTTGTTGTCGTCCACGGGCCCTAAAATTCTGTACCAGCGTCTGCTTTCAGTGCGCTCAAGCATTCCGATTCCCATAAGATAGCCAACCGTTTCGCTGTCAACAGTCAAAAAAAGATCGAGCGGAGCGTTAAGAATCAGCCTGTCGTATGCAATCACTGGAATTCCCCGGTTTTTCACCCTCTGAACCGCCTCGGAAAGCGCGTCCGCCTCCTTTGGAAGGATCACGATGGAAGCCACTCCCTTTGAGGCAAGATAGTCAATCTGGCGGCACTGCAGTTCAGCGTCGCTTCCCGCGTTCTGCACGATTACGTCCGCGCCAAGGGAACGCGCCTCTCCTATGAAAACGTCAACCTCCCTCTGCCAGCGTTCAATAGCAAGGCTGTCGACCGAAAAACCTATGAGGGTCTTTTTTTGAACCGCTGCGGGGTCGGCCTTGAATGGATTTTTCAGGTTCCGTGAACACGAGGTGGAAAGCGTAAAAAATACAGACAAAAAAAACACAAGCGCCATCAAGGCAAAAATCAATGTGGAGGCAGGGCGTTTTCTGTTTTTCACTTTGACTTCCTGAAATCCGTGGGTGAAATTCCAAACTTCGCCTTGAACAGCTTTGAAAAATAATTCTGGTCGTTGTAGCCGATTTCCGCGGTTATCTCCTTTATTGAAAGTTCAGTGTTTGAAAGGAGATTTTTTGCAAGTTCCATGCGTTTTTCCGCAATGTAGTTTACAAAAGTGTCGCCTGTTTCCTCGCGGAAAAGTTTGCTTAAATAAAAAGGATTCACGCCCGCCACAAGCGACGCGGACTCAAGCGAAAGGTCGGACGAAATGTTCTGGTCAAGATAGGCGACAACCTTTGCAATCATTGGATTTCCCCGCTGCAGTTTTATCTCGTGTATGTTGTTCGCTATTTCCTCAAGCCGTCCAACAAGATACGAGGAAAGCGCCGTTTCGCTTGTGGCGTTGCTTATGATTGAAAAAGTTTCGTGCGAATACGAATAGCGGTTCTTGGAGTCCACATCCCTCAATATGTTCCGCGCGTTCACAAGAATCTCGAACGAATGGCTTTTCTTGTAGTCAAAATCCCTTGCCTGTGAATCAAGAATTTCAAGATAGGTCCTTACAAGATACGTAACGCCCGCGGTGTCTCCAATCTTGAGCCTGTTGTAAAGCCTTGAAAGTATGTTCTCCGCGTAGTCGTCGTCGCCCGCGCTTGAATTCTTTTTTTCATCGGAAAACACAAGGTCGCCCTTTGCCGACGCTGAATTGAGGGCGTTCAGGGCAAAACTGTATTTTTCCGCAATCTGGGAGATGTCTGAAAAACACTTGCACACTCCACCGCGTATTCCCCGGAGTACCTTTATGCCAAGGACGTTGTAAAGGTTTTTTATGGATTCCCTCGCACATTCGTCCATGTCGCGCTCCTCGAAACGTTCAAAGTAGAAGAACACTATTATCCTGTTCACAAGAAGGGAACTTACAAGGCATTTTGCATGGGAATGGAAGGCGTCTCTTGCCTTTAGGTATATTTCGTCCTGATTTGCGGGATTAACGTCCGGAAATTCAAAGCAGCCGATGGCGTAATGTTCCTCCTGTATGTTGAAGTAGTCCAGATACGTGTACACGTCCTCGCTTTTTGCCTTGTTGAACACGCAGTTGTAGAAAAAATCGCCCTCAAGGACGGGAGTAACCCTGTCAAGTTTTTTCTGGAGTTCGCTTCCGTCCGCAGAAACGGCCCTCCTTGTGTCAACGGCGTTCATGGAAAGCCGTATCATCTGCACGACAAGATTCCTGTTCACGGGCTTTGTTATGTACTTGAACGCGCCAAGGTTCAACGCCTCCTGCGCGTACTGGAAACTGTCGAATGCGCTGAGTATTATTATCACCGTCTGCGGCTTGAGGTTCAGTATGCACTTTATCGCCTCAAGCCCCGTCATTCCAGGCATGTTTATGTCCATGAAGATTATGTCTATTTCGTTCTGGCTGCAGATGTTCACAGCGTCCGCGCCGTTGTTCGCAGAAAAAAGTTTCACCTGCCCCTCGAAATTCTTGTTTATTATGAAAAACAAGGCATCGACCACAATCTGTTCGTCGTCTGTAACAAGGATATTATACATCTGCTGGCACCCTCACAATGAATTTTGTACCCTTTCCGCCATCGCCCGTCTGGATGTCGAAAATGTCGTCTCTCTGAAAATATAACTTCAAACGCGAAAATACGTTTGTAATTCCTATTCCGTTTCCCCGTCCTGAACCGCCTGAAACAGGAACGAGCGCCTCTCCTCCGCCGGAATCCCGCCTTACACCGTCAAGAATCTGCCTGCGTATTTCAGGATCGAATCCGCGTCCGTTGTCCGAAATTGAAATTTCAACGAAGCCTGTAATTTTTCTGATTTTCAGCGTAACGGTTCCAACGGAATTTTCAAGTCCGTGTTTTATACAGTTCTCGCACAGAGGCTGCAGAATCATCGCAGGAATTTTCTGTGGACATACAATGCGCTCAACGTCCTTTACAAAATTCAGCCGTGAACCGAAACGCACCTTCATTATGTATACAAAATGGTCTATGAGCATGAGTTCCTCGTCAATCGTGGAATTCTGCCTGTCCTGTATGTTGTAACGGAAAAACGCCGCAAGCTGTTCTATGAATTCGCAGGTCTTGTCCGCGCCCTCCATCATCGCAAGCTGCACGCCCGTGTTCAGCGTGTTGAAAAGAAAATGGGGATTTATCTGAGTCTGCAGCGCCTGCAGCCTTGCGTTGGTGTACAGCGTCTGGGTTTCTATCTGTTTTTCCTTGAGTTCGTTTTCAGTGCGCGCCTTTTCAAGAATCGTGTTTACGTAGTCGTTTATGCTCACAAGCATCTTGTCGAACGCCCTGCATATATTTCCTATTTCGTCCCGTGAATCTATGTTGAAAAGCGGAACGTCAAATTCCTGGTGCGAAACTTTTATCGCCACCTCGGAAATGTCGTGCAGCGGACTCAATATGTCCGTTATGATGAAGTACACGTGCAGAAAAATCAGAAAAAAATACAGTATGAAGAAGGCGTACACAACATTTGTAAGGACGTATATGTTCTGCCTGTTCCCTGAATAAATCCTGCTGTTCACGCTGTGCACAAAACCTTCCAGCCTGCGGAATTCCATGTCAAGCATGGAATAACATTCCATCGCCTTTGTATGGAAAAGAATCTGTTCGCCCTTTGAATTTGAACGCCTCGCCGAAATCACCTTGTCGCCGTATCGAAGAAACGATTCCGCAAGGCAGCGTATTATGTATTCCTTGTTTGCAATCTGGTCCGCGGATGGTCTTCGCTGCATTTCCTGAATGTGGGCCTCCACCCTCGCGCGTGCAGCGTAATACGAGTCTATGCTTTCAAAACTGTAATACTTGAGGAACTGCTCCATGGACTCTCCCGTACGCTCAAGGTCGCCCTTGAAAATGTTTATGCGCTCGCTGGATCTGTACGAATTTCCTATTATGTTGATTCCGTAATGGTCAACCTGCCCTACAAGAAAAATCGTAACGAACATGGTGGCAAGCGAGCCGAAAAGGGAATACATTATTTTTCCGCGAAGGCTCAAATTCCTGTAAAAATTTCCGACTTTTGTCCGTGGAACGCGGAAGAACTTTTTCATCTTGCACCCGCCCTCCTGAACTGAATTTCCGCGGAAACAATCCTGTTTGCAGAGCCGTTCTGCTTGTATTCAAAAATCTGGGCGAGCGCCGCCCTTCCCACGCCCTGGTAGTCGAGCGAAAAAAGGGCACTTATTATTCCGCGGTTGAAATAGTCGTTCACAGAACCGCTTTCGCCAAGACCAAGAATTTTTGTTTCAGAAGAGTAGGAAATGTCTGCAACCTGCTGGGCCGCAAAAATCGTGTCCGTTTCGGATGTGCATATTACAATCAGCGGCTTTTCAAGTTTTTTGGCCCTCTGTATTTCCGCGACGAACCTTTCCTTGTACGCCTCGTCCGTGTCGTCGAACGAAACCAGGTTCACGTCCGTAAATCCGTTCGCGCTCAAGCGTGAAAGCATGCTTGAACGCGCGGTGCTGAAATTTGCGTTCCTTGTGGAATCAATCATCAAAAAAACAGAATCTTCGGTGTGCCAGCCTGAAATTTCGTCCGCTATTCTTCTGCCGGTTTCAGCGTATGTCGTTCCTATGTATGAAATCTGCGGAACGTCCGGAAAATTGTGTCCTATGGTAACAAGCGGAATGTATGAGCCTTCCCTTGCAAGCGGCGGATTAACGGAAGACGCGTAGTCCGGAAAATACGCGATGATTCCGTCCGCGTTTGCGTTTCCTGCAAAATCAAGCAGCGACTGGAACGAAACGTTGGAGGCGCGGGAAGGCGGAACGTAAAGTTCCACAACAGAGTCGTATGAATCCGCGACTGCGGACGCGCCCTCGTATACCTTCTGAAGGACGGGAAGGCTTTCTGAATCTCCTACAATCATTATGCAGTGCGTGCGGTCGTCCTTTGAATCGTAGCCTTCAGATTCAGGCGTTATTATTTTTGGAAGATAGGAAGCCAGGAACACTACAACCGCCGCAATCTCTAGGAACATACAGATTACTACAATTTTTCTGTGCATCACTCGTTTTTCATGCGGACTTTTCTTGCGACTCATGACCCAAGGATTATAACACAAAAAATGAATAGAAATTTGATTATTTTTAAAAACGACCGTATCTTTAAACTCAAGAGGTGACTTATGATTACTGTAGTAACAAGCAACAACTTTGAAGATGAAGTTATGAAGAGCGACAGACCTGTTCTTGTCGATTTCTGGGCATCGTGGTGCGGACCGTGCAAGATGCTTTCGCCGTTGATCGACGAGCTCTCAGACGAGCATACCGAATATAAATTCTGCAAGGTCAACGTTGACGACGAAACCGCCCTTGCAGGCAAATTCAACGTTATGAGCATTCCAAACCTTGTGGTGTTCAAGAACGGAAAAATGGTCAGCCAGTCGGCGGGCGCAAGACCAAAGGAAGAAATATTAAAACTTCTTGAAGGCTGATTTCATCTGACTTTTACATGGCGGAATTTTCCATTACGGAAGATTCCGCTTTTTTTATGGACGCAGCCTCAAACCGTCTTCTGGCTGAACTGTATGGAACCCATGCAAATACGTTTGTCGCGCACGCCGTTCAGATAATCCTCAAGCGTCTTTGCATCTTCTTTTTCAATAAGACTTCTTACGGTTTCCATCTGGCACATGAACGAGTCTATGTGTGAAAGAAGTTTTTCCCTGTTTGAAATGAAAAGTTCAGTCCATAGCGAAGAATTTATCATGGCGATGCGCGTCAGATCCTCGAAACTTCCGCCGCCAAACGCCGTAACCTGGCCGTCCGGCGCGCTTGAAACAAGGGCGCTTGCAATAACGTGACACAACTGGCTTGTAAAACCGATTTTATAGTCGTGTATTTCAGATGTTGTTTCCGTTATGCGTGTAAAACCCATCGCCGAAACAAGAGTCCGCATGGTGTCAAGGTTCTGCGGCCTGTTGAACTCTTTTGGAATGAGAATGTAGTTGTGGTTCACAAAAAACTTCGCGGACGAGGCTGCGTATCCTTCTTTTTCTCCGCCCGCCATAGGATGTCCGATTATGAAATCCACGTCGTCCCGAATCATCCCAGGCATTTCCCTTTCAAAAATCCCCTTAACGCCGGAGATGTCGGTTACAATCGAGTCTTTCTTGAATGACTCCCTGTGTTCCTTCATAAAATCAATCGTGGCGTGCGGATAAAGACAGATGAAAACCACGTCGCAGAGGGAAAGCATACGTCCGACATCGCCCGGCGTATAGCCTGCGTCTATAACACCGTCGTACAGAGCGGCCTTCAGGCTTCCCTGGCTTCTGTTGCAGGCAAGCACTCCGCCCGTAGAACCTTTCTGGCACAGGATGTTTTCCCTTATGGACTTGGCGATGGACCCGCCCATTATTCCAAGTCCGACAATTCCGTATGTCAATTCATTTAAACGCATAAACACCTTCCATAAAAATCTAAGCGGCGCAGAGTTCTAACGCCCGTCAAAACCCTTTGTCTTGAGTCCACGCTTGAACTGTGGGATTCTTGCGGATGCGGTGGTGTCCCAGCCTGAACGGTCGCCGCGCGAAAGGAAGTGATAGGCGACACCCGCAATCATGGCCCCGTTGTCGCCGCAGAGTTTGAGCGGAGGAAAAATACAGTTCAGGTCGGAGCGTTCGGCAAGAATCTGCCTGAGCCGTGAATTTGCCGCAACGCCGCCGCCCGCCACTACAGTCTTCAATCCCGTGTCCTCAACCGCCCTGAAAAGCCTGCCTGTAAGAGTCCTGCAGGCGGTTTCCTGAAAGGCGGCGCACATATTTTCAGCAGTGCGTTCGTATCCTTCGTTCCAGAACATATCCCTTTGGTGTATGACGGCGGTCTTAAGTCCGCTGAAACTCATGTCGTACCTGTGTTCCGCTCCGTCGAGCCTTGGAACTGGAAAACTTGCCGAACGCGGGTCTCCCTGTTTGGAAAGCCTGTCTATTACAACTCCGCCAGGATATCCAAGTCCGTAGAATTTTGAAACCTTGTCGAACGCCTCGCCGACGGAATCGTCAACCGTCGTTCCAAGGACTTCTATCTGGTCGAAGCCTGAAACCTTGCATATTATTGTGTGTCCGCCCGAAACCAGAAGTCCAAGATACGGATATGGAATGTCGTTTACAAGATGGGCGGAATAAAGGTGGCCAAGCATATGGTTCACCGCTATGAATGGTTTTCCCGCCGCCCATGCAAGGGTTTTTCCGAATGTAAGCCCTACAAGAAGCGAACCCATGAGCCCCGGTCTGTTTGTGGCCGCAACAGCGTCAATCTGTGAAAGGTCCATGTCCGCCTCGGAAAGGGCCTGTTTTACAACCGGAAGTATCCATTCGGCGTGCTTCCTGCTCGCTATTTCCGGGACGACTCCCTTGTATACCTCGTGGAACGGAATCTGGGTCGCAACCACATTGCTTATGATTTTTTTTCCGTCCTCAACAACCGCCGCGGCAGTTTCGTCGCAGCTGGACTCAATACCTAAAACACGCACTTAGACACCTTCTTCAATCTGTATGACACATCCTGCGGCAAGGATTGCAGGGGCTGGCGAACGCCAGTTCCAAGGCGAAACAAAAAGAATTTTCCGAAAGGGCGTACAATCTTTTTCCCATCATGGAAATTTACGCTCCGACGTACGGACAACACTGTATGTTTCGACTTGGAATGAGCCGCCGCGGTGTTTGGCGAAGACGAACACCGACTGCTGGACGGCGAACCCCGAAAAGCCTGTTTTTTGCGGAACGCAAAAAGCCGCCCTGAATGTTGATACAGACCTATGTTATGTAATGCAATATTAATGTTTAGCGCGCTCTTTGTCATCAAGGTTTGGGAACGTCAAAACGTATGCGCAGGGATTTTTGATACGGTTGAAAACCTGTAGCCCTTGGCGTAAAGAACCGGATAGATTTCAAGAAGTATGTCCGGAAGAATGTCCGCCGACCAGACGTGTCCTATCATTACTGCAAAACCGTTTCTGTTCGCGTGTTCAAGTCCTTTTTTTATTTCATGGATTATGTCGGCGCGATTTTTTGTGTTGTCAAGAAAAATGTTCCGCTGGTAATACGGATAGCCGAGCGAACGGGAAACGTATGGAACTTTTGTGTAGGCCGTAGTCCTTGAGTCAAGAAAATAAAGTCCTTCGTCGGAAAGCATTTTCATTATGTGGCTCATCATCTGGGCGTCTTCCGTTATGAGCGAGCCTTCGTGGTTGTTCACTCCGCTTACAGGTCCGATTTCGCGTAAATTCTTAAACAGAGTGGCTCGTATTTCGCCCTCGTCCATGCCGGGTTTTATCGCCCCGGGTCCTGGATTTACAGAAAGGTTTACAGCCTGCATCGGCTGGTGCAGCATGAGTTCGTTTCCGCTTTTTCTTACGCGTTCGGCGGATGCCTTTGAATTTGGAAGGGCGGGAAGGACTGCGACTGTAACAGGAAACGGAAGGCTTACGAATTTTTCAAGGTGGTTCAGGTTCTGGCCGCCGTCGTCAAAGAGGAATACAAGGACCGCGCCTGTATGGGAGTCCGGAAAGTCATGTGCGTCAAAGACTCCATTTGCAGGCGACGGACGGACGGAACTTTCCGAAACTGCGGCATCCGAAGAGCGGGGATGTGTTGCAGAACGCGCGTCTGTATTACGCGTGTCCGTTACATCGCGCGTGTCAGTCGCAGCAGAACGCGTGTGTGTTGCAGGACGCGTTTCTGCAGGAACGCGAGAGGCTCGTGTATTGGAAGATGGCGCATTTGTATTGCGAGAAGGCGCCGCTGT
>JBHAFG010000040.1:0-21678 GCA_041855945.1 Treponema sp. | reverse complement strand
GTATTCGTCCGCATCCGAGGGTTCACTGATTTTCTGTTTTGGCGAAGAAACGCATGAAGCGAGGATCGCCGCTCCAATTGAAATGAGCGCCGCCGTGAGTTTTATTTTTTTCATATCTGACTACCTTGTTCTAAAGCGACCCCGTGGGGTCTTCCTCCCGAATGATTTATCGCACCATTATAAATCTTTTAGCCACATTTCTCAACAAGTTATTGAAAAGTTGTTGGCGGAGAATCAGTTAAAAATACATGGAGGACTGTGTGTTTTTTTAAGAACCTTCTTTTATGAGGGAGAGGTTGCATCTGGTCGGGGCGGACCTGTCGTCCGCGTGCAGATGAAGTCCGTTTCCAAGACAGTATCTGTATTCACTGCATTTCTTGCACATTCCGCACCTGGTCCATGACCTGTCCCTCATGTTCTGATACCTGTTGTTCCATATTTCTGGAAACGAATCCTCGTATATGCTTCCCTGTATGAACGCCTTCGCCCGAACGCTCAGGCACGCTCCCACGCTTCCGTCGCACATTATCGAGCCCACGTTGATTCCCGCCCTGCAGAAAAAGAAAAAATCCCTCACCCTCAGTTCGTATCTTCCAAGGTAGCCCTCGCAGGAATAGTTCAGGTGTATTGATTTTCCGTCAGCCGTCCTGTATTTACGGGTTTCCTCCATGAAGTCCATGAGCATTACGTATTCCCGGCTTGAAAGGGAAAGGCTGTTTTGCGCCGCGCGTCCTTCGGGAAAAATCGAAAAAATACGCCAGTGCTCGACGCCCCTGCGTATCAGAAAGTCCCTGAGTTCGGAAAGCCTGTGCAGGTTTCCCCTGTGCACGCAGGTTATGACGTCGAACACGAGGGGCCGCCTCTTTGCATCCTGTATTTTCCGGGCCGTGTCGATGGCCTCCACGACTTTTTTGAAGCTTTTTGGGTTCTTACGAAGAAGATTGTGATCCTCCTCAAGCCCGTCAAGGCTGAAGCTTATGGAAGTCATTCCTGAATCAAGGAGGGAGTTGAATCTGGCCTCCGTCATGCAAAGGGCGTTTGTTACGATTCCCCAGCGAAAGCCGAGGGATGTTATTTTTCTTCCGGCATCTTCAAGGTCGTCGCGAAGGAGCGGTTCTCCACCCGTTATGCAGACTGTAATCCTTTCGCGCGGGGATTCTTTCCTGATTTTTTTTAGCTGTCCCATGAAGTCGTCCACGGGCATGTCCTTCACTCCGGACGACTTCAGGCAGTCTGAACCGCAGTGCAGGCAGTTCAGGTTGCAGCGGAGCGTACATTCCCAGAAGAGGTAGTCCAGCCTGTGTTTTTTTATGGTCTTATTCCTGTACCGTAAAAATATTCTTTTTCCGATGAACCTTGGACTCATTTTTTATTGTTTGACCTTGAGCAGAACGTCTTTCTTTACAATTTCGCCAGGATGTGAAGACTTTGCAGGAATTTCCTGAGTCTCGTATTCAGGCTCGATTCCGTCAACGTCCTCGAATTTTACAGAATAGCCGCCTGTCAATACGTTGAACGAATAGAATCCGTTTTCGTCTGATGTGGTGCTGTACATTTCGTTTCCCTCGGAATCCAAGAGCGTAACCTTTATTCCCTTTACCACAGATTCCGCGGAAGTTCCGTTTTTGACCTGTCCTTCGATGTACGAGTTGTTCTGGTTTGGCGGCATTCCGTAGCATGATGTTAGCGTTCCGATTCCAAGTATTCCCATCGCCGTGGCGAATGTCTTTTTCGCAGTCCAACTGATTTTTTTCATAGATTCTGTCTCCCTTTTTTTCCGGCTGGTTTTTGATTCTTTTAAATGGCGCGTGAAAAATTCTGCGAAAAGATTTTAAAACCAGACGGGCGAATTATATCATAAAAAAACTGTGTTTCAATGAATCTTTAAAAAAAATATATCTTGGATTTTAGAAAAATTTTAGAATTCAGATGGGGTTTGACGATTGCTGTTGGAGTTTCGGTGTTGGTAAAAATCCCTTGTTCTGCTATCATGCGTGGCAGAAAATGAAAAAACTCGTCTGTTACACGCTTTTAGTAGAAACTTCTCCGCAGGCGCTTCCTCTTGGGGCGGCGTGCATCGCCTCCAGCCTTAAAAACAGCGTCCTTACAAAAAGTCTGGTTGAAGTTTCCTTGATGGAAAACAGCGTGGAGGACCCGGGATACACGGAAGACGGGGCGGGAAGGTTCATCGCCTCAGAAATACTTTGCGGTGGAGTTCCGGATTTTGTGCTTTACAGCGTGTTCGTGTGGAACAGAAGGCAGATTTTTGACTCGATGCGCGTCCTGAAGTCTCTCCATCCGAAAATAGTGTTCATCGCCGGAGGTCCTGAGGTTACCGCAGATCCTGAAAGTTTTTCAGACTTCGACTATGCGGTTTCCGGGCAGGGAGAGGAGGCGGTTCCTTCCATTGTGCATGAACTCTGCTCCGGAGGAGGAAGCCTTTCCTCAAGAAAAATACACCACGGCACGGTCTCCGATCTAAAAAATCTTTCCTCTCCATATCTTGACGGAACGCTGGACCTTAAAAAATATGGCGGCGCTCTGTGGGAACTTGCCCGTGGCTGTCCTTTCAGGTGTTCCTACTGCTATGAATCAAAGGGCGAAAAGAAGATACGTTATTTTCCGATGGAAAGGATTGAAAGGGAACTTGAACTTTTCAGGAGGGAGGGAATACGCCAGGTTTTTGTGCTTGACCCCACGTACAACGCGGGAAAGGAGCGCGCCCTTAGGCTCATAGACCTGATTTCACGGAAGGCGCCTGGAATTTTCTTTTATTTTGAGGCGAGGGCGGAATTCATGGACAGGGAACTTGCGTCCGCCTTCACAAGGATAAAGTGCGCCCTTCAGTTCGGACTCCAGAGTTCAAATCCCGAGGTGCTTTCACTTGTGAACAGGTCGTTCGACAGGAAGAAGTTTTCAAGGAACATAGGATATCTGAACGAGGCTGGCGTTGTGTTTGGACTTGACCTGATATACGGACTTCCCGGAGACTGTTTCGACGGATTTAGAGACAGCGTTGACTACGCCCTGGGTCTGTACCCGAACAACCTTGAAACTTTCAGGCTGTCCGTTCTTCCGGGAACTGATCTTTTTGACGACGCCGAACGCCTTGGGCTTGTGTTTGAAAGGAACGCTCCCTACAGGGTGGTTTGTTCCACTTCATTCAGCGAAGGCGACATGGAAAGGGCGGAAAATTTGAGCCATTCATGCAATGTGTTTTACAATCAGGGGCGCGCGGTTCCGTGGTTCAACGCGCTGTGCCACCATCTTAAAAAAAAGCCTTCCGGAATCCTGCGCGATTTTTCACGCTGGGTTGCAGGGGAACTTGGCGTTCCGCTTTCCGTCCTGGATTTTGAATGCAGGTCTCAGCGGGAGATTGAAAAGATTCAGTGCGATTTTTTGACTGACGTCTTTGAAAAAAGGCGCTGTGGCGAGAAGTCAATCAAGATAATGCTTTCAATAGTACGGCTGAACGGAGCGTTGAGCAGGCTGGAGGAGTCGGGGGTGGAGCAGTATGTTGAACTTGACTTCCATCCCGACGCGCTTCTTTGCGAATATGGATCTGACATAAGGTTTCTTGAAAAGAACCTCCGCCCCTTTGCAAACCGGACGAAGTGTTTCTTTTCAAGGGGAGCCGTCGACTGGAAGGTGGTCTAAATCTCGTAGATCCAGCCTTCCGGCGCCTCTATTTCTCCCATCTGCATTCCTGTAAGGGTTTCGCGAAGTTTTTTCAGGACAGGTCCCATCTCTTCCATTCCAGACGGAATCTTTACAGTCTTTTCATGGTCGTCTATTTCTCCGATTGGAGATATTACGGCCGCAGTTCCGCAGAGGCCGCATTCAACGAAGTCTGAAAGTTCGTTTTTGTTCACCTGCCGTTCCTCAACCTCAAGTCCAAGGTGGTCCTTTGCAACCTGGAGGAGGGATCTGCGTGTGATTGAAGGGAGTATGGAATCCGACTTTGGTGTTACGATTTTTCCGCTCTTTGTTACGAACAGTATGTTCGCTCCGCCCGTTTCTTCTATATAGGTGTGGGTCGCAGGGTCCGTGTAAAGGTTTTCAGCGTAGCCCGATCTGTGCGCGTCAACTATGTTGTGGAGGCTCATGGCGTAGTTGAGTCCTGCCTTTATGTTTCCGGTTCCGTGAGGAGCCGCCCTGTCTATGTCTGAAATCCTTATCTTGATTGGCTTCACTCCGCCCTTGAAGTACGGACCTACAGGCGTTACCAGAATCCTGAACTGGTACTCGTCCGCGGGCTTTACGCCTATGACTGCGTTGGAGCCGAACATATACGGTCGTATGTACAGCGTGGCCCCGGAGCCGAACGGTGGAACCCAGTCGGCGTTAGCCCTTACAGTGTCTTTTACCGCCTTTACAAATCTGTCTTCGGGAAACACGGGCATTTCAAGGCGCAGGCAGGAATCCCTCATCCTCTGGGCGTTGAGGTCTGGGCGGAATGTTACTATCCTTCCGTCCTTTGTGGTGTATGCCTTGAGACCCTCGAAGCAGGTCTGCGCGTACTGGAGGACGCAGGCACATTCGTTGATGACGATTTTTTCGTCCTTTATGAGTTTTCCGCCGTCCCACGCGCCGTTCTTGTAGTTTGCGGCGAAACGCCTGTCAGTCTTCATATAGCCAAAAGGCAGGTTGCCCCAGTCAAGTTTTTTCTTTCCCATTTTTACGTACCTCTTTTATGTACCTCGTTTTTTGTCGCGTCAAGCGGCTTGATTCAAAAACTGTACCACCATTGAAAAAATAAAGCAACAAGCCTGCCCGTCATGCAAGGGAGGCGAGTTCCGCCCAGCGTTCGTATTTTTCTTCAAGAATCTGCGACACCTCGGCGTATCTTTTTGACGCGGACGCGACCTGCGAAAAATCTCCTCCCTCGCCGGACATCTTTTTTTCAAGGACCTCCTTTTCTGATTCAAGTTCCGCGATTTCCTCCTCAAGGGCCTCGAATTCCTTCTGCTCCCTGAACGAAATCTTCCTCTTTTTGTTTTCCTGTTTTTTTTCCTTCCGCGCGTCAGAGTTTTCCCTCTGGCGAAGTTCCTCCTCCCTCTTTTTTTCTTCCCTGTATTCTATGTATTCCGAACATTTTCCCGCAAAGCCCGACACGCTTCCGTCCTCCTCCAGTATGAACAGGCTGTCGGCTATTTTATCCATGAAATACCTGTCGTGGCTTACAATCAGAATGCAGCCCTGGTACTGGAGCAGGAAGTCTTCGAGTATGTTCATTGTGAATATGTCGAAGTCGTTTGTAGGTTCGTCCAGCACCAGGAAATTGGGATTTTTCATTAGAAGCCTTACAAGGAAGAGCCTTTTCCGTTCGCCTCCGGAAAGGCTTGAAAGCGGAGAATGCTGTATTTTTCCCTCGAAGCCGAATTCGTTCAGGAATATTGACGCTCCTGCTGTTTTTCCGTCCGTCCTTGTAACGCTCTCGGCTGCCTCCCTTATGTATTCAAGGACGCTCATGTTGAGGTCTGGGAATGTGGGGTTCTGGTTGTAGTAGCCGAATTCGGTGTTTTCGCCCCCGTCTACGCTTCCCGTGTCGCTCTGGACTTTGCCTGTGACGATGTTCAGGAATGTTGATTTTCCGGAACCGTTGTCTCCGAAGACTCCTATTCTCTGTCCTTTTGTGAACGTGTATGAAAAATCTTTTATTACAGGAACGTCTGAAGCCGCCTTTGAAAAATTCTTTGAGATTCCGTCCAATACAAGAACCTTTCCGCCGAGCCTTCTTCCCTTGACCTCGAAGGAAAAGCCTTTTTCCTCGCGGAATTTTTCGCGGTTTATTAACTGCATGTCCCTCTGTATTCTTGCCTTTGCCTTTGTTCCCCTCGCGCACGGACCGCGCATGAGCCAGTCGCGTTCAAACCTCAGCACGCTTTCTATCCTCCTGTCGGTGTTCTGCTGTATTTCCGCCTCGACCTCTTTTTTTTCAAGGTAGGTGGAATAGTTTCCCTGATACAGTTTCACCTGCTTCCTGTCGATCTCAAATATGTTCGTGCATACCGCGTCAAGAAAATAACGGTCGTGGGTAACCATCAGGACTGTCCTTTCCGTGTTTTTAAGGTAGTTTTGAAGCCAGCTGATTGTTGATATGTCCAGGTGGTTTGTAGGCTCGTCAAGGAGGAGGAGTTTTGTGTCCTCGACCAGTACCTGTGCGAGGGCGACTTTTTTTACCATTCCTCCGCTGAGTTCTCCCATCTTCAGGTCCATCCTTCCGATTCCAAGCACCGACAGTATGGACTTAACCTGCGCCTCGTAGTTCCACAGGTCTCCGTCGTCCATTCTGGATGAAAGTTCGTCAAGCCTCCTGTTATCTTCCTCCGACGATGCGCATGAAAGTTTTCCGCAGGCGTCAAGATAGTCCCTTACGGTCCTGAGTTTTGGAGAGTCGCCCTTGAATATGTGGTCCTTTATGCTGTCTTCGGGGTTGAACGATGGACTTTGCGGAAGGAATGAAATTCCCGCGGTTTTGTTCACTACGACGTTCCCCTCGTCCGCGGGAAGGACTCCCGCTATGGTTTTAAGCATGGTGGATTTTCCAGTTCCGTTTCTTCCGATAAGGGCCGCCTTTTCTCCCTCGTCAAGGCCGAAACTCACGTTCCTGAAAAGGTGGTCCTCTCGTCCAATTTTTGCAAGATTGTTTATGGAAAGAATGTTCATGAGTCCGAGTATAGCAGAATGCTGTTTAAAATACTTCATGTTTTTGTTATAATCGGAAGCCTATGGAAAGAATGGAAATCAAGTTTACCGCGGAGCCCGGCGTAAAGGTTCCTGAATACAAGACCAGTGGAAGCGCGGGCTGCGACGTCTGCGCCAGGCTGGACGGGGAGATTGTCGTGGAACGTGGACGGCGCGCCGTGGTTCCAACCGGAATATCCTGCTCAATTCCGAACGGCTACGAGATACAGGTGAGGCCAAGGAGCGGACTTGCGCTCAAGAACGGAATTACAGTCTTGAATGCGCCTGGCACTATAGACAGCGACTACCGCGGCGAGATATGCGTGATACTTGTGAACCTTGGCGACGAGGATTTTACAGTCCGAAACGGCGACAGGATCGCCCAGCTGGTTGTAGCTCCGGTTGTGCAGGGAATCTTTGTTCCAGTGGAAGTTCTGGACCAGACGGAACGCGGTTCAGGCGGTTTCGGTTCTACCGGAGTCTGAAATTTGAACTTTATCGACAGATTTTTTGATTTTTTCGAGCGGACATTTGAAAAAATCACGACGCCTGTAAAATCGTCCGTCCTCAGGTTCAGGGAGCCCTACGAAAGGCGCATCCTGCATCCGCTCAGGAAGATTTATTTCTACATAGAAAAGTTTCAGATAAGGTATCTTGGACGCGGAAGGCTCGGCCGCAACGTGTTTTTAAAATACATAGTCAAGGAACTCCTGCTTTATTTTTCAGTGGCGTTCCTGTTCTTCTTTATGATATTCTTCTGCAACCAGATTCTTCTTCTTGCAGAAAGCATTCTTAAAAAACGCGTTCCATTCTGGAACGTGTGCAGGCTCATGGCGTACACGCTGCCATTTGTAATAGCGCAGTCGGCCCCGTTCGCGACTCTTGTAGGCTTTTTGATGTGCCTCGGCCGACTTATGAGCGACAACGAGATTCTCATAATACGCGCGTCCGGAAGGGGATACGCCACCGTCATGGTGCCCGTCCTTGCGCTTGGACTTGTGATTTCGGTGCTTTCGTTTTTTGTGAACGACTACCTTCTTCCTGCGGGAACTATAAACTACAACAAACTTTACAGGCAGATTCTGGCCTCGAATCCCGGAGTTGAGATAGAGGCGAACACCATAAAGAGGCTGAACAATTCCACCGTCGTCATAGGGGATGTAAAGGACGGAGTTGTGTCGGACCTGATTTTCTTTGACAGGGGGAACGACGGAAAACAGAGGATAATCGTGTCCAGGGATTCCAAACTTTCAAGTTCACGGAAGGAGGGGGTTCTGATGCAGATGAACATGGGCGAGGCCGTCGTCGTGTTCATTGACCAGAAGGAAAGAAAGAATTTCGACGTTCTTGAAAGTTCCGACTCCACGCTGAACATTTTCGACTCTGCGTTCTTCAACCACAACTACACAACCTCTCCGCGCGAGATGACAAGCTACGACCTTGGAAGGGCTATAAAGAGCATGTCCGCGAGGGATTCATACAACAAGAGGCAGTTGAATCTTTACAGGATGGAGTTCAACAAGAAATTCTCGCTTCCGTTCGGCTCGATTTTCTTCGCCCTTCTTGCGATTCCGCTCGCATTCCTTTTTGGAAAACACAACGGACAGACGATAGGACTTGTAGTGGGGCTTGTGATATGCGTGCTTTACTGGGCGATGATGATCCTGGGACAGATTTTTTCAAGCAGGAACGGAATGAACGGGGTGATGGCGATGTGGTTTCCAGACCTTGTGATAGGACTTTCGGGGCTTTTCTTCTATGTCCTGTTGAAGAGGAGATAGCATGAAACTTGTAAAGTATCTTTTTAAGCGTTTCACACCGATTTTCATTGGCGCGCTTGGATTTTTCTCGCTGGTGCTTGTCCTTGTGGACCTTCTCATGAACCTGTGGAAGTTCATACAGAACGAAGTTCCCGCCGTCCAGGTGGTCCACCTGATGCTCCTTTACGTTCCAAAGACGCTCTGGTATGCGGTTCCGCTTGGAATACTTTTTGCCGTTGCGTACACCCTGAGCGACCTTTACGCGAACAATGAACTTACCGCGGTGTTCGCCTCCGGTGTTTCCCTCACAAGGTTCACGCTTCCGCTCCTTGTTTTTTCCTTCCTGATGAGTTTTGGACTTTTCTTTTTTGAAGACCTGGTGGTAGTTCCGACTTACGCAAAGAAGAAGGACCTTCAGAACACCCTGCTTTCGGAGGAACGCTCATTGAACAACGACAGCGTTGTTGTCCTTTCTGACGGAGGGCTTGTAGTGTACAAGGCCCAGCTTTACGAGGACAGCCAGCGAAGGCTCTACGATCTTGTGCTTGTATTCAGAAACGATGACAGGACGCTCCGCTCCATTGTAAGGGCGGATTCCGCCCAGTGGGACGAGGGGCGAAGCGTATGGAGGCTTCAGAATCCCCTTGAGTACTCGTATTCAAACGGCGAGATTCAGGCCCGTCATCCCTCATCGGATCTTACCGACAGGCTGAACGAACCCTGCGAAACGTTCAGGAACAATTCTGTTTCAATCGAGGAAGTTAATACAAGGGATGCAAAGATATACATGGAGCATTTAAAGAGGGTGGGGCTTCCTTACGCCGAGGAACTTTCCGTGTACTACAAGAAATTCGCCTTTCCGTGCATAGTGTTCATAGTTGTGTTCCTTTCCATAGGGCTTTCAGGAAAGTCCCGCAAGAACGTGCTTGTAATAAGCCTTTCTCTTTCGATTTCAGCGGCGGTTCTTTTCTACGTGATGCAGATGGTTACGATGCTCCTTGCGAAATTCGGCTACATATCGCCGTTCATGGGCGCCTGGTTTCCCGTATTCTTCTTTGTGGTTTCAAGTATAGTTCTTCTCAGATACGCCCGAACATAAGGTGTACCGGCGGCGGAAGGTTTCTTTCGATTGATACATTGAACTTTGATTTTTAAGGTGGTTCAACATGAAAATTTTTGACGTAATGCACACTTGCAAAAACTCAAGGGCGCGTACTGGACTTTTAAGCCTGCCGCACGGAACTGTAAGGACTCCCGTGTTCATGCCGGTTGGAACGAACGCGGCGGTAAAGGCGGTCTCAAAGGACGATATCTGTGAAATTGGCTTTGAAATAATTCTTGCAAACACATACCACTGCTACCTCCGCCCGGGCTCTGACATAATAGCCGCGGCCGGGGGGCTTCACGGATTCACCCAATACAGTGGGAACTTCCTCACCGATTCAGGCGGCTTCCAGGTGTTCAGCCTGAGCGACCTCCGGAAGATAAACCCGGAGGGTGTCAGGTTCCAGAGCCACATAGACGGAAGCTACCATCTTTTTACGCCTGAAAACGTCGTTCAGACTCAGGCGGCCTTCAATTCCGACATACAGATGCAGCTTGACGTGTGCACTCCCTGGGGGGCGGAAAGGAGTCAGGCGGAGGCGGACCTGAACACAACATCCGAATGGCTTTTGAGGGCTAAGAGGCAGTGGGAGAGGGAAAGGGATTCGGGCTACGGAGGAATTCTTTTTCCGATAGTGCAGGGAAACTTTTACGAAGACCTCAGAAGGCGCAGCGCGGAATTTGTGTCCTCCCTTGATTTTCCTGGAATCGCGATAGGCGGACTCAGCGTGGGCGAGCCGCATGAACAGTTCGTGAAATACATGAATTTGACCATGGAAAGCCTTCCGCGTGAAAAACCTGTGTACGTCATGGGAATAGGAACTCCCGAATACATCCTTGAGGCTGTGGAATCGGGAGTGGATATGTTCGACTGCGTGCTTCCGACACGTAATGCAAGGAACGGTTCGTATTTCACGCGCGACGGAATGCTTTCGATAAAACAGAAGCGTTTCGAGATGGATTTTTCTCCGATAGACGGAGAGTGCGGCTGCAGGGTGTGCAGGACGTATTCGCGCTCGTATCTAAGGCATCTTTTCAAGGAGCAGGAGATGCTCGGCTCGATGCTCGCAAGTTACCACAACCTGTACTTCCTGCACGACCTGGTTCGTTCCATACGGGTTTCCATAGAAAACGACAGTTTCTTGAAATTCAAGTCGGACTTCCTTGAAAGGTTCAGGAGGGGGAACATAATATGATTTTTTTTAAAAGACCATGCAGGCTTCTTGTTTTTTCTGCGTCCGTCCTTTTTTTTGCGGTTTCGTCCGTGTTTTCCGAGGAACAGGCTTCCATTTCTGAAAAGACCGACTGGCTGAACATAGTGGTCGACATTCCAGAGCCAAAACGCCCAAGACCTGCGGAAGGCGATAAAATCCTTGAGGCTGAAAGAAAGGACTCTGACGGAAGCGACAGGAAGGCGTACGCCGAAACCCTGAGTTATGGAACTCCATCCGAGATAAACTCAACTGTGGACAGGATTCTTGAGAACGACGATCCGCGTTTTTTGGACGAACTTTACGAACTTTTCTACAGGACGGGAAGTTCCGACATAAAGGTAAAACTTCTGGACTACTTTGCAAAACGCGAGGACCCATGCCTTGAGGACTACGCCGTTGAGATTCTGGACGACCCGTACGACACTCCGAACGCGATTGTTGAAAAATGCTTTTCCTATGTGTCCGCCGTAAAAAGCGGTGCCGCCGCTCCCGCGCTTGTAAAACTCCTTGAACAGGGTGAGGAAAAGTATTTTAACGGATCTCTTTCCGCGCTTGGAAAGACCGGAGGTGCTGCCGAGGCGGTCTATCTTGCCGAATATCTTGAACGTGACGACCTTTCCACAGCGCAGAGGCAGGCGCTGATGAGGACGCTTGGACAGATGAACGCCGTCGAGACGTTCGATCTTCTGGTGCAGGTTGCCCAGGACGAGGAGGAAAACGGCTTTGTAAGGATGTACGCCGCCGAGTCCATAGGAAACATGAAGAAGGATGAGGCGGTTCCCGTCCTGTGCGCCCTGTTTGAAAAATCAGACCCGAACATGAGGCAGTACTGCATAAAGGGGCTAAAGAATTTCCCTGAAAACTCAAGGGCGGTGAACATGATTCTTCAGGGCATAAGGGACGACCATTACAAGGTGAGGCTTGAATCCATAAAGGCCTCCACGGAATTGAAAATCGCAGATTCTGTTGACTTCATAATATACCGTTCGAAAAACGACGTTGAAAACGCGGTCAAGAAGGAATGTTGGACCGCCCTTTCCAAGATAGGCGGAAGCGCGGCCGAGGAACATCTTTTGCGGCAGATAAATGAAAAAAAGGTTTCCGACGGAACAAAAAAGGCCGTCTGCGAGGCCTTGATGGCGGAAGGAAGCACAGGCGAGGATGAAATTCTAAGGCTCGCAAAGGAGGCCCTGAAGGACGACAGGAGGAAGGATCTGAGGTACGCCCTTGGAAAACTTTTCATAAAATACGCGCGTCCTTCGTTCGCAGAAATTTCCGTACTGTATTTGCAGTCAAAGGACACCACCACCGTGAGCCAGGGGCTTGAACTTTACAGGAACGGAAGGTACGAGATGGCGCGTGCGAGCGTCAAGGCGGTCGCAGAGGATTCAAAGTCCAAGTCCGCAAACAGGAACAAGGCTAAAAAACTTCTTGGAATCGATGACGAGGAAGAATCCGACGTAAAAAACTCTTCCGACGGGGATTTTTCAGAGGATGGCGCTCCGTCCGGTTTTAAAGACGGCATGGATGCCGGGCTGGACGAAAAATAATCCTGTCTTTTACTGGAGAGCGGAGTTCAGCATGGAGTAGACGCTGTTTATCCTGTTTCGCTGCTCCTCCGTGAAAATAGATTCTTTTTCGACCAGGGTTTCAAGGGCGTATATGCTTTCCTTTACCGCCGTGTGAAGGCCGCGTGAAACCTTGCTCCAGTAGTTTCCGTTTCCGTCTGTGTAAAGGCATATAAGTCCGTAGGTCCTGTTGTTCTGTTTTGCCACTGCGACTTTAAGGATTTTTGAAATCGCTTCCGTGAGTTTCTGCGCGCTGTCCTTTTCCTCTATGTTTATGTTCAGTTTTAGGTTCCAGTCTTTTTCGTCTATCGGCGTGATGTCTACAAGGGAGGCGAGGTTCAGCGCCTGGTTTATCTTTACGTCCTCAAAAAGGCTGAATCCGTTCGGATATGTAATCTTCGCGCAGAGTCCCCTGGCGTTTTCCTTTTCCTCTTTCCTGGCCTTTTCAAGCGCTTCCTTGAGCCTGTCGAATGGAAGGATTGCAGTCCTTTTTCCCTTGATTTTTTTGACCTCGAAGTCGAATCCTGCAAAACGGTATGAGTCCGCGCCTTCCACCTGTCCGGAGCGTTTTTCTTTTCCACGGGATTCCTGCCTTTCGTAGTTTTCCGTGTAGAAGTCGGACTGTCTTTCAAGCCTTCCCGTCTTTGATCCCCTTGCACCGCCCTCTAGTTTTTCAACAAGACCCGCCGAAAGTTTTTCAAGCGTTTTTTTTGTGAGAGGAGAAACGCTCATGGCGAACATTCTTGACGTTCTGACTATTTCTCCTGCGACTATGTAAAGCGGATCTTTTCTGAACATGGAACTTCCCGGATGTATGAAAATCTTGTCCGTTGTAAGGCTCCTGTAAGAGTCGCGTCCGCTTCTTACGCACACGAACTGTATCATTCCTGATGCGACGCAGGCAAGGTAGTCGGATTTGTCTCCTCCTCCAACAACTGGAATGCCCATGTGGAACACTATGTCCTTCAACTGTTCGTCTATGTTCTGGATTTCAAGCATTATCCTGTGGTCCAGGTAGTTTTTCTCGCAGAATTTTTCCCTGTCCTCTGACTTTTCAAACGCGGCGAAAAGTTTAAGGTATGAAACAAAGTCTCCCTGTATGTCCTGGAATAGATGGTGCGCCTTTCTTGCCTCCATTTCTTCTCCCGGTGGAAGAATGTACGGAGAGTTCGCGGAAAGAAACGACGCCGCGACCAGGACTTCCTCCAGGACGTCTGGAAAATTCATTATGGATTCAACTATTATCCTAGAAATTCGCGGCTCAAGCGGAAAATTCACCATCATTTTTCCGATTCTGCTAAGGCTGTTGTCCGCGTCCAGGGCTCCAAGCATGGAAAGCGTGTCAACCGCTCCTATTATTCCCTGCCTTCCAGGATGCGATATGAAGTCGAATCCCATGAAGTCCGTTATTCCAAGATCCGCCATCTGAAGAACGACCTCGCTTAGGTCCGTCCTGTATATTTCTTCCGTAGTGTAAAGCGCCCTTGATTCAAAATCCTTGCGTCCGTACAGCCTGTAGCAGGTCCCAGGTCTTGTGCGTCCCGCCCGTCCGCGCCTCTGGTTGCAGCTCGCCTTTGAAACCTGCGTTTCAACCAGGCTGGACGTGAATGTCCTTGGGTTGTAGAAGTTCAGTTTTGAAAGCCCCGAATCTATCACTGTGGTGATGTCCGCTATGGTGACCGACGTTTCCGCTATGTTCGTGGATATTATGACCTTTTTTTTGTGCGCGGGCGGCTCCTGGAACACGCGTTCCTGGTCCTCCTTGGAAAGCCTTCCGTACAGGGGAAGCGTGTGTATCCTTGAGGCGTAGTAGCTCCTGTCAAGATGCCTCATGCAGTCCTTTATGATTTTTTCGCCTGGAAGGAATATGAGTATGCCTCCGTCGTCGCCGCTTTCAAGGACTTTCTGCACTGTGCAGTCGATTTTTCGTATAATCTCCTCGCTTGCGGCTTCGTTCAGCGTTGAGGCTGGAAGCGACGGCGGATCGTAGACCATTGTAACAGGATATGTAATCGTGTCTATTGTTACAATCGGAGCGTTTCCAAAATAGTCTGAAAACGCCTCTGCGTTCATCGTGGCGGAACTTACAATGACCTTGAATTCTTTTCTTACTTCAAGCACCCGCTTTAAAAGACCTAGTACGAA
Organism: Treponema sp.; assembly: GCA_041855945.1. Classification (GTDB taxonomy): domain Bacteria; phylum Spirochaetota; class Spirochaetia; order Treponematales; family Treponemataceae; genus Treponema_D. The sequence goes on along the minus strand of JBHAFG010000040.1, from coordinate 7,200 downwards.
GTCTATGTTCAGCGATCGTTCGTGCGCCTCGTCAACCATTATTACGGAATATTTTGAAAGCCACGGGTCGAGTTTCATTTCCTGAAGGAGTATTCCGTCCGTCATTATCTTTATTTTTGTGGTTTCGTCTGTCTTGTCCTCGAACCTCATCTTGTATCCGACAAGTCCAGGATAGGTGGTTCCAAGCTGTCTTGATATGAACTCGCTCACGCTCAGAGCCGCTATCCTGCGCGGCTGCGTGACGGCTATCATTCCCATCTGGTCGAAGCCCGCCTCGTGCAGTATCACTGGAATCTGCGTGGTTTTTCCAGAGCCTGTGGGACTTTGAACCACTATCACCTGGTTTTCTCCGAGTGCCTCAAGAATCCTGTCCTTCTGTTCGTATACAGGAAGAAGTTTGTAGTCTATCGCCATGTTATCGTTTCCTTTGTTTTTTCACAGATGTTTTTCCGCTCTTCAAGGTATGAAGCCCATTTCATGTTTCCGCCATCTGCAAGGGATTCTATGAATGTAGCGTCCAGCGGCATTACGACAAAATCCCATTCAGGCGTTATGTATGTCGTTATGTATCGCGGGGTTGTTTTTTCAATGAATACGTCCGCCACTCCTTCGTCAGTATAACGCTTTACGAAGTTTGCTTCAAACAGGAGTCCGTCTCCAGTGCGTTCACGCGGATTTCCGGGACTGTCGAACGCGGGGTTCCACCTCTGGGCGCTTATGGTGTTTCCGTTTCCGTACATTATTATTTTTGAAAGCACGCCGGAATCCTTTTCTCCGATTATCTCCCTTTCGCGTATCACGTGGGGATGGTTCGCCCATATTATGTCCGCTCCCGCGCAAAGGAGTTCCGAATAGTATTTTTTACGTAAATCCCCGACCGGCACCACGTATTCCTCTTCGTCTGTGTGTATTGAGACCACGAAAATGTCGCAGGGGTTTTCCTCTCGGAGGTTTTTTACGTATTCCGTGAAAAAATCCCTTCCTTTTTTTGTGTACGGATAGAAGTTCATGAATTCCCTGCAGGTAGGACGGTTCAATATTTCCGTCGTCGCGACAAAAAGTATTTTCCAGCCGTTTTTTTCTATGAGTTCATGCGAGAACGATTCGCCCTCGTCCCTGAGCCCAGAAAAATAGACTCCGTTTCCATCCGCGCTTTTTTTTATTGCAAGCGTTTCCGCCCATTTTTTTGTTGAAAGGATTCCGTCAAGCCCCTGGTCGTTCGTGTGGTTGTTGACAAGCGAAAACACGTTGAATCCAGCCTCCATGCAGGCTTCGGGGTATTCTTCGTGCATATTGAAGTCGGGGTATGCGGAATAGGGCAGGCTTTCCGCGACCGGCGCCTCTATGTTTGCAAACGCAAGGTCGCTTTTTTTTACGATGTCCTTTATTCCGCTCCAGATTTTTCCGTAGTCCTTCATGTTGAAGTTCGGCCTGTGCGCCATCACGTCGCCCGCAAAAAGAAGCGAAATCCTCTCGGGTTCTGGAGGACTTTCTTCTTTACTGGGACCAGGCGTTGTGGCGCAGGCGCATAAAAGGAGTGCGAGCAATGCTGTGATGAATGAAAATCTTTTGATACGCGGACTCCGGTCAGATTCCTTACGAGCCGGACTGGACCAGCGTTATAGCCGCGGTGACAACAATGTCCTCCACGGAGCAGCCGCGGCTTAGGTCGCTTATCGGTTTTGCAAACCCCTGCAGTACAGGTCCGTACGCGTTGGCGCAGGCGAGCCTCTGCACAAGTTTGTATCCTATGTTTCCCGCGTTCAGGTTTGGGAAAATCACAGTGTTCACCTTTCCCTTTATTGGGCTGTCCGGCGCCTTTATTTCAGTTATTTCAGGAATCAGGGCCGCGTCGAACTGCATTTCTCCGTCAAGAAGAAGGTCCGGCGCCTTTTCGTGGGCTTTTCTTACGGCTTCCTGCACCTTGAGGACGGATGGGTCTTTTCCGCCCGAACCTTTTGTGGAAAACGAAAGCATTGCAACGACAGGCTCAACGCCAAGGAGCGACCTGCATGATTTTCCCGCGGCTATCGCTATGTCTGAAAGCTGGTCCGAGTCTGGGTCTGGAACCACGGCGCAGTCCGAGAACACCATGAGTCCTTCGTGTCCCCAGTTTGGATTGTGCGTGTCTACTATGAAGCATGACGATGCAGTCCTTGTTCCCTCGGCGGTCTTTACGATTGTAAGACCCGCGCGCAGCATGTCCGCAGTGGAAGATATCGCGCCTGAAACCATTGTGTCCGCCTTTCCCATGCGGACCATCATGGCGCCGAATTTCATCGGGTCGAGCATCTCGCTTTTTGCCTTCTGAATGTCCATGAGCGGTTTTCCGTTCTCGTCAACCTTCTTTTTTCTGAGTTCAAAATATTCTTTTCCAAAGTCGTCCAGCCATTCAGACTCGCAGGGGTTCAGTATGTTTATGCCCTCAAGGTCCACTCCCTTTTCAAGCGCGACGTTCCTCACGTCGGATTCCTTTCCAAGCAGGGTGACTTCCCTTGCGATTCCTTCCGCCCTGATTCTCACCGCAGCCTGCACTGTGCGTGGCTCGATGCCCTCTGGAAGAACGATGGTCTTCTGCAAACGCACGGCCTTTTTCTTCATTTCTGCTACAAAATCCATATCTGCTCCCAATAAAAACTTGATTCGCGCGGAAGTTTCAACGTCCGGGCATTAAAGCCGCATTGTTCGTTGCATCCGACTGTTTTGCCTTGAATGACGCACGGCCCCCCCTTTTTCTTACTGGAATCCGCACGTTCAGGCGACTTATTATAGTACAAAACATAAAAAAATTAAATTGATATTTCAGTATTTTTACGGTCCGGGGCGTTTTTTTAGGTTTGGATGAGGGGAAGTTTTTCAACAAGGTTAAAAAGGATTGAGAAATTCATCAAAAAATCTATAATTGGCTCATGTATATTGATGTGTTTTACGGTCTTGCGCTTCCGTTCGCAGGAACCGCGCTGGGTTCGATGTGCGTGCTTTTTATGAAGAAGTCCATGGACGCAAGGCTCCAGAAGGCCTTGAGCGGATTTGCCGCCGGGGTCATGGTGGCCGCTTCCGTATGGTCGCTTCTAATACCGGCCCTGGAGCAGGCGGCGGACGAGGGCATGGGAAGGCTTTCGTTCGTTCCTGCGGTGGTGGGATTCTGTCTTGGAATGGTTTTCCTTCTTCTTCTGGACATGGCGACGCCGCACATGCACATTGACGAAACTGTTGAAGGACCAAGGACGAATCTGGGAAAATCCACCATGATGTTCCTGGCGGTGACCATACACAACATTCCCGAGGGAATTGCGGTTGGCGTTCTGTACGCCGGAATGATGCAGGGAAACTCCCGCATCTCGTCTTCCGCCGCCCTGGCGCTCGCCATTGGAATCGCCGTGCAGAACTTTCCGGAGGGGGCGATAATTTCAATGCCGCTGCATTCAAAGGGGCTTTCAAAGTCAAAGTCCATGTGGCTTGGAATGGCGTCGGGCGTTGTTGAGCCTGTCGCGGGTATTGTTACGATTCTTCTTTCTGCGATGCTTGTTCCCGTCCTTCCATATCTTCTTGGTTTTGCCGCCGGAGCGATGATTTATGTCGTCATAGAGGAACTTGTTCCAGAAATGTCGGAGGGAACTCATTCAAACGCAAGCACCCTCATGTTCATGGCAGGATTTTCAATAATGATGGTGCTTGACGTGGCGCTTTCGTGATTTTAGCGATTTTTACCGCGGATTTTTTATCCATTGCGCGATTTTAATTCAGGATTTAAAGGCGTTTTTTTCGATTCCGTGCTAGAATCGTCCTTATGGTTTATAGATACAGGTTTTCTCGTCCGTTCAGGACGGATTCAGTCGTCTGCCTTCCAGATGACGCAAAGTTTTTTTTTGACGATGTCGACGTTCCTTTCGGGAAAGTTTCAGTGGATTCAGGCTTTGAGTTCAAGCTTGAACTTTTGGACGACGACATTGTGTTCGGTCTTGGCGAGGCGATGGGCGGAATCAACAAGCGTGGACGCATTTACAGGAGTTGGTGTCAGGACGAACCAAACCAGGTTGAGGACAAGGCTTCCCTTTACGGAGCGCACAACTTTATTCTTGTACATTCTCCGTCCAAAAACGAGAATTTCGCGCTTTATTTCGACTATCCGGGTCTTGTAACGTTCGACATGGGCTTTACCGAACACAGCCTGATGTCCGTCCGGATCGAGAGGGCGGCTCTCGACCTTTATGTAATTAAGTCTGAAAGCGGCGCCCTTTCCGACACTGTTTCGATTTTCCGCAGGATGATTGGCGAAAGTTATACACCTCCATTCTGGGCGTTCGGCTACATGCAGAGCAGGTGGGGATACGGTTCTGAGTCTGATTTGACGGATGTGCTTGAAAACCACAGGAAACATTCGATTCCGCTTGACGCTGTGTTCCTTGACATCGACTACATGAAGGATTTCAGGAATTTCACTGTTGACGGCGGAAAATTCAGCGATTTTGAAAGGACCATACGTAAACTTTCTGAAGGCGATGTGCACGTCGTTCCAATAATAGACGCGGGCGTAAAGGCTGACGTGAATGAAGATTCCGTGTGCGCCGACGGAGTGAAGAATGGAATGTTCTGCAGGAAGAAGGACGGCTCTCTTTTTTCGGCAGGCGTATGGCCGGGACCCTGCCACTTCACGGATTTTCTGAATCCAGAGGCTAGACGCTGGTTCGGCTCGTTCTACAGGATGTTCACTGACGCCGGAATAGACGGATTCTGGAACGACATGAACGAACCCGCGCTTTTTTACAGCGAGGAGGGAATTAAAAAACTTGCGTCCAATGTAAAGGATGCTTTCAGCGATGAAAAAAACGCGGGAAGAAATCTTTGGCGCGTCAAGGACGCAGTCCTTGCGGTGCAGAACAGCGAAGATGACTACAGGAGTTTCTACCACAGCGTTGATTCCGAAACCGCTGGAAGCCTTGCAGAGTCCATTGCGTCTGACGGAAAGGCTCTTGTAAGGCACGACCTTGTGCACAACCTCTACGGCTTCAACATGACGCGCGCCGCCTCCGAGTTTTTTTCAGAGAACGTTCCAGACCGTAAGATTCTTCTTTTCAGCAGGGCGAGTTACATAGGGGCGCACAGGTATGGCGGAATATGGACGGGAGACAACTGTTCGTGGTGGTCGCATCTTGAACTCTGCATAAGGCAGCTTCCATCCCTAAATATGTGCGGCTTCCTGTACAGCGGATGCGACCTTGGAGGCTTCGGCTCAAACGTGGAAAGGGATCTGATGCTAAGATTCCTGTCGCTTGGTGTGTTCACCCCCCTTATGCGGAACCACAGCGCGCTTGGAACAAGGGAGCAGGAACTTTACAGGTTCGGAGGCACGGAGGATTTTGCCGCAATAGTAAAATTCCGCTACAGGATGATTCCATACATTCACTCTCAGTTTGAAAAATGCGTGTCCGAATCAAAAATGCTTTTCCGTCCGCTTTCGTTCGACTATCAGGAAGACACCGCGGCCCTTGAAGTTGAAGACCAGTTGATGTTTGGAGAAGACCTGATGATATGCCCGGTGTACAGACCTAACGCCACTGGACGCACGGTGTACGTCCCGGAGGAGATGACGCTCGTACGCTGCGGCATCGGAAGCGGACTTGACGCGGGAAGTCCTGAAAAAAAGACGGTTGGACGCGGCTTCCACCACATAAAGTGCAGGACGGACCAGATAGTGTTCTTCATAAAAAAAGGACGGAAGATTCCTGTGTGCGAAAGCGCGATGAACAGCGCGAAAATCGACACTAAAAAAATTGAACTCTGGTAGTTTTTTCGAGATTTTTGTCTAGGAGCGTGTTCGCGTGTTTGCGTGTTTTGACGAGGCGCGTGTATGCGAGAACATCCAGCGTTTTCGCCCATGCCTGCGTGTTTGCGTGTTTTGGCGGACATTCTGCGCGCGTTCGCCCATGCCTGCGTGTTTGCCTTTACGTGTATGCATCGATTTTTCTGTGCGTGCATTCCGCCTGCAAAACTTTCATGCGGCCGTGACGCTAGACGAACTCCCGTCTTACCCTTCCTGAAATGCAGGTGAGCACCTCGTACGGAATCGTGTTTGTAAAGTCCGCGATGTCGCGCGCGTCAAAGAGGGCATCCCCGTCCTTGGGGCCAAAAATTACCGCCCTGTCCCATACACTTACATCCTTGTTGTTCCTTCCAAGGTTCACCATGCACTGGTCCATGCATATCCTTCCGATTACAGGATACGCCCTGCCGTTTATTGACACCTCAAGGCCAGGCGAACACCTTCGTAAAAGTCCGTCCGCATAGCCCACGGGAAGCACCGCCACAAGCGTGTCTTCCCCGGCATTCCACGTCCGTCCGTAACTTACAGATTCTCCCTTTCTTATGGTACGTATCGCGCTCACCTTGGTCTCAAACTGCATTGCAGGTTTCAAGGATGCGTGTATGCCTGATTCTTCAAGAAATTCACGCGAAACCTCGTCGGCGTAATAGCCGTAAAGTATGATTCCAGGACGGACCATGTCCATGTGCATTTCAGGAAAGGCGAGCGCTCCCGCGCTTGCGCAGCAGGTTCTGATTCCAGGTTCTATGCCACGTCTTTTCACGTCTTCCACCGCCCTTAAGAATTTATTGTACTGCTTTCTTGTAAAGTCGATGTTTTCAGCCGTAACGCTGTCAGAAACCGCAAAGTGCGTGATCATTCCTGCAAGGACAAGGTTTTTTGACGAGGCGATTTTTTCCGCCGCAACGCCCGCGTCTTCAATATGGCAGCCAATACGACCCATTCCGGTGTCAACTGCAAGGAAGACGTCGCATTTTTTTCCTGATTTTTCCGCGGCCTCATCAAGGGCCTCGATGTATTTTTTGTCGAACACAAGGCTCGTTATCCCGTTCTGTATGATTTCAGAAAATTCCGATGGGTCTGCAAGGCTCAGAAGAAGGAGTTTCGCCCTTATTCCGTTTTCCCTGAGTTCAATTCCCTCGGACACTGTGGCAATCGCAAGATATTCCGCTCCGAGTTCCTCAAAAATCCTCGCGCAGCCAACCGCTCCGTTTCCATACGCGTTAGCCTTCACCGCGCAGCAGAGCCTTACGCCATCGGCGAGGTTTTTACGTATCTCGCGTACGTTGTTCCTTAAATTTTCAGAAAAAATTACAGCCTTCGTGCATCTCATAAAAAAAATCCCAAAAAATAAAATTAAAGGAGGGGCGCCTGCC
>JBHAFG010000039.1:0-5900 GCA_041855945.1 Treponema sp. | reverse complement strand
CGGAAAACAGGGGCGGCTCCAGATAACGCTTTACAACAAGGACGACGAGTTTCAGGAAGTCAAGGACAACATCGAAACCAAGATGGCCGCCGACACGAAGAAGCGTACGCTCATAGACTTCTACAGGGAACTTCCTGACGGACAGGAAGGCACCGACCTTGGACTCTACTATCTTTCTTATCTTGACGACGCGTGCAAGAAGGTGAACGTCAAGTTTGAATCCCTTGTAAACCAGTTCTCAGCAAGCGACCTTACGGTCATAAACCTCATATTCAACTTCTAGGGCCGCAATGGAATTCTTTCTTTCCTGTAAAAAAATGTTTTTCCGCGTTTTTGCCGCCGCGTTGCTGTGCGCCTCTGTTTCTTCATGTTCGGATTCAGAGCAGAGGATTCTGTCCGTTTCGGCTTACGTTGTGTTCGACTTTCCTGACGGCGGAAGTCCAAACCAAAGGCTTTCGGTTTTTATCGAGTCGTCTGGAGACGCAAGGAGGGTTTCAGCCATGGAGGTTTCCTCAAGGGAGGCCATGTACAGGTGGAAATGCTCCGACCCGGTGGTGTTTTCAAACGACAGGAGGCAGTGGGCGGGCTTTACAGGCTTTGTGGCGCCTGATACAGATCCGATTCCTAAGGGGCTGTATGACGTTTCCTTTACGGACGCGGAGGGCAGGGTGTTTGAAGGCGTGGTTTCGGTGAACTATCCATCAGAACTTCTTTCTGCAGGACCTTCGGAAGTACAGTCGCTTTCCTTTGGAAAATACAGGGAGATGGTTGCGGTGTACGACTCGGGCGGAACTCTCCTTTACTACGGAGAGAGGCGTGAGTCGTGGAAGACCGACAGAAACATATTTTCCTCATATGATGACGCCGCGTATTGCAGGAACTGCCTTGCGCTCTCATCCTCGAACGCGATATGCCTTCTTCCGCCATTGTACAGGGAGTCGTTGGAAGAAAACTGATTTTTTTGACTTTCCCGCATTTTCCGTGTAATTTTTGAAAAACAGAACATTTTTTTAAGGATTTTATATGACTGAAAAAGAAGATTCCGCTCCCGACGGGAAACCCGGATTGAAAAACAGGGGGATAAAGACCTACGTCCTCAGGAAGGGAAGAATGACCCAGGCCCAGAAGAGGGATTACGCGGAGCTGAGTCCACTGTGGTGCATTCCATACAGCGAAGAAAAATTGAACCTGATTGACATATTCGGAAATTCTAACCCCGTGGTGGTAGAAATAGGCTTTGGAATGGGGGCCGCCACCGCCGAAATCGCCTCCATGAACCCGGACATGAACTACATCGGGATAGAGGTCCACACTCCCGGAGTCGGAAGTCTTCTTGGAGAGATAAGGAGCCGCGACCTCAAGAACCTTTACATAATAGAACACGACGCCGTTGAGGTCCTTGAGAACATGATAGGAGATTCCTGTGTGAGCGGTTTCCATGTCTTTTTTCCGGATCCGTGGCAGAAAAAGAAGCACCACAAGAGGAGGCTCTTGAAAAGACCGAACACGGACCTTCTTGCGCGGAAACTTTCCAAGGACGGATACATTTATTTTGTCACCGACTGGAAGGAGTACGCGGACTTCGCCCTGGATGAACTTTCTAAAACCGAGGGCATACGTAACAGGTACGATGGATTTGCAGAAGCCCAGGACTGGAGGCCGCTTACAAAATTTGAGTGTAAGGGGCTTCTTGCGGAAAGACCCATCACAGAACTTTATTTTCTGAAGGACTGATTCTTCATGTTGCGTTCCGCCTGCAGGAAGCGGGCGGATTTCATTTATTTTTAGCGAGGTTGTTTCAGAGGCATGGGTGATTTGTTTGACGTTGAAGAGGTCCAGCACAGTAACGACGGCATGAGGCGGGCGAGGGAACTTGAAAAACTCGTCCTCCGCTACCAGAAGTCGTATTACGACGGCGAGGGAGAAATATCCGACGCCGAGTTCGACGCGCTTTGGGACGAACTTAAGGAAATCGATCCCAAAAATCCAATATTCAGGAAAATAGGCTCGGATTCCTCCGGCTTTGAAAAGGCGGTCCATGTAATGCCTATGGGAAGCCAGGAGAAGGCCGCGGACCCCGAACAGTTTCTTTCATGGGCAGAAAAACACGGCTACGATGAGTATTTTGTGGAATACAAGCTTGACGGAGCCTCGCTTGAACTCCAGTATCGGGACGGGCGGCTTGAAAGGGCTGTTACCCGTGGGGACGGAAGCGTGGGCGACGACATAACGGCGAACGCAAAAAAAATGCGCGGCGTGCTGTTGAGCCTTGAAGGCGGAAAATACGCGTCTGGTTTTACGGGTGGAGTCCGAGGCGAGGTCATAATGGAACGCGAAGTCCACAGGCGGCTTTATTCGGACAAGGCGAACTGCAGGAACGCCGCCAACGGCCTTATGAGGCGGAAGGACGGCGAGGGCTGTGAGAACCTTCGCCTTATTGTGTATGACGCTCTTTCGACTTCGGGGGAAAGCCCTTTTTCAGACGAGGAGGAAAAACTCCTCTGGCTTTCGTCGTGCGGATTCGACGCCGTGCCTTTGAAGATCTGCCGAGGCGCGGACGAGGTCGTGGACTACAGGGCGCACGTCATGGACATACGCAGGAATCTTGAATACGACATCGACGGGCTTGTTGTAAAGGAAAGGCGGATAGACCTTTCCGACGCCAGGAGGACGAGGCCCGACAGGCAGGTTGCGTTCAAGTTCAGCCTTGAGGAGGCGGCTAGCGTCCTTAGGGATGTGGAATGGAGTCAGAACGGAGCCACGTACACTCCCGTGGCGATTTTTGACGAGGTTGACCTGAACGGAACGAAGGTGAGGCGCGCGAGCCTTGCAAACCCCGACACGATGAGGCTTCTTGGAGTGAAGATAGGCTGTACTGTCGTGGTAGTAAAGCGCGGCGAGATAATTCCAAAGATAGAAAACGCAATACATGAAGATCCCGACGGCGAAACTGAAATTTCTTTTCCTTCCGTGTGCGAGACCTGCGGCTCCGTCCTTGTTGACTCGGGAAGCCGTCTTTACTGTCCTGAAAAATCATGTTCAAAGAGGCTTCTGCACACGCTTACAAAATGGGTACAGTCGGCGGAAATACGGGATCTTGGAGAGAGCCTCCTACAGGCGCTCTTTGATTCCTCGCGCGTAAGATCCGTGTCGGACCTGTACACTCTCACGGAAGATGAACTCCGTCCGTATTTTTTGAACGAAGAAAGCGTTTCGCAGGACAAAAAATCGCTTGGGGCCGCGAAGGTGGTTTCCTCGATTCAGGAACACAGGGAACTGGATCTGGCCTCTTTTGTAGCGGGCTTTGACATAGAGGGTGTGGGCGAAACCACTGTTGAAAAACTAGTGCTTGCCGGTCACGGAACTCTTGAAAAACTCCTTGAACTTGAAACGGCGGATGTTGAAAAGATACACGGCTTTGCGGAAAAGACGGCCCTTGCTCTTGTTCAGGGGCTTGAGGAAAACAGGGAGGAGATGCTCCTTCTTGCAGAAAAATACATACGCATACGGGAACCGTCCGGCGGGCTTTTGGAGGGGCTTTCATTCTGCTTCACGGGGGAACTGAAGCTCATGAAGAGATCCGAGGCGGAGGCAATCGTAAAGTCTCTTGGAGGCTCGTGCAGGTCTTCTGTCACAAAGGATCTTTCCTATCTTGTAACAAATGACCCTGAAAGCGGATCTTCAAAGAACGTGAAGGCGTTGAAGCTTGGAATTCCAGTGATAGACGAGGAGGGCTTCCTTGCGCTTGCAGGAAGGTAGGATCGGGGCGGGAATGGTTCTGTTCAACCTGTTCTTTTCCGCCGTTTTGTTTTTCTTCCTTGTGAACGTGATGCTTTTTGCGTCCGCATTTTCGGCGAGCGAAAGGCTCGAATGTCCATCCTTTCAGATTGCAAGGATCATGCTGTATGGAAATTCCGGTCCTTGCGGCGCGGATTCTGTGAGCGGAAGGCTCGCCATCCTTGACACGTCCGGAGGCGAGGTGGCGGTGATAGAACGCTCGTGGGCGGGGTTCTATCTTTCGATGGAATTCTTGCAGGCGGACTTCTACGGAAAAAAATATTATTTTCCATACAGGGTCAAGGGAACGGACGTCATAATGGAGAGCCGAGCCGTGTTCGGAAAAAAAAGGGGAACGTACCTCTATCCGTACTTCATCGAGGGCGGACGATGCCTTCTTTTTGGCGGAAACGGAGAATCCGACCAATACGTCCAGAGGGAACTTTTCAAGATAGCGCGGGTCGCAAAAAATCCGGCCGCAAGATGTCTTTCAAAGATTTCGGGACACATCGAGGTGAACCTGTCGCACTGTGAAAGCGGCGTGCATTATGGAGTTTTCATCGACGAGAAGGGGAATTTGAGCCTTGCAAGGGAATAGCGTCATTCCGCGGCTTCAAACGTGTAGTCGCCCCTGAAAAAATCGGGTTTTACAGCCGCCATGTTAAGCCTCGCTTCCCAGTGGAGGTGCGGTCCTGTGGCAAGTCCAGTCGAGCCTGAAAGACCTATCTTCTGGCCCGCCTTTACGACGGCTCCTTCCTTTACGTTCAGGGAACTTAAATGGTAGTAGAGGCTGTAAAGACCTGGAAGATGTTCTATAACGACGGACCAGCCCGTTGAAATTCTGAATTCCGCAAGAACGACCCTTCCGTCCTGCGCCGCGGAAACAACGGTTCCCTCTGGAACGCCGTAGTCGTCGCCGTAGTGCAGGGAGGTTTCCGTTTTTCCGTTTGAATATCTGTACGTCCTTCTGTCGCCGCAGAATGCGGTCATTCGTTCAGATTCCACTGGACGTACGAATGGTTTCAGTGAATGTACGGAATCTGGATCTACGGTCCCAAGAATCCTGTTAAGTTTTTCAATCTGGGAAAGCCTTTCAGGCCCCATGTCGCTCTTTATCTTTGTGTTTTCAGAGTTCAGTTCTATTGTTTCCTGTATGAATTTTCCCTCCCTCATTGAGAATGGAAGGAAAATTTCTTTTTCCTCGTTTTCAGACACGGACATTACTATCTTCAGGCTGTATTCCCTGTCTGCGTCAAGCCACATTGAAAGCGGGATTCCTGCAAGAAGTTCGAACTGCTGTCCCTTTCTTTTCTGCGGAATTTGATAGAACGAGGCGTGCTCGATTCTTTTTTCTCCCGAATGAAGCTGCAGTACCGCCCTTGGTTCTGCGGAGTTTTTTTTCTTGGAGTTCCTGCTGAACTTGATGTTCATCCTTGCGAAGACCGCCTCTCCGGGCTCTGCCTCCGAGTTGTACTTGACGCTTCCCGAATAGTTTTCTTCCTGGAAGTTCAGCGTCAGGGCCGAAAGCGAGAATCCAAGCGCCAATACGGAGATGAATGCTGTCAGTTTTTTCATTGTATACCTCTTGTTTTTATGATTTTAGATTTTAGATTTCAGACTGTTTTTCGCCTCGACAAGAACCATCTGGGCGGTGACGTTTCCGTTGAAATAGTTCTTTCCGATGTTGTACACGACGTCCACGCTGTCGCCCCTGTTGAAGTCGCGGCCGAGCCTTTCCGCCTCTCCCCAGAACATGGCGGGGAATTTGCATGAGGCGCAGTCGAACGTCAGTTTGAGGTGCTGGCGCTCGGTCTTTCCGCATATCGACGCGTCGAAGATTGGAAGCGACCTTGACATGAAAAGAAGTTTTGGGTTTCCTTCTCCGTACGGCTCGAAGAAGTCCAGCGTCCTGAGTATTTCAGGTCCGAGTTTTTCAGATGGAAGTTCAGCGTCTATCTCCGTGCTTCCGTCCTCGTCTGAAAGCGGGAGCGAAAGCGATATTTCCCTTGATTTTTCAAGGAAGGAGTCCAGCCTGTCCGCCGTGAAGCTGAAGCCCGCGGCGGCGTCGTGTCCGCCGTAGTTCAGGAAAAAATCTTCTCCGAATTTTCCAAGGAAGTCGGTCG
>JBHAFG010000038.1:0-7218 GCA_041855945.1 Treponema sp. | reverse complement strand
TGAAAGGTGCTTTGCGTATTCAAAATACATGAATACAATCTTGTGCTCCTGGTTTTCATCCTTCTCGACAAATTCCCTGACTCCAAGGTCGAACTCCGCGTGCGCCTCTGAAACCTTTCCCTCCTGCACGAGTATTATCGCCTTTATGAGCCTTAAAAGCGGCCTGTCGACAGACGCTACGTTAAGGTTGTTCTGCGACATCGTAAGATAGTTCATCTTTGCGTGTATGTAGTCGCCGTTGTGGAGGTCTATGAGCGACCTGTATATGAGTATGTCGTTCATGGATGGAAGGAAGGAGTTGTTCGCAGAGTTTGTAAGTTTGAACATATTCAGGAAATGGCTTATTATCGCGAAGAACCTGTCTGCAAGGTCGAAGTGCCTTGTGAAAAATATTCCATAACTGAGGCTTTTAAGAGTGTCCACAATCGTTGAAAAATCCTTCACCTGGTAGAGTTTTTCAACAACCTCGTTCACTGTGTTGTACGCCTTGAGATAGAGGCCGCGGTTCAGCGACTCGTATGAAAGTCCGTTTCGTATCGCAAGGAGCGGCTGTATCTCGCCTATCTCCGTCCTGAGCCTGTTCGTTTCGTTGAAATGCTCGAACGCCTCGTCCCTTCTTCCGCTGTGTGAAAGCACGATTCCCTTCCAGTGCAGGACGGATGAATAAAGATGCCTGTTTCCCATCTGCCTGGAATACTTGAAGCACTTGTCGAATATCGAGAACACCTCGCCGTGCCTTTCCTGCCTCTCCACAAGTTCCCATGGAATTTTTACAGCCGTGGCGACATAGTTGTTGTAAAGCCTGCATTTTTCAAGCGCGTCAAGGCTTTCCATGTATTTCTGCACAAGGTTCGCGCTCTTCACCCTGTTCATGACGTAGTATTCAATCATCATGGAAAGCGCGTAAAGCGGATCGTCCTTTTTTGAAAGGAGTTTTTTCTGCGTCAGGACGGCGTATTTCTGCGCGACGGAATTCGACTTTTTCTTTGAGAACACCCGCGCCATGTAGTAATACGCCCACGTCTCAAGTTCGTCGTCGTTCTGGTAGTCGATTATGTTGTTCAGGTAGAGGACGGCCTCGTCGGGATTTCCAGCCTCGTACTGTACCTGCGCCATCTGCTGGTAGAGTTTTCTTTTCTGGGCGTGGGTGAACGTGAAATTCTGCAGGCTTGACGCAAGCCACGTGCAGAAACTGGAAGCCTGGTCGTATGAAAGGGTCAGCCTGTAGTTCCTAAGGCTCTTCCATATCAGATGGAAGTCCTTTATTTCGCTGAATGTAGCGGAATGTCTGTAAGTCTGCGGGTTCAGGTAGTTGCGCCTGTCTGAAAGATCTTCCGCGTCCTCGTTCACTATTATGTGGAGGAAATTCCTTCTGTTGGAGATGTGTTCAAGGAAGGTCCTCACTCCGTCCGATACAAGTTCAGAGTTCACGGAGTCGAAGCAGAATATCAGGCGGGAATCAAGGCTCATCTTTTCAAGTTTTTTTATTGTCTCAAAGCCTTCCTCGAATATGTACTGGGCGTTCATGAATATGTAGTTTTTGGTTCCGTACTTTGAGACAAGCCTCGCCATGGAATCCTGCATCATGTTCCGTTCGTACAGGAACTCCTGCTCGAATATTACATCCGCCCTTTCCCTGCAAAGTCCGTCCTTTAAAAAAGAAACAAACGCGTCCTTCTGGAGCGAATAAAGTTCATCCTCCACCGCGGAATCGGGAAGGTCCATCTCCTTTACCAGCGTTGAAAAAGGCTTCATGGGACTCATGTCCCTCCTGAGGTCCATGATCCTGTAAGACTCGTTGAAGCAGTCCGGGATTATGTTCATCAGCGTCTGGTTCACGGCAAGATACAGTATGCTTTCCCTTGTGTTGAGGATGAAATTGTCTATGAGTTCTATATAGTCTTTCAGTTCAGCCATATACGGAAATGCATTATATCATCAAAGAAAGCGTTCTGCCCATAAAAAAACGTGTTTCCGCCCAAAACAGGCGGAAAACTGGCGGAAGTTCTGTAAAAATGCAAAGCGCCGCGCGTCAGCGTCCGTGAAGCCTCTTTACGACCTTCTTGTGCCAGAACGCCCTTAAATTTTCCGCCGTCCTGTAGAACCTGTATGAAAACCTGTATGGAACGTCCCAGCTTCCAGTCCTGTGCAGGAAAAGACCTCCGAAATTCGCCTTGAACATGTAAAGGCCGTGCATCGGATGAGAGCCGTCCTTTCCCTCGGGCGGAATTCCGTAAAGGTCGTATTTCCTGCATCCGTATTTTTTTGCGTCCATCATCGCAGTCCACTGAAGCAGGTGGTTCGGCATCAGGTTCCTGTGCCTTCCGCTTGACGCCCCGTAAAGGTAGACCGCCTCGTTTCCTGAAAAAAGCGTGATTACGGCGGCTATCTGGTCGCCCTCAAAGTCCGCGATGTAAAGGGAAACCTCCGCGCCGCCTTTTCCATCCCGATTCTCCATGGCGGAATGTTTCATAAGGTCAAGGTAATAGTCCTTGGAATGGCTTGAGTTTCCATCGCGCAGGTTGGTTTCTTTTGTAAGTTCATAGAAAGTGTCGATTTTTTCTGCGATTTTTTCATCAGAGCCAAGATACCGTGAAACCTTGACGCCCTTCCTTTCTGCAAGCCTTATGTTGTATCTCCATTTTGAATGCATCCTTGAAAGGATTTCGTCCTCCGTTTCAACAAGCGAAACCACAACCGTGTCGGGGGGCTGTATGTCGTTCCTGCATTTCACCACGTGCAGACCGTCCGCGAAGCTTACAATCTGCATTCCAAAGTTGAACGTCTCCCTGTCTGAAACGGTCTGAAAACCTATGTCCGGGTCGAAGCGTATGGCCACAGCGTTCACTGGAAGATGTTTTTTAAGCGCGAGCGCCAAATCCCTCATGAAGTGGGCGGTTTCTATGGTCTGCGTCTCGGCGACTACTATGTCCTCCTCAATCACGGAAATCTCGCCCGGAACCGACGCGGAAAGCGCCTCGTCAACCTTCTCGGCAGAAGTGCACACAAACGGAAGAAGCCTTGCAAGCGGAACATAGCATATTGAAAAAAGCCCCTTCATGAATGAACGGACAAGGACCGAAACCTCGAAATTCTCAAGCGCCCTTCTAGGCCTCTGGCTGGAGGATTTTCCGCAGTCTCCGTCCTCAGGCTCAGGATATGCGGTGCAAACCCTGAAATCAAACACAGTCCAGCCGTGCCTCGCCTTGAAGTCGCACCAGAACCTTCCCTGCAGGAAACTTTCATTTTTTGAATCAGTTTTTTCACGGATTCTTTCCACGCTGAATTCATACATTTCAGTTCACCGTTCCGTTTTCCGTGATTTCCGTCATGATTTTCCTTCCGTCCGCAAGAAGATTCCTTCCCGCAACCTGCACGTTCCTTTCTGAAACCTTTATCTCCACCTGGAAGAAAAGCGACGCGTCTATCTCCTCCGGCTTGGAGGAAGAATCCTCGACTCCCTCAAGAACTATGTCCGTTCCAGGAGCCGCCCACGGAGCGGTTACAAGTTCAACTCCGTCCGAACCGTCGGATTTTTTATAGTCGGCCGCAAGAAGCATTCCACGGCTTTCAACTCCGCGCATCTTCCTTGGCGCAAGATTGCCCGCAATCACAACGTGCCTTCCAAGAATCTCGTCTTCCTTCAGATACGGAACAAGACCAGACTGTATTACCCTCTCCGTTCCAGAGCCGTCGTCAAGATGCTCTATGTACAGTTTGTCGGACTCAGGATTCCGTTCGACCTTCACGACCTTTGCCACCTTGAGCCTTATGTTGCGTGCAAAGTGCGCGGCCTGTTCCCCTTCAGGAAGCACTTGAGGTCCAGCCTCTTTTTTTGAGGATTTTTTTGACTGTTTTCCAGTTTTTTCCGCACCCGCGGAAGACTTTCCGGACTTTCCGCTGAATTTTTCCCTGAAAGAAAGCATGGTCTTCTGGTCGAGCGGCTTGAAATAGACTTCAACAGGTCCGACCGCCTCAAGTCCATGCATCTGACCAAGATTTTCCCACGTGTAGCCTTCCCTCGTTTCAAAGCCCACCTTTTTTTCCTGTATGGACTTTCCAAAGTAGCCCATTATCTTCTGGGTGTACTGTGGCATATAGGGATTCATCATTATCATAAGGTCTTTTATGACGTAGCAGAGGTTGAAAAGGAGTCTTTCCGCAAGTTCAGGATTTTCAGTGCGCGACTTCCAAGGTTCCGCCGCCTGGAACGCCTTGTTGCAGATGTCGGAAATCTCGAACATCGAACGGAACGCGTCCTTCAGGTTCGCCCATTCAAGGTTTCGTGTGGCATCCTCTTCAAGCGCCCTGACCTTTTCCCAAAGCTCCTCGTCAACCTGGGCGGAAGGTATTTTTCCGTCGTAGTATTTGTTCACAAAAAGGAGGGTCCTGTTCACAAGGTTTCCAAGATTTCCTATGAGTTCAGAATTCATCTTTTCCATGAAGTCCTTCCACGTGAACTGGAAGTCCTGTTTTTCAGGCCTGTTGTAGAATATGTAGAACCTCCACGCGTCCGCAGGAATTCCCGTTTCAATCGCGTCCGTTCCGAAAACTCCAACTCCACGGCTCTTGCTGAATTTTCCGTCCTCGTAGTTCATGTATTCCGTAGACGACATATGGTGCAGTTTTGTCCATTCGTGTGGAGAGCCAAGAAGCGTCGCGGGGAAAATCACCGTATGGAATGGAATGTTGTCCTTTCCTATGAACTGGAAAAGCCTGACCTCCTCTTTTCCTGAAGATTCAGGACTTTCAGAAGGAATCCACCACGACTTCCAGTCGAAACTTTTCTTTCCAGCACGGACAAGTTCGTCCGCAAGCTGCTTTGTGATGGAGATGTAGCCTATGGGGGCGTTGAACCATACGTAGAAAACCTTGTCGCCGTAGCCTTCCTTTGGGACAGGTATGCCCCACTTAAGGTCGCGTGTTATCGCCCTTTCGTTCAGTCCGTCCCTAAGCCACGCCTTTGTAACGTTCACAGCGTTTGCAGACCATTTTCCCTCGACGCTCGCCTTTTCAAGCCACGCGTCAAGCCGTGAAGACAGTTTTGGAAGGTCTATGTAAAGGTGCTTTGTTTCCCTGACGACCGGAGTTGAACCGCAGGTGTGGCACCTTGGCTCTTTTAAATCTATCGGGTCAAGAAGGCTTCCGCAGTCGTCGCACTGGTCGCCCCTGGCCTTTGGACTTGAACATTTAGGACAGGTTCCGTCAACATACCTGTCGGCAAGGAACATGTCGCATTTTGGACAGAAAAGCTGCTTGTTCACGCGCTCGTTCACAAGCCCCGCTCCGTCAAGGTCTCGGAAAAGTTCCTGCGTTATTTCAGTGCACTCGGGATTCGACGTCCGTCCGAACTTGTCGAAGTCTATGTGGAACCAGTCGTAGATTTTTGAATGTTCGCCGTAGTAGTAGTCGCACAGTTCACGCGGAGTCTTTTTTTCCTCCATCGCGCGCGTCTCGGTCGCGGTTCCGTATTCATCTGTTCCGCATACATAGAGCGTGTCGTATCCACGGTTCCTACAGAAACGCGCGAACACGTCGCCGGAAAGCATCTGTATGAGGTTTCCAAGGTGTGGAATGTTGTTTACATAGGGAAGCGCAGAAGTTACAAGTCGTCTTTTCATTTTAAAGTCCTGAACGTAAAAATATGAAGGACATTATAGGATTTTTACAGGCTTTGCTCAACACGGATTGTTCCGCTACTTTTTTCCGCGCCTCTTCCTGTGCTGGTTGAATATCGAGAAATTTATGGTTTTTTCAGTTTCCATTCCAGGCTCAAGGTTCACGTCCCAGAAAATGGTGTTTGCAAAACTCATTCCAGCCGGTACAAGATCCCCGGACGTGTATTCAGGGCGGTTGAATATTATCGGAACGAATGAAAGCGAGCACGCCTCGTTCGGCTCGAACATGAACGAAATCGAGTTGTCGGTGTCCGTTACAAGAAATCCATGGACGTTTGAAAGTTTCCCCGACTCGTTCAGTTCCCTTGAAGAACTTCTTGTGTCTATCTCCTGCTTTTCATCCCCCGTAAGGATTTCAAGCCTGAACGCGTTGAAATTGGAGGCGTTGAAGTTTGTCTGGGCGAAGCTCGATTCTACCGCGAACTTCGCAGAAAGCCTTGACTCGCCCTCGTTCTTCAATATGTACTGGACCATCATTCCGCTTGTAGTGGCCACGTATTTTTTCTTGAGTGAAACTGGAATGTTGCGTGAAAAATCCGCCCTCGCGCCAATCTGCACCTCGTTGCGTCCTGAATGGAATTTCAGTTCGCCGTACATATTCCGTGAAAAGATTCCCGAGCCTCCAGGAACGTTTGCAAGATAGTCTGAAAATTCCTTTTCCGTAAAAAGATGGTCTACAAAAAGTCCGCGCTCGTATCCGTCGTCCACGCCCTCGAATTCCCTTACACGGCTAAGATTGTCCGCGTAGTTTCCCGTAGTCTGTATCACGTCCAGTTCCCTTATGGCCCCTCCGTGCAGGTCTATCTGTGCGAAATAGTTTCCCATTCTTACAATGTATTCGTTGTAGCCGTCGCCGTTGTAGTCGAAGCATGAAACAGACTCGGTGAAACTGTCGCACTCGCGCAGAATCTTCTCGACCTCAGAAAGTATCTTGTAGGAGTTCTGCCTGTAAAGGGAATTTACAAACGCTCCCTCGGAAGTGCAGATGAATCCCTCGCCCGCCTGCGCCTCCCAGAGTTTGTCCCTGGCAGTCTTCTTTCGGACCTTGTCTCCGTGGCTCTGGTTTACAAGCAGGCTCAAGAAAAGCATCCTGTCGTACAGCGCCTTGCTCTGAGGATATGTCTGCAGAAAATCAAATATCGTCGTAGGACAGGTCTTGCACGCCCTGGTGGACTCGTACGGCCTGTACGCCCACTGCGCTATTTCGCGGCTGAGTCCGGCCGCTATGTAAACCGGCTCCCTGTGGGGGGATTCCTTTATGAACTGCTGGTGCGTAGAAAGAGAAAACCTTCCGTCAGAATTTTCAGCGCGTTCCACAAGGGATTCAAAAAATCCAGATTCAAGAAGGTCCTTCGCCTCGTCCAGGGAAAACTGTATGTTCACTCCGCGCGTAGAATTTCTTTCAGAACTGCGCATCCTTCTTGTTGCGAAGGCCTCCACGCCGGAAAGGAACGAATCCACGTCCATGAAGCCTGAATCCTTCAAGGAATTCTCCAGTGGAAGAAGGGTCACAGACTTTCCCTTGTCGCTCATTATGAGG
>JBHAFG010000037.1:0-13077 GCA_041855945.1 Treponema sp. | reverse complement strand
TTGGAAACGAACTTGCAAGCGACATGATGGAAACTGCAAGTTCCGTAAACCAGATAACAGCGAACATAAACGGAGTTAAAAAACAGACAATCGACCAGTCCGCGAGCGTTACGGAAACTTCCTCCACGATGGAAGAAATTTTGCGTACAATACAGAATCTTAACGGCAGTGTTGAAACCCAGGCTTCCAGCGTAACACAGTCAAGCGCGGCAATCGAAGAAATGGTTGGAAACGTAGAGTCCATAACGAAGATTCTTGCAAAGAACGACCAGACCGTTCAGGCCCTGTTCAAGGCGACTGCAAGCGGAAAAAAATCAATACAGCAGTCAAACGACGGAACGCAGAAACTTTCAAAGGCTTCGGGCGGTCTTATAGACGCAAGCAACATAATACAGAACATTGCAAGCCAGACGAACCTTCTTGCCATGAACGCGGCCATAGAGGCGGCGCACGCGGGAGACGCGGGAAAGGGCTTCGCGGTGGTTGCTGACGAAATCCGTAAGCTTGCGGAGGAATCTTCAATACAGGCAAGGAACATCACCGACGTTCTTACAGGACTTGAGGTTGACATCGAAGGACTTTTAAAGTCAAGCCAGACGGTTGAGGACGAGTTCAACTCGATAATAAGCCTTTCAGAGGAAGTTCGTAACGCAAGTTCAAGCATAATGGCCGCCATGACTGAACAGGAAAACGGAAGCCGGGAGGTCCTTGAAGCGATAAAGAGCATAAATTCCGTTACGCTTGAGGTAAAGGACGGCTCTCTTGAGATGTACAGGGGCGGCGAGAAAATCGCAAAGGAAATGCGAAAACTTGAAGACCTCACGCATCTCATAAGCGACAGCATGAACGAGATGGCGGCCGGCGTGCAGCAGGTGAACCAGGCGGTGCAGGACGTGAATGAACTTTCCGTAAAGAACAAGGACAGCATTTCAGTTCTTTCCGGAGTGGTCGGAAAATTCAAGGTTTAAATACGCCGCTTGGGGATTTGGGCGGAACGTTTACGTTTTTGCCATAAATCGCTCTAAACTTTTTTTACGGTATGGGCTAGAATTACAGCCCATACTTTTTTTTGGAGCGGTTATGAAGAAGATAGTTTCTTTTTTTGCGGGCATGCTCGCCCTCTGGTTTTGTTTTGCTGAAAAAACGCCTGTTGAAAACCTGTACGAGTACACTCTTCCAAACGGGCTTTCTCTTTTTGTTGCGGAAAACCACAGCGTTCCCCTTGCCTATGTTGAAGTCGCGGTAAAGTGCGGGGCTTACACCCAGGACAGGAACACGGCGGGGCTTTTCCATCTTTACGAGCACATGATGTTCAAGGGAAACAGGCTTTACAGGAACGCCGCCGAGGTTACGGACGCGCTTTCAGATCTTGGCGTTGCTAACTGGAACGGAACTACTGACATAGAGTGTGTGAATTATTATTTTACAGTTCCATCTGGAGCCGTGCGGAAGGGACTTGAGTTTTGGAACGCCGCGATAAGGTTTCCGCTTCTTGACAGGATGGAACTTGAAAATGAAAAAAAAGTGGTGCTTTCCGAGATTGCAGGAAATTTTTCAAATCCGTCAAGGATTGCGTTGAATTTTGTGGCGAAGGAGATGTTTCCGCTTGCTCCGTGGAAACTGGACGCTTCCGGTTCTGCCGACGTGGTGAAGTCTGCGACTGTAAAAAAACTCAAGCAAATCCAAAAGGCGTTCTATATTCCGAACAATTCCGCGGTTTTTGTTGGCGGAGATGTAAATCCGTCTGAAATCTATGAAATGGTCCTTGAAATTTTTGGCGACTGGAAGAAGGGCGGAAATCCTTTTGAAAAATCTGTGTTCAGTCATGCAAAAGAGCCTTTTTCTTCCGCCCGATATGCCGTAATGCCGTTCGACAGATGTTCTTCGGAAATCGCGGCCATTGAGGTTTTGTTCCGCGGTCCCGACCTTGCGTTTGACATTGACAGGGCGGACAGTTATGCAATGGACGTTCTTTCAGAAATCATTGCAAGACCGGACGGAGAGTTCAAGAAAAACGTTGCGGCCGACGGTTATATTGGAAGTCCAACGGAAGATTATGTTTCAGGCGGCTATGTTTCAAGAAGATCCTGCGGACAGGTTTCGTTTTCGGCGACCGTTACGCTTCCGGAGGAGGAACTTCCTTTGAGGGCGGTGTATTTTTCTGAAAGGGTTTCTGAATTTTTGAATTCAGCCGTTCTGAACATGGAAGTAGAGGACGTTAAAAAGACTGTGTTTAGAATCGAGGATTCCATGATTTTTGCAAATGAAACGCCACAGGGAATTCTTGGAAACGCCAGGTTCTGGTGGTGCGTCGCGGATTCTAAGTATTTTTATACATACGGCGAAAATATGCTTTCCGTAAAACCTGAAGACATTCGTTCTGTGGTTGAAAAATACATGATTGCAAAAAATCCTCTTGTAATGGTTCTTGTAAATCCTGAAGTATATGAAAAGAGCAGGGAAGATTTTATTTCCGCGGGATTTACAGAAATTTCTGGCGACAACGCGTTTTGGTTCAAATAGGGGGAACGGATGAAAAATATTGTAATGCGAAATACTGTAATGCGTGTTTTTTTTGTCCTTGCAGCTTTTCTTTCATGCGGCTTTGTGTCCGCGGAGGTTGGGGAATACAGTCTTTCAAACGGAATTCCGGTTTTTGTCAGGGGCATTCCGGGCGGAAAAATACGGGCGCTTTATTTTGTGATTGGCGGCGGACTTTCCCTTGTGCCGGAAGAATTTTCTGGAATAGAAGAGTCAACCGTTACGATGATGGTGTCCGGCTCGGAAAAATATCCATACAGGGAGAACCAGGCCTTCTTCCATGAAACGCGTTCGTCTTTTTCCTGGTTCAGCGACCCGGACGGAGCCGCCGTTTCAATGGTTTCGATAGACAAGTATTTTGACGAAACTTTCAGCAGATTTGTGGACGGATTTTTAAATCCTTCCTGTGAGCCTGAGCCTTACGACAGCATGATGAGGAAGTCAAGGCTTAGGATTCAGTCAAAGATGAACGAACCTTCTTCGCTTGTGTTCCATTACGCGAGGCTCTTGAATTTTTCAGATCATCCATACAGAACTTCCACTGAGGCTACGGAAGATTCAATAGAAAACCTCAGCGTGGAAAACATAAAAAAACACCACGACGCGCTTATGGATTCGTCGCGCATAATGGTCGTTGCGGCCGGCGACTACGACGTTCAAAAACTCCTTTCCGATTTGGAAGGCTCGATTGGAAAACTTTCAGACAGAGGCGGAAAATTCGGCTTTGCGGATGTTCCGCCTCTGAAAATCGGGGGCGAAAACGGACTTTTTGTGCATGAAGGCTCGGCTGGAACAGGATACCTTGTAAGAACTTTTGAAGGTCCGGGATTCAGGCACGAGGATTTTCCGGTTTTTCTTTTGACTGCCAGCATATACACGGACATTCTGTACAACGTCGTCCGGGAAAAGTACGGAATCTGCTACAGTCCAAGTTCATCGCTTTATTCAGGCGGAGCGGCGTTCGGCTACGAATATCTTTACAGGACTTCGGACTTCAAGAATTTTCCAAAGGCGCTGGAGGAGGCAAGGAAGATAATGGCGGACGGAAAGGTGGTTTCTGGAAAAGATTCGCTTGGAAACCACGTGCTTTCTCCTCTTGAGTCGCGTCTTGAAGGATACAGGAACGGCTGCATGACAGGACGCTATGCCCGTCAGGCTACGGCGAACGGAATCGCGCTAAGTATGTGCGGCGGACTTCTTTCTTTTAACGACGTTCACGCTTCTGAAAAAATAAATTCCGCCATAAAGGACGCGGACGCTGAACGCATTGTGGAGGTGTTCAAAAAATATTGGATTGAAGGTTCTGACAGGTGGTTCTGTGTTACAGGCGCGGAAAACCGGACTGAACTTGAAGAAACTCTTGAACGGCTCAAAAAACTTGATTTTTAGACTGCAATGTTTGTAATTTAAATACCAGAACACATTGAAAACTAAAAAAAACGGTTTCAGTGATTCGGAGGCATTTTATGAATTACGACAGATTTACAATCAAAACCCAGGAGGCGATCCAGGAGGCAAGTTCCCTTGCGTTGAAGGGCGACCACGCAGAAATTTCTTCCGAGCATATTTTCCTGGCGCTTTTGGGGCAGAAGGACGGAATTGTAAGGCCCATGGTAGAACACGCGGGGGCGGACGTTTCTTCCCTGGAAAAACAGACCAAGGAACTTTTAGGCAGGCTTCCAAAGGTTACGGGAAACGCGCAGGTTCGTTTTTCTTCCGAAGCTGAAAAAATTATCGCAAAGGCAGAGGATGAAATGTCGTCGCTTGGCGACAGTTTTCTTTCATGCGAGCATATTCTTTTGAGCATCACAAAGTCTGGCGGAAATCTTTCTGAAATGCTCCGTAAAAATGGAGTTACTCACGAATCGGTCATGGAAAGCCTTAAGTCCGTTCGCGGAAACAAAAAGGTTGACAGTCAGGACCCGGAAAGCAAGATGATGAGCCTTGAAAAATACTGCACGGATCTTACGGCAAGGGCCCGTCAGGACAAGATTGATCCTGTGATAGGACGCGATGAAGAGATACGCCGCCTTATGCAGGTGCTTTGCAGGCGTACAAAAAACAATCCTGTGCTCATAGGAGAGCCTGGCGTTGGAAAAACCGCCATTGTGGAAGGTCTTGCGCGACGCGTAGCGGGCGGAGATGTTCCTGAAAGCCTCAGGTCAAAAAGACTTCTTTCGCTCGACATGGGAAGTCTTGTCGCGGGCGCGAAATTCAGGGGTGAATTTGAAGAAAGGCTGAAGGCGGTAATCGAGGAAGTTACATCTTCGGAGGGTCAGATAATCCTTTTCATAGATGAACTTCACACGATTGTTGGAGCCGGCGCTTCCGAAGGTTCCATGGACGCGTCAAACATTTTAAAGCCCGCGCTAAGCCGTGGAGAAATACACGTAATAGGCGCGACTACGCTTGATGAATACAGAAAATACATAGAAAAGGACGCGGCGCTTGAGCGAAGGTTTCAGCAGGTCTACTGTTCAGAGCCTACAGTCGAGGACACTATTTCAATACTCCGTGGACTCCGTGACAAGTACGAGATTCACCACGGCGTAAGGATAAACGACGAGGCCCTGGTGGAGGCGGCGGTTCTTTCAAACAGATACATCACAAACAGGTTTCTTCCGGACAAGGCTATTGACCTTGTGGACGAGGCCGCAAGCAGAATCAAGATGGAGATTGAAAGCCAGCCTGAGGAACTTGACTCGATAGAACGAAAACTCCTTCAAATGCAGATAGAAAGGCAGTCGCTTGGAAAGGAGGACGACCAGGCTTCAAAGGAAAGGCTTGAGCGTCTTGAAAGGGAAATCAGCGAGATGACCTTGAAGCGCGATTCCATGAAGATGCAGTGGCAGAATGAAAAAAACAGCATCGACAGGACCAGGCTTTTAAAGGAAAGGCTTGAGGAGGCTCGTTTTGAGGAAGAAAAGCACACGAGGGAAGGAAACCTTACAAAGGCCGCGGAATACAAATATTCGATAATTCCAGACATACAGAAGGAACTTGAACAGTCTGTAAAGGAAGACAAGGCGCGTTCCTCCGACCCTGAAAGGCTCAGTCTTTTAAGGCAGGAGGTTACAGAAGAGGACATCGCCCGTGTAGTTTCAACATGGACTGGAATTCCTGTAAGCAAGATGCTTTCAAGCGAAAAACAGAAATACCTTCAGCTTGAGGAGGTCCTTCACAAAAGGGTTGTCGGGCAGGACGAGGCGGTGCAGTGCGTGAGCGACGCCATACGCAGGAACAGGAGCGGACTGAGCGATCCGAACAGACCTCTTGGCTCCTTCCTTTTCATAGGACCTACTGGCGTTGGCAAGACGGAACTTGCAAAAACTCTTGCGGACTTTCTTTTTAACGACGAAAAGGCCCTTGCGAGAATCGATATGTCCGAATACATGGAAAAATTCAGCGTTACGCGTCTTATAGGAGCGCCTCCAGGATACGTCGGCTACGACGAGGGAGGGCAGCTTACCGAGGCCGTCCGCCGAAGGCCTTACAGCGTAATTCTTTTTGACGAGGTTGAAAAGGCGCATCCGGACGTGTTCAACGTGCTTCTTCAGGTTCTTGACGACGGAAGGCTTACAGACGGACAGGGGCGTGTCGTTGACTTCAAGAATACAATCATAATAATGACGAGCAATCTTGGAAGCGACCTTATTCTTGAGGATTCCGAAGAAAGTTCAGATTCGCAAAACATCGGGACGGAAACACGGTCAAAAATCGACGCGCTTTTAAAAACCCATTTCAGACCTGAGTTTTTGAACAGGATTGACGAAATCGTGATGTTCCAGAAACTTAAAAAGGACTTCATCGAAAAAATCGTAAGGATTCAGCTTGAGCGTGTTTCAAAAAGGCTTTCAGACAGGCGCATCTTCATTGATTTTGACGGAAAGGCCGTTGATTTTCTTTCAGAACAGGGCTACGATCCGGCGTTTGGCGCGCGTCCTGTAAAGAGGGCGGTGCAGACCTTTGTTGAAAATCCGCTTTCACGGGAACTTCTTGAAGGAAGGTTTCAGGAGGGAAGCACGATTGTTTCTTCATCTGACGGAACGAAGATTGTGTTTTCAAAAAAGGAGTAGGACTGTTTTTTTCATCAGTAAAAGGCGGCGCGCAATGTGCAAAACTTTCCGCCGCCTTGTAAATTCAACGTGCGGTTTCACATCAGATTTGTGGAGCCGCACTGTTTTTTAACTGAAAACTGTGATATTCTAGGAAAACTATGAGCGCGAAGAAAAAAAATGGACTTATCGTAAAAAGTTTTCTACGGCATTTGAAGTACGCGTTAAAAAATCCCCTCACATACTGCTACGTCGCCATATTCATATTGATGGTCGTTGGCACGTTCTTCATATACGGCTCGGAAACCAAAACGGAAAGCGGAATCGCGACCTTCTTTGATTCAGTCTGGTTCACGCTCGTTACGGTCATGGCGGGCTATTTTGACTATACGCTTGAGTCCGTTGCTGGAAGGATGAGCGCGCTTGTGCTTCTTGCGCTTGGAATGGTGATTCTGAGCGTGATAACAGGTAAAATCGCCTCGGTTTTTATGAACATACAGATGAAAAACGATAAAGGTCTTAGGAAGTTGAAGAAGATGAAAGGTCATTTTTTGCTTTGCGGTTGGCGGCAGGGGTTTGAAAAGATTCTTGAAACTGTGCTGAACACGAATCCTGAAATAACGGCGGACATGGTGGTTCTGATAAACGAGGCTCCAAGCGAGCAGATGGAACAGCTGCGCTCCCAGATTAAATTCAAGGAAGTGAAGTACATTTCTGGAGATTTTTCCGACGAAACCATTCTTAGGAGGGCGCAGATAGAAACCGCCGAACGCGCCCTTGTAATTTCAGACTATTCAAAAAAATATTCAAACCTTGAGATTGATTCAAGAAACGTGCTTGCGGTTCTTACAATGAAGAATCTTAATCCCGGAATATACATAGCGGCTGAACTCATGGACGACAAATTTGAAAGCCACGTCCAGCTGGCACACTGCGACGAGGTGATTCTTACGCGCGAGTACGAACATTCTCTTCTTGCAAACGCATCGGGCGGGCTTGGATATTCAAATGTCATAAGGGCGCTCATAAGCGACGACGCGGATTCAGGAATTCTTGTGGAAAACATTCCGTCGTCCTACATAGGAAAGACATACGGCGACTACAACGCTTTTCTAAGGGAGAAAAACTATCCCGGCGGAATTCTTGTGGGGCTTCTTCTGAACACTGGAAATTTCCACCAGCGCAGGAAGGACGCCCTTCGGGAGGCGCACAAGAATCCTGATGTAAAAAAAGTCATAAGCAACCTTCGCAAGGTCAAGACCTTGAAGAGCAACGAGCCTGTCCTTACGCCTCCGGACGGGTTTGTGATTCAGCGAAATGCAAAGGCGATTCTTGTAAAGGGAAAAAGAATTTTGGAGGAGGTTTAGTATATGATGAAGAATTTTGAACGCGACCTTCCAAAAATTCTTGGAATTCAACTTTTTGAGGACTTCAATGCAGACGATGACGAGGATGTCAGGCTTCTTTCCCTCCTGTATGACAATTTTTCGCTCAGGGAATACGACAAGGACGAAACGATAATACGCGAGGGCGATTTTGGAGACCTGTTCTACATTCTGCTTGAGGGAAGCATACACATATTCAGGAACACTCCCGCGGGCGACAAGATTGCGCTTGCAAACCTTTGCGCCGAGCAGAACATATTTTTTGGCGAGACCGCCCTCATCAGCAAGGATTCCAGAAACGCTACTGTTGTCGCCGCCTCGTTCTGCAGGGCGATTGCGCTTTCTTCAAGGAAATTTCATTCGCTGTGCCAGAAGGAACCGCTGCTTGGATACAGGGTGGTGATGAAAATCGCCGGAATAATGGCAAACACAATCAGAAAGACAAACAGCGACAAGGCGACCCTGTACGAGGCGCTGTTCAACGAAATAGAATTCGGCGAATAGCACATATATGGAAGTTCTTTGATTGACTATTTTACGCGTTAAACATAAAATATGGAAAAATCGAATTCTTTAGGAGATATACAATGGCAGATGTAAAAGTTGCTATTAATGGCTTCGGCCGTATCGGTCGTTTGGCTTTCCGCCAGATGTTTGGCGCAAAGGGTTATGAAGTAGTTGCAATCAACGATTTGACAAAGCCTTCAATGCTCGCACACCTTCTCAAGTATGACACCGCTCAGGGTGGATACTGCGGAAAGATTGGCGAAAACCTTCACACAGTTTCTGCAGACGACGAAAAGGGAACAATCACAGTTGACGGAAAGGTTCTCAAGATTTATGCGGAAAAGGACGCCGCAAGCTGTCCTTGGGGCGAACTCAAGGTTGACGTTGTTCTTGAATGTACAGGTTTCTACACTTCAAAGGAAAAGTCAGAAGCGCACATCAAGGCCGGCGCCCGCAAGGTTGTAATTTCCGCTCCTGCCGGAAACGATCTTCCAACTGTAGTTTACAATGTAAACCACAAGACCCTCACAAAGAACGACAACATCATCTCTGCCGCTTCTTGTACAACAAACTGTCTTGCCCCTATGGCAAAGGCATTGAACGACTTCGCTCCAATCCAGAGCGGTATCATGTCTACAATCCACGCCTATACAGGCGATCAGATGATTTTGGACGGTCCACACCGTGGTGGAGACTTGCGCCGTGCAAGGGCAGGAGCCGCAAACATCGTTCCTAACTCGACGGGCGCCGCAAAGGCCATCGGTCTTGTAATCCCTGAATTGAACGGAAAACTCATCGGTTCCGCTCAGCGTGTTCCAACTCCTACAGGTTCTACAACAATGCTCTTTGCTGTAATCAAGACCGACAAGGAAGTTACAAAGGAAGCAATCAACGCTGCTATGAAGGCCCAGGCGACTGAATCTTTTGGATACAGCGAAGACCAGATTGTTTCTTCAGACATCATCGGAATGAAGTTCGGCTCTCTTTTTGACGCCACACAGACTATGGTTTCAAAGGTAGGCGACGGTCTTTATCAGGTTGAAGTTGTTTCTTGGTACGACAATGAAAACTCATACACATCACAGATGGTTAGGACAATCAAGTACTTCTCTGAAAACTGCTAGTTTTTGTTCCTGATTTTTAAGGGTGTCCTGTTTTACAGCAGGACACTTTTTTGTTTAACGGCGTGCTTGACTGTCCTTTCGATTCACACGCTCGGAAATCCTGCACCTGTTCGGATTTCTTCGCTCAGGTTAGGACAATCAAGTACTTCTCTGAAAACTGCTAGTTTTTGTTCCTGATTTTTAAGGGTGTCCTGTTTTACAGCAGGGCACTTTTTTGTTTAACGGCGTGCTTGACTGTAATGGCAGTTTTCATTGTCATGTTGAGGCGTGGACGAAACATCTCGTTACAAAAATTCTTCGAAAGCCATACAGCCTTGCGTGATTTCTGCTGTTTTATATGCTTGCAGGATTTTTTTTCTTCATGCTTGAAACGTATCCACAGAACGCGCACGGGTCGTCTGTTTTTTTGTGGAGTTTTTTTTGCCTGTTCAGTTTTTTTGCAAGTTGTAAAAGGCCTTTTTCAAAACAGAGTTTCACCATTGGATTTACATCTGCGTTTAAGACAACTTCCGCGTATGACATCCTTATGTTTCCCAGTGAAAGCGAGGGGCTTTCGTTTGAAAATCCGCAGCAGGGCGCTATGCTTCCGTCTGAATGTACGTACAGTATGTTTCCGAGCGACTTGCAGTCTTCGTCCTTGAACCATTTGCCGCCCTTCCATGCGCGTGAGTCTGTGTGTGGAAAACATTCGGGCGTTCTGTGAACCTGTATGAACGCCTTTTTTCCTTTTAGAACAATCGTTCCTGTCCGTGTGAAAAACGACGTGTAGTTCTGGATTCTACATTCAAGTGTTTTTGCAAGATTCTTTATGTTTTTAAGGACGAGCCTGTCCGCCCTGTTCAAGACCCAGTTTGATATTGTTCCGTATGGAACCGCCGACTGTATTTCAAGGCTTTCCGGACCGAATATCTTCAGCACCTTTTTTACAAAAGTCTGTATTTTTTGATAGTCCTGATTGTGGAATATGTCCCAGCTTAGACCGATTTTTCCGTCAAAGCCCGAATCGTACACCGCCTTTAGATTTTCTGAAAGCTGCCGTTCGCTGTTCCACCAAAGTCCGTTTGTCATAAGACGGTCGAATGTGAAATTCTGTTCCACGCCTTCTTTTATGACTTCGGTTAAAAAATCAAGGTACAGGAACGGTTCTCCGCCTGAAAATCCAATCTTTTCTATTGAACACTCTTCTGATTCTTTTGCTGACCGCAAAAACTTTATTGCGTCCGCGATTTCGAGTCTGCGCTGGTTTCTTGTTACGTTGCAGTGCGCGCACTTAAGGTTGCAGTCCGTGGTCGCCGCAAAAATTATCTCTTCTGGAAAAAACATCTGGACTCAAGTATAACAGTGCTTTGCAAAAAAATCGACCTTCTTGAAACCTCGGCGGAACTGTATGAAAAATTTGTGTAACTGTATGACGAGCCTTTAAAAACGTGGTGAGGGTTTTCGCCTCTGTATGGATTTTTTTAGTCCGAAATAGACTTGGGTTTTACAGTGTTTTTAGAATGTCGAAATTATGCTTCTTCCGTGTTGCAATTTCCTTGCGAGGAAGGGATGTTTTTGTACGTTTTTGGAATTGTGGGCGGCACCGTGCTGTTGTGTTTTACAACTTTTTCTTCAATTTTGAACTGTTTGATTTTAAGGTCTGGAAGGTGGTTCTTCTTCCAATACCCTGCACTGTTTGTATAATTGCGATTGACGGTCTGTTTGCCGCCTTTGTCAGGAGGCTTCTGCCTGAAAAATGGTTTTCAAAGGACGTCAAGATTCATCACGCGCCAAAGTGGGAGAGGAAGTTCTATGAATT
This sequence comes from Treponema sp., assembly GCA_041855945.1. Classification (GTDB taxonomy): domain Bacteria; phylum Spirochaetota; class Spirochaetia; order Treponematales; family Treponemataceae; genus Treponema_D. Next base: position 1,667 of record JBHAFG010000037.1, on the reverse strand, counting down.
TTTAGGAATCAGGTGGTGGAAGGACAAGGTTCTGGAATTGGGAATGTTCACTGCGTTTTCCAAAAAGGAAGTTCAAAATCCTGCAAGCAGGGAATACATAGAAAAATTTATCGTGGAAAGCAATTTTGGCGTTTTCTGTCATATTTTTGACCTTGTGTTCGCGTTCTTGATTCTGCTGGCGTTTCCTCCGGAGTTCATATTGACGGTTACTCCTCCCGCCGCGACTGTGAACGCGTTTTTAAGCTTTCTTCCGACTTTCATACTGCGTTACAACGTTCCGCGTCTTTTGCGTATTTACGACATCCTTGAGAAAAAGGAAAACAGGACAGCCTCTCTGTAAGACAGTTCGTCCGTTTTGTAAGACTTCGCGCTCTCTTTCCTGAAACTGTCAAAATCAAAAGTCCTGCCATAAACTTCCATAAAATAGAATTGAATTTATGTATCAAAAAGATTAAAATCGAACAGCAACCCTTGAGGTCTTGAATCGAAGGGGAAACTTTGCCGTGTATACATGCGGCTTATTTTAATTACAGGGGTCAAAAGATGATCAAAACAGTAAAAGATGTTGATTTGAAGGGCAAGCGCATCATCATGCGTGTTGATTTTAACGTTCCAATGAAGGACGGCGTTGTGCAGGACGACACTCGAATCATGGCGGCGCTTCCGACTATAAAATATATCCTTGAGAATTCTCCACGTTCCTTGGTTTTGATGAGCCATTTGGGAGACCCTAACAAGGACGTTAAAAAGGCGAAGGAAAAGGCTGAAAAGGCCGGTAAAACTTGGACGGACGCTGACAGCGAGAATTTCATCAACGGCAAGAACCGAATGGCTCCTGTTGTAAAATACTTTGCTGAAAAACTTGGAAAAAATGTAAAATTCCTTCCTGACGCTCTTGGTCAGAAATCCGCAATTGATTCTCTTGGCGACGGTGAAGTTGCGATGCTTGAAAACGTTCGCTTCCACAAGGAAGAAACGTCAAAGGACGCGGCGGAACGCGATGTAATGGCAAAGGAACTTGCAGGTTACGGCGACATTTTTGTGAACGACGCTTTTGGAACTGCGCACCGCGATCAGGCTTCTACGGCTTCAATTGCAAAATTCATGAAGGTTGAATCGGTGGGCGGATTCCTTATGGAAAAAGAAGTAAAATACATCCAGCCGATGGTTGAAAACCCTCCAAAGCCGCAGGTTGCCATTATCGGAGGTGCAAAGGTTTCTTCAAAAATCGCTGTTTTGGAATCTCTGCTTAAAAACGCTTCCGCCCTCATAATTGGAGGCGGAATGGCCTACACTTTCTTGAAGGCGCAGGGACACAAGGTTGGTATTTCTTTGGTTGAGGACGATTTTATCGACACGGCAAAGAAACTTCTTTCTGACGCCCAGGCAAAGGGAGTGAAGATTGTGCTTCCTGTAGACCATGTTGCAGCGGATAAATTTGACGCGGCGGCCGTTCCTGTTGCGGTGGACGGCGTTGACATTCCCGACAATCTTATGGCGATGGACGTTGGTCCTAAGACAATCGAACTTTACAAGGAAGTTCTTGCAGCTGCAAAATCTGTTGTATGGAACGGTCCTGTAGGTGTATTTGAATTTGACGCTTTCGCAAAGGGAACTGCTACGGTCGCCCAGTTGGTGGCGGACGCTACTGGACGGGGTGCGATGAC
>JBHAFG010000036.1:0-6524 GCA_041855945.1 Treponema sp. | reverse complement strand
GGGAGCGAACAGGAGGTTCGCGAGTGTAGGGTCGGTTCAAGTCCGGGAGTTGGCTCTAACGCCGCTCGTAGCAGAGTGGCGTTTTTTTATTTAACGGACTGTTGCGTCTGGGGGGAACTTGAACCGAGTAACGGAGCGAGCGCGGTCGTAAGACCGAAAAGGCGGCAGGAAGCCGCCGGAAGCGAGCGCAGGCGCCCCGGAGGGAGCGAACAGGAGGTTCGCGAGTGTAGGGTCGGTTCAAGTCCGGGAGTTGGCTCTAACGCCGCTCGTAGCAGAGTGGCGTTTTTTTATTTAACGGACCGTTGCGTCTGGGGGGAACTTGAACCGAGTAACGGAGCGAGCGCGGTCGTCATGAAATGCAATCCGCGTTGAATGTTTGTTGTAATTCATCGTCAAAAGCAATATTATTGAGCCATGATTTCTTCACGTATGAAAAACCTCAATCCCTATGTTCCTGGCGAGCAGCCTAAGGACAGGGGGTATGTAAAACTGAACGCCAACGAAAATCCATATCCGCCATGTTCCGCCGTGCAGGAAAAAATCGCTGACTTTGTGCGGAAAAATCCCATGAGGCTTTCCGTCTATCCTGACCCCGACTCCCTTGAACTTCATTCGGCGATCGCCTCCCTCTTGAACAGTACGGGAGGAGTTCTGTGCCGTACAAAAATTTCTGGAACTTCATGCGAGCCTTCAGACGAGGACAGGATTCCTTTTCCGGTCACGCCTGATATGATTTACAGCGGAAACGGAAGCGACGAGGTTCTTTCGTTTGTGTTCTACGCTTTTTTTGGAGGAGAATCACCGCTTGTCCTTCCAAGTTCCACGTACAGTTTTTATCCAGTGTACGCGGGTTTTTACGGAATTCCTCTTGACGCGGTTCCAATGCGTGCAGACCTCTCCATCGACGTTGATGAAATGGTTTTACGGGCGCAAAGGCATCGCGGAGGTCTTATATTTGCAAATCCAAACGCGCCAAGCGGTCTTTCCCTTTCGCGGGACCTCGTACGTTCAATGCTTGAAAAACTTCCGAACGACCGGGTGGTGGTGGTTGACGAGGCCTACTGTGATTTTGGCGGAGAAAGCTGCATTCCTCTTTTGAAGGACTTCAAGAATCTTGTTGTGGTAAGGACCTTCAGCAAGAGCCTCTGCGCCGCGGGACTTAGGCTTGGCTATATAGTCGCAGATCCTGAACTTGTCGCTCACGTTACGACCGTAAAGAACAGCATGAACCATTTTCCTATCGACGCTGTGGCCCAGGTGGCGGGCGTTGCGTCCTGTGAAAATCCGTGGTATTACGCCGACTGTGCAAAAAAAATTGTAGCCGAACGCAGGTCCTTCCTTGATTTTCTTGAGTCGAAGGGCTGGGAGGCGATTGAAAGCCGCACGAATTTTGTTCTTGCAAAAAAGCGCGGAATGTCTGGAAAGGATGTTTACAGGAACATAAAGGAGCAGGGGATTCTTGTTAGGCATTTTCCAAACAGCGCGATAGAAGATTATGTGAGGATAACAATCGGGACCGCCGCCCAGATGGACGCTCTAAAAAAGGCGATTGACCGGATTGACTAGTTCCTGGAGGATTTTATGAAATTTTTGTGTATAAGCGATGTTCACGGAAACATCGACGCGCTTGAACGCCTTGATGACGTTTTCAAGACGGTTGACGCCGTGCTTTTTGCTGGAGATTTTGCTGAATGTTTCAAGCCTGAAACTTCCGAGCCTGTGCTGCAGGCCCTCGTTAAAAAACATGACGAGATATACGCCGTGCTTGGAAACTGCGACCTGCCTGATTTTTCAGACCGTCTTACCGACGAGGGCATAAACGCGGAGCGCACGCTGAATTATACGGGCGGTGTTGCGGTCATAGGCTCTGGAGGGGCGAGCGTTTTTACAGGAAAAACACCGAACGAAAGAAGCCTTGAAGATCTTCAGTCCGATTTTTCAATTCTTGATTCAGTTGAGGCTGAAAACAGCGGAGTTTCATGGCGGAATTTAATCGTGGTTTCACACAATCCTCCAAAGGCTGAAAAGGTCGATTCCTTCGCGCCTGGAATGCACGCAGGTTCTGGAATTTTCACTGACTTCATAAGGGAAAAAAATCCCCTTTTTGTGCTTGCAGGTCATATACACGAGGGTGCTGGCATTGAAAAAATCGGCGAAACTCTTGTCATGAATCCTGGAAGCCTTGGCGAGAATGGAACGTATGGAATTCTTACAGTCCGGAAAGTTTGCGAAAAATTCGTCGCGGACTGCCGTATTGAATCCATCGGTCAGCCGTCAGGGAAGTCTGAAAATCTTTGAATGGGTTAAAACTTCGTTTCCATCTTCCGTGATGAGCACGTCGTTTTCAAGCCTGACTCCGCCCGAACCTTCTTCGTAAAGTCCGGGTTCCAGTGTTACGACCATTCCCGCCTTGAATTTCACGTCTTCCGTCATTTTTACGCTGACCCTTGGGTATTCGTGGATTTCAAGTCCGATTCCGTGTCCCAATGTGTGCGGCATGCTCTTGTTTGAGGCGGAAAATATTTCCGCAGCCCTTTCTGCCGCCTTTTTTACAGGAAAGTCCTTTTTGTAAAGAAGAAGACATTCGTCCGCCGCAACCTGTACAAGGTCGAGCATTTTTTCCTGGTTCGGCGTGAGGTTTCCCTTTGCGACCGTTATTGTCATGTCGCTTGTGTATCCCTCGTAGACCACGCCAAAGTCGAGTATTGAAAGTCCTTCCGCCGGCCAAGGTGCGTTTGTGTAGCCTGGGAAGGCGTGTATGGCCCAGCTTCTTGAAGGTCCTGCCGCAAGCGTGTCGAATCCTGTTTTTTCGCAGCCGTTGACGCGAAGTTCTTTTTCTACAAGAAGCGCCACGTCCGACTCCGTGTTTACAGAGCCGTCTTGTACGCCCTGCATTATTTTTTCTGCAATCAGGTCTCCTACACGGCAGGCCTCCCTTATGCACTGTATTTCGTATTCGTCCTTTACCATGCGCCGTTCCACCGCAAACTGGTGCACGCCTTCCTCCCTGCAAAGAACATCCCACAGCGGCAGCGCGTCGATGTATTTAAGGAATGTGGGGTAGGGCGTGCTTGGTGGAAGTTCAAGCTTCATGCTGTCGATTCCCTTCGCTGCGTTAAGGTTTGCCTGTACCGCCTGTATGGCGTTGTTCTTGTAGCGTGTGTATGGAATCATCTTGTCGCAGGAAGCGGTCTTTTTTGCAAGTATTTCGTCCCACGGAATCAGTACGGATTTTCCAGTTTCAAATATTATGAGGACGGCGTCTCCCGTGTGCCCTGTAAAATATCTTATCGAAGGGTCGCGCCGTTCCTCGCTGTCGATGAATACGGCCGCCCCCAGTTTGTGTTCTATAAGATAATCTACGATTTCGTCTCGCCTGTCGTCGTAAAGTTCCCTAAGTTCGTCTTTTGTATAGTTCTTCATAGGGGTCAGATTTTAACGCTTTGAAGAATTTAATACAACGCGTGTTTTTTTAAAGTTTACGCTCTTTTTTATGCGGAACTGTGAGTCTATTTTTTGAACCTCGTCCTGATTCTTTTTGCAAGCGCCATTGCGGTTTCATCCCTGAATATTACAAGAAGCAGGATTCCTGCCGCAAGGAACGTCAGAGCCGTTACAAGCACGGGAAGACCAAAACTTATGAACCTGTCGTGTCCCTTGAACGCTTCAAGAAGGAAGGGGCGTATTAAATACGTAGGGCAGGCCGCGGTCGCTCCAAACGCCGTCATCTTTACGACGTATGAAACCATCTGGAGCGCGATTTTTTTGTATTCCATCGACGGCATTTTTTTCATGAAGACGAAAAGAAAGACCGTGTTTATCGCGCTTGAAACCGAGAGGGCGAGCGCGATTCCTTCACCCTTCATTGCAAGGGCGAGTGAAACTGCAAGCACCATGTTGCACGCAAGGCTTGTTATTCCCGCGATTGTTGGAAGTTTTGTGTTCGACTGGGAGTAGAACGCGGGCGTTATTATTCTGTTCACCGCTATGAAGAAAAGTCCCGCTATGTGCCAGCGGAAGACGGAGAGGGTCTGCATTACGGACGCGTCGTCGAAACTGCCTTTTTTATACACCAGCGAGATGAGGTCTTTTCCGCATACAAGTGAATAGAACGTTACTGGAATTGTAATCAGTGTGATTATCCTTATCGCCTGTGAAAGAAGACTGTTGAATTTTTCCCATTCAAGTTTTTTTGCAAGGGAAGAGAGGTCCGGAAGGATTACAGTTCCTATTGAAACCGCAAAAATTCCGAGTATGAGTTCCTGGAGGCGCAGCGAATATTGAAGGCTTGCCACTGTTCCCGTCGCGATTTTTCCTGCGACCGCGGTGGAAACAACGTCGTTCAGCTGGTACGCCGCCATTCCGATTATTGTAGGTCCTATGAGGGCCGCGACTTTTTTTGTTCCTGGGTTCTTGAACGCTTTTTTTAGTCCTGTAAGCGTGGTCTTCCAGCCTGTTTTTTTTACAAACGGCCACTGGAACAGGGCCTGCACGCAGCCGCCTGTTATTACGCCAAAGCTCATCGCCCTTGCGGCGAGAGCCTCGTATGGAAGGGTGGAACTTCCCTGGACTTTTACAAGCTGCGGAGTCAGTATGTATGTTATGAGGACTACCACGCCGTTGAACAGCACGGGCGTGAATCCAGACGGCGCGAAAACTCCAACTCCGTTCAGTATTCCCTGAAAGAATGCCGCGATTGAAATTACAAAAAGGTACGGGAACATTATCCGTGTAAGAAGCGCCGCTTCGGAAAGAACCTGGGAGTCCGCGTCTCCCTTGAAGAAAATCGGAACGATGAAATTTGCAAGCGTAACACCGGCCGCCACGACGCAGGCCGTGAGGAATGAAACGAGCGTCAGTGTTGACGACACGAATTCCTGCGTCTGCCTGTGCGTCTCGTTTTTTTTAAGGATTTCAGCGTTGTTTTCGTCTTCAATGCGTCCGCGGAACGTTGGAATGAACGCCACCGAGATGCTGTTTTCCGCGAAGAGCCGTCTGAAAAGGTTTGGAATCATAAATGCTATTCCAAAAGCGTCCGCGTATGCGCTTGTTCCAAGGAACTTCGCCTTTGTCATCTCGCGTACAAGTCCCATTATCCTTGACGCGAACGTCATTATAGAAAGAAGAAGCCCGCTCCTCAGCAAGTTTTTTTTCTTTTCGTCCATTTTTTTAAACCTGTTGAATTTTATAGTTTTTGTTCCGCCTCTTTCGCCAGCCTGTCGAGTCCTGTCGCAAGGTTCCTGTCGTTCAGCGAGGAAGTCATTCGCCTCATGTCCGATATGACTTTTTTCATAAGCTGCCGTTCGCTGTAGTTTTCGTATTCTGGGCTGACTTTTTCAAGCAGCGTTTCGTCCAGTTTTTCAAAAACTCCGCTGCGCCGCAGTGAGTCCGTGGTCTTTAAAAGTCCCGGCCGTCCTGAAAGTTTTGCAATCAAAAAGTCAAGGAGGACCCTCATCCTGCTTGTAAGGAATTCCTGCTTCTGTTCAGGCGGCAGAAAGTCGCCCAGTTCCTTGAGCTGGTAGAAGAGGTCTATTTCCTTCTGGAATTTCTTTGAGTCTTCCTTGTTTACAAGCATGTTTTCAACAAGCGGCAGAACCTGTGAAACTTGGTTCACTAGTTTCTGGTACTGTTCGAACGCCTCCCTGTTTGCGACGTCTGTTTCGTCAAAGTCGGACTTTGCAGAATTTGCCTGAAGGACGCCAGAGCCTTGCGCGCCGGAAACGGAATTGAGTCCGTCTGAATCCACGCTTTCGGCAAAAGGTATGTCGTCGTAGTTTTCGTGTTCGCCGTCATGCGGTGCGCCATGCGATTCGTCATGTCCGCCGTCGTTTGCGCTGTCGTGTTCCGTGTCATGCGTTTGTGGATTTTCGGCGGAATCCTGTTTTACGTCTGGCTCTGTTTTGTCCGCCATGGCTTTCCGCCGTTCTTTTTCTTCCGCCTCGGCCCTCTGCGCCGCGGATTTTTCCATCGCCGCGCGAGCCTCTTCCATCTGCGCCTGTATGTCGTCGGCGGCGTTCTGAAGTTTTCTTGCCGCGTCCTCCGTCATCTGGCTTATAAGGTTTTCCGCGTTGTCTACAGTCGCCGCTGAATCCGCTGCGTTCTGCGCCGCCTCGCGCGCCTGTTCCACGGCCTTTTTCGCCTCGCTCAGGGTGTCGTTCAGTTTTCGTTCCGCTTCTGGAGAAAGTCCCTGGTTTGAAGGATTTTCCCGATAGAAAGGATTGTCCGGTCTTGCAGGTCCGCCACGTTCATTCCTGTATGGATTTTCATACGGATTCTGCGGAGGAATGTATTCCGGTCTTTCGCCGCTCGGACCTTGGAGCGTGGAATCTTCTGGAAGAAAATCAAACGGAGATTCCTGCGCATCTTCCTCAAATGGAGCCTGTAAACCTTCTGCAGGTTCAGGTGTTTCACTGTCCGCGGAAGATGTGTTTTCTTCAGACGGATTTTCATTTCCGCCCTCAGACGTTGAGTCTTCTGTATTTTTTGAGGATGCGGTCTTGTTTTCAGGATTTTTTTCCCTTCCC
>JBHAFG010000035.1:0-64780 GCA_041855945.1 Treponema sp. | reverse complement strand
TATATATATATATATATCACTTTGTAATAAGTTGCAATGCTGGTCAACCGCATTATAAAACTATTTTTAAATATTATGGTTTTGTTTTCAGATTGTGCGGTAACGATAGAAAAAGCGCGTCCAATTCTCTACTTTTAGAAAATATTTCATTGTGGTAGTATTAGGCGGTTCAATCCATTGCGTATTGTTCAATGTGCAAAAATAAAACTGACAAGGATTTTTTATGGAAAACAAGAATGTTTCGGAAACTGTGGAAAAAAACATAAGTTCAGGCGAAAAGTCAGACGAAATTTCGCTCCTTGATTTATTTTCCGTAGTTTTAAAATACATAAAGATGGAAGTTGCGATTGTAGCCTGTGCGATGGTGTTTGCGGTTCTGATTTCGATCGTTTCAATAATGCTTCCTCCAGAAAAATCATTCCTGCCGAACAAATACACGTCCAAGGCGAACATGCTCATAAATGAGTCAAACTCAAAAAACAGCGCGCTTTCCGCGGCGTTAAGTTCATCCACACTTTCAGGGCTTCTTGGAATCAACGCGTCGGCGGGTTCCTCATACAGTTCACTTGCAATCTACCTTGCAGGCTCAAATCCGCTTCTTGACGCGATTGTAGAAAATTTTAAAATCCTTGAGCGGGAAGAATTTGAAAAAGCAAAACATCCTTTGTCGGACAGCAGAAAATGGATAAAGGAAAAATTAAGTGCTTCCTCGGACGATGAAAGCGGTGTCTTTACAATTTCGTTCACGGACATAGACCCGCTTTTTGCGCAGGAAGTTGTAAATTTTTCGGTGGACTGGATTTCAAACAGGTTTGACGAACTTGGAGTCGATAAAAACAAAATTCAAAAGGCGAACCTTGAAAAAAACATAGAATCCTCGTTCGCAGAAATTCAAAGGCTTCAAAGACAGGTTGAAAACGTCGGACATTCCGTGGCCTCCGGTTCTTCCGTGTACAGTTCAATCTCGCTTACAACAACAAAAATTCAAATGGAACTTACGGCCCAGCAGGAAGTATACAAGCAGATAAAAACCCAGTACGAACTTTTAAAGATTCAGATGGCAAGCGAGTCTCCCGTGTTCCAGATTCTTGAACGTCCGGAAGTTCCTGACATGAAGTCAAGTCCAAGCCGTGGAAAACTGTGCATAATAATCACATTCGCGGCGGTGTTCATCGCGCTGTTCATAGCCTTCCTTAGAAACGCCGTGGAAAACATAAAAAACGACCCGGACGCGATTTCCAAACTTAAATTTACAAAGAAAAACAAATGACCGCGAGGAAACAAATGTCAGAATCAGATGCAAAAAAAGTCGTTGTAATAGGAGCGGGAGTCGCGGGACTTTCGGCAGGAATTTACGCAAAACGCTCCGGTTTTGACGTTACAATCCTTGAAAAACACATTGTTCCGGGCGGACTTTCCACAAGCTGGTCGCGTAAGGGCTATCTTTTTGAGGGCGGAATGCACTGGCTTACAGGTTCGTCTGAAAAAATGCCGCTGTTCAAGGTTTGGAAGGAACTTGGCGCGCTGCAGGAAAACAATCCAGTCTATCTTAGAGACCCTTTTTACACTCTTGTTGACGGCGAAAAAAATCTTCACTTTTACAGAAACTTAGAAAAATTGAAGGCGCATTTCCTTGAATTTGCCCCGGAAGACAAAAAATACATAAACGAACTCTGCTCGCACATCAAAAAATTTATGAACGTCCACAAGACGGTCAGCGACATTCCATTCCTGAAGTCCAAGAAAAAAACACGTTCTGGAATTCTGGAACTTTTAAAGATGACGCCGGCTGCCTCTGTATATCTTAAACTTTCAAAAATGCCTGCACAAAAATACATTTCAAGATTCAAGAATAAAAACGTAAGGCATCTTCTTGGAACGATAATCGGCGCAAGATACAACGCACTTTCGCTTGTCTATACAATGGCTTCTTTTGCAAGTGGAGACTGCGGCTATCCTTTGGGCGGTTCAATACAGATGGCGAACAACATGGCAAAAACTTTTACAGATTTGGGCGGAACAATCACGTACAGAAAAGAAGTATGCAAAGTTCTTATAAAAGATAAAAAAGTTCGCGGCGTAATGGTTCAAGGAAGCGATGAAATCATTCCTGCTGACGCTGTAATAGTTACAGAAGATTCACGCAGGGCAATCGACACGCTTTTTGAAGGCGGATTTTCAGAGCCGTGGGCGAAATCCTTACGGAAAAATCTTGTAACTGAACAGAATATGTTTGTATGCCTTGGAATAAGGGCGGATTTAAAAAATTATCCACGCGGAATTGTATATCCATTGGAAAAACCTCTGCAGGCAGGCGGACTTGAATTTACAGAACTCAGGATAAACAATTACGCGCTTTACGAAAACCATTCTCCTGCAGGATGCACAAGCCTCACCTGTCTGCTTCTGGGAAACAGTTATGAATATTGGAAAAACGCAAAACTGGACGGAACTTACAGGGACAAAAAAATGGAGGTCGCGCAGAATCTCATAGACAGGCTTGAAAAATTCATGCCTGAAATACGCGGAAATGTAGAAGTGATTGACGTTGCAACTCCTCTTACGTACGAACGCTACACAAATTCGTATGAGGGAAGCTGGATGAGCGTGCTTGGTCCCGACACAAAATTTGAAAACTATCCTGTAAAGTCAAAGTCTGTCAAAGGCCTTTATTTTGCGGGACAAAGACAGAATATGCCCGGAGGACTTCCAATCGCAGCCGCGACGGGCCGCATCGCAGCGCAGCACCTATGCCGTGACAACGGAAAGGTTTTTGTAAACAATCTGTAAGAAAAACTGCGCGCCGTGTAAGAAAGAAAATGCTTGCGGCAAAAAAAAAGGCTGTCCTTGTAAAGTTTTAAAACCTGCAGGACAGCCCCGTTTTTTTTAGTTTAGTTTCTGTAGAAGTTTATAAGACATCCTGCAAGAATGATTTTTCGTTCGTCGTCCGTAAGGTCGCCCGTGGAAAGTTCAAACTCATTTACAGTTCCGTCCTTCCTGACAGAATACGCCTTTACAGAGGCGAGTTTTTCTTCAACCATTTTTTTGACTCCAGGAACAAAAACATAGTCGCCGTTTGCAAAAGGCAGATTCCTGTCGCCGTCCTTGTATATGAACGGAAGCATTCCCCAGTTTATGAGGTTTGAACGGTAGCGTTTTGTGGCGTATTCGTTCGCTATGTTCGCGGACGCTCCAAGAACCCTCTGGCAGGACGCGGCCTGTTCCCTTGCAGAACCGTCGCCAGGCTTTACGGCAAAAATTGTAGAACCAACGCCTGCATGACGTACTTTTTTTCCAAGAGCCTCGTCTTTTTTGGAAAGAATTTCCGCGACACGTTCTATTTCGCCCTTAACGTCGTCAGAAAGGTCCCGCACAGCCTTTGCCCTTCCAACATAGTCTGGATCGCGTCGGCTCAATGTAAATTCCGCAAGTCCAAGAGGATTTGAACGGAACGAAGACGTTTCACCGGACGGAATGAGTTCGTCGGTGGTTGTAACAGGATCATGTATTTCCGAAACAACTTTTACAAGCAGGTCGTCTGACAGCGCCTTCTGCTCCGGCCAGTCCTTGATGTTTGGACCGAACTGAATTTCCACGTCTGGATTCGCCTTTCCCTTTGAATCGTACACGCGTTTTTCGTATATTGTCTTGTCGAAAACGTATTTTTTTCCGCTGAATTCCGTGTCAAATTCCGTGGCGGGCGTAAGGAATCCCTTGTTTGCCGCTGTAGCCGCGATTGAACGAGCGTCCATGAGGGCGACCGACGCCAGCTGTCCGTTCTGGATTTTTGAGCCTTCGCGGTTTGGAAAGTTCCGCGTGGAGTGGCGTATTGAAAGCGCGCCGTTTGCAGGCGTGTCGCCCGCTCCAAAACAAGGTCCGCAGAATGCGGTTTTTACGATTGCGCCCGCATTTACAAGCGCGCTGAACGCTCCGTTTTCCATGAGCGCCTTGTATACAGGCATTGAGGCAGGATAAACGTCCAAAAGGAATTTTCCGTTTCCAGAATCCTTTCCTTTCAATATGTCCGCCGCTGCGCAGATGTTTTCGTAGCCGCCGCCCGCGCAGCCTGCTATTACGCCCTGGTCAACATAAAGTTTTCCGCCGATTATTTTGTTCCTCAACTTGAAGTCAACCTTGTTTCCAAAGGAAACCTTCGCGCGCTCTTCCGTTTCCGCAAGAATGGCGTCAAGATTGGCGTTCAGTTCGTCGATTGTATAGCCGCATGAAGGATGGAACGGAAGGGCTATCATCGGGCGTATTTCGTCCAGATTTATTTCAATCGCGCCGTCGTAATACGCTCCGTCCTGGGCGTTCATCTCTTTGTATGCCTCCGGGCGAGAATGTATCGCATACCATTCCTCGATTTTTCCGTCAGTTTCCCATATTGAAGAAAGACAGGTTGTTTCAGTTGTCATAACGTCAACACCGATTCTGAAATCCGCGGAAAGATTCTTTACACCGGGACCTATGAATTCCATCACCTTGTTCTTTACGTAGCCGTTGTCAAAAACCGCCTTTATTATCGCAAGGGCCACGTCCTGAGGTCCAACGCCTGGAACAGGTGTTCCGCTAAGATACACAGCAACAACACCGGGCATATTTACATCGTAGGTCTTGTTCAGAAGCTGTTTTGCAAGCTCGCCGCCGCCTTCTCCAATCGCCAGAGTTCCAAGCGCGCCGTAACGAGTGTGGCTGTCTGAACCCAAAATCATTGAACCACATTCCGCGAGCATTTCTCGCGCGAACTGGTGGATGACCGCCTGGTGCGGAGGAACGTATATTCCGCCGTATTTCTGGGCGCAGGTAAGACCGAACATATGATCGTCGTCGTTTATTGTTCCACCAACGGCGCACAGAGAGTTGTGGCAGTTTGTAAGGACATAGGGAATAGGAAATTTTTCAAGTCCAGAAGCCCTTGCAGTCTGTATGATTCCAACATACGTTATGTCGTGCGAAGTGATTTTGTCGAATTTGATTTTAAGTTTTTCAGAATCACCCGAAGTGTTGTGCTTCTGCAGAATCGAATAGGCGATTGTTTTTTTAGCCGCCTCGGACTGATTTGTATTTGGCGCAGTTTCGGAAAGCCTACCGTTCACAAGATAGACGCCTTTGTTCCAAAGTTTCATATTTATTCTCCAGTGTTAAAATAGACCTAAAACTCCTAGAAGGTCGCCAAATATTAGCATAATTGATTAAACTAGTCTAATAAAGTATTCTTCAAAACAAAGGTGACTCGACAGTCTTCATTTTCAATCAAAACATAGGGGCAATCATTTATGAAATCGAACTTAAAAAAAAGCGCAGTTCTTTTTGTTTCAGCCTTGTTTTTAAATTTCGCTCATTCACAGTCACGGACAGTTCAGTCGCAGACATCGCAATTACGGACGGCACTGTCGCAGGCGGACGCGGAAGAATTCCAGTCAAAGCCTCAGCTTGCAAACGCCACAAAAGACTATCCTGTAACGGCGGGCGATGTATACCAGCTTTCGTATGCGGTAGGAACAAATGCCGTAACCTATACAATTCCAGTAGACTCCTCATACACAATCAGGGTTGCAAACCTTGCCACCATAAACGGTTCTGGAAAAACGTTCATGCAGTTAAAACAGCAGGTGGAAGATGTTGTGAACCGCAACTATCCAATGGGCGGCGTGCAGTTTTTTATCTTGAACCCTTCAAGTTTCAGCGTGGTTGTAAAGGGAGAGGTGGAATCAACCCAGATAAAACAGACGTGGGCGTTGAACAGGCTTTCTTCCGTGCTTGACGATTCCCTTACAGATTCCGCGTCAAGACGTTTTGTAACGGTAATCTCAAAAAACGGTAAAACCGCCACATACGATCTGTTCAAGGCTTCAAGATACGGCGATTTGACGCAGAATCCGTATTTACGCCCCGAAGACACGATTGTAATTTCAAGACACACCAGAAAAATCACAATAAGCGGCGCGGTTGAACGTCCTGGAACCTATGAAATTCTTGATGATGAAAATTTCATTGAACTGTATAAAACCTATGGCGACGGACTTTCACACAGGGCGGACAAATCGCGGATTGAACTTTTTAGAACCTACGACGCAGTGGGCAGCAGCGGAAGAAAACTTTATCTGGATTCAAAAATTTTCGACGAAGGCTATGAACTTCTTGACAATGATTCTGTATGGATTGGCTCGTATGACGACCTTGTTCAAGTTGTATTCCTTGAGGGCGCGGTGTTTGTAGCTCAGGACGACACTCAACTTGTTTCGTCAAATAAAATTTCCGTGCCGTTCAACGAAGGCGAAAACTACGCGTTTTTTGTACGAAGAAACCACAGTTATTTTTCGGCAAGTTCAGACCTGCAGAACGCATACATCCGCCGTGGAACTAACATGATTCCAATAAACCTGGAAAACATACTGTACGACAAAAACTATTCTTCGGAATTTTCTGTAGAACCTTACGACGTTCTTATGGTTCCTTTTTCACAGAGTTTCGTTACAGTGGCGGGCGCGGTACGTGTTCCAGGCAGATATCCATACATTCCCGACAGGACGTGGGAATACTACATCGGACTTGCAGGCGGTTTTGACAAGAACCAGAACACATCGGGAACGATAAAAATACAGGACAAAAACAACAGGCCATGTTCAAAAAAGGACATGATAACGCCGGAGTCAACCATAACCGCCCAGACAACATCGTTCACGTATTACTTCAACAAGTACGCTCCTGTAATAACCACTACCCTTACGGCGATTTCAACCACGCTTTCTGTAATGGCGGCCACAGGCGCTTTTTCAAAATAATCTTAGATTCCTGCGAAGCGATTCTGCAAACGCCGACTTCTGCGCGGCGTTTAAAAAAGCGGCGTCGCTCATTGCAGGAAAAGGCGTTTCAGATGCCGCAATCCAATACCTGGCGTCGTCCGCCTGTCTGTCTGGAACCGCCGCCTGCGTCCTTACAGGTGCAAGCCCCGTGTCAAACGTAAGATTTTTCTGGAATTCGCCTGAAAGCCGTATTATTGAAGCGCGTGAAATTTCATTTCTTGAAAGAGGGACCGCCATAATTACAGGAGCGGTAAAATGTCTGTATGCGCCGGCAGTTTGCGACGGATAATAAATGCTTGAATATTCGCCAATGACATTCTTTTCGTAAGACCTGTGTTCTTCCAAAGTCAAAAACAGAATCGCGTTTCCGCCGGAAGAAACATACGCCCTTACGTCGCGTTTTGAAATCTGCGCTATGTTCCGTGGAAAAAAACGGTTTTCGTTCCACTTTTTTAAGATTTCGTTCGCCATGTAAAACTCGCCGCCCTCGCGTGTAAGTTTTTCCGCAAGTTCAGAAAATTCTTTTTGACCTTTTTCTGAAACAGAAAGATTCTGTATCTGAGCCGCGGCGGCCTTCCAGGCGTCTTTTCCTGAAAGCGCTTCGGTCAATGCCCCGTACACGTTTATAAGTTCCGTGTCGTCGGCGGCGGCAAAAATTACAGGAGCGGACACTTTTTCCCTTGTAAATTCCGCGATTTTTTCCAGATCGGAAATTGATTTTACAGAACCGACCGAGCTTTTTTCAAAAAAATCGTATTTAACGTTGATTTCGTAGTGGTCGCTTAAAATGGGAACGGCGCACACCTTTGTATGAAGCCTGTTTTTTTCTGCAAGAACCACGGCTTCCTCTTGGCCTGGGTTTTTCTTTACTGTATTTTTAAAAAACCTGTCGCGGTATTCCGGAACGGAGTTTTTAATCGAAGTTGAAATTCCGTTCAGGGATTCAGCCTTTACAAAACCCAAATCTTTTTTCTGTACAGTTTCATACGCTTTTTTGGCGTTAAGTCCGTCGTTTATAAAAAGAATGTCGATTTTTTTTGACTTTCGAAGCGACTGTTCAAGCGAAACAGTGTCGTCCAGCACGATTACGGCGTATGGCTCTTTTCCGTTTTTTCGGGTGGCTGTTTTCTGAAGGTTCTTTACGATTTCAAGACGTGTAGATTCAGAAATTCCGTAGAACGCCGCGCGAGGCTTTTTGTTCACCGCGTAAACAATTACAAGCGAAGCTGCAATCAGTAAAACCGCGGCGACTGAAACTGCGGCAACCACTTTTGCAAATGTATTTTTATTGGTCATAGTTTATTTTATCACAAAATACGACGTTTTCAATTGCTTTACTTTGTCAAATGGAGTAAGTTTTTTAGTATGAATTCTGTTCTGTTCATAAATTCAGAAGATTCCCGAATAATACGCGGCATAGAAAATCTTGACGTGTTCAACGGATTTGCGCGAAAACTTGCAGCCACAGGCGCCGAAAAGGCGAAAAACGCAGGCGAATACGAAGATTTTGACATTTTTGTGTTCAACATTGTAGATTCAGACTCCGCCGCCGTTGAACTTGCGGAATATTTTGCGCGGAACACGGACTCTGGAATCATTCTTGTCTGTCAGGACTGTGGCGATTTTTTACGGAACAGGCTTGAGGACGCAGGAATTTTTGTAATCGAAAGTTTTACGCCAAATTCAAATTCCGCCGAAGAAAGATTTTTTAAAAGAACAGTGAAATTTTTTGTCGCGGAAAAAAAACGTTTTTCCCGAACGCGCATGGAAAAACTGGAACTTGAGAATTCAATCGAAGAAGAACGTCTTATAAATCGTGCCAAATTCATTCTGATTCAGTATTTGAACATGACGGAATCCCAGGCGCACCATTTTATAGAAAAACAGAGCATGAACCTGAGGCAGACGCGCGTCCAGACCGCGGAAGGAATCCTAAAAACCTACGAAGGCTGACTTTTACAGAAAGCCGCGCGTAAGGCACGGCGGGCGCGCTGTAAATCTGTTTTGTTTTGATTTGCAGGTTGGTTTTACAACGCGTTCACCATCGAAAAAACGCGTCCAATTCGCGCTGTAAAACTGTTTCGTTTTGATTTGCAACTTGGTTTTACAGTGCGACCGCCATCCTTACAGTATGAAAAGAAAAGGAATGGTTCTGTTTTATTTTCCGAGTTCTTCAGAGCGTTTTTTTGCCGCGGACACCGCCTTTATAACGGCGTTCCTGAATCCGTTTTCCTCAAGCGCTGACACGCCTTCGATTGTTGTGCCGGCGGGCGAACACACCGAATCCTTGAGTTCCGCAGGATGCCTTTCTGTTTCAAGAACCATTGCCGCCGCGCCTTTTAAAGTCTGCGCCGCGTAAATGTAAGCCTGTTTTCTTGACATTCCGGAAAGAACCGCAGCGTCCGCCATCGCTTCTATAAAAACAAAGGCGAACGCAGGTCCTGAGCCACTTACAGCCGTAACACAGTCCATGAGTTTTTCAGGAACTTCCTCAACGCGTCCTGCCGCGCGCAAGATTTCCGTTGCGGCCGCAAATTCACTGTCGCTTACGCCTTCTCCGCGTGAAACCGCCGTCATGGCCTCGCCAATCATGGCGCATACGTTCGGCATCATCCGTATGAATCGTCCTTCCGGAAGGAATTCGTTCAGTTTTTGGATTTTTACACCCGCCGCCATTGAAACGACAACAGTTTTGGACGAAATTTTTCCCCTGAGCTCTTCAAACACTTCCTGTAAAAACTGGGGCTTTACAGCGATAAAAACAAAGTCCGCGTCCTTTACAACGTCAACGTTTGATTCAACAAAATTTACGCCGTTTTCCTTTGCAAAGTCCAACGCCATCCTTGCGTTCTTGTCGGTTACAAAAATGTCTTTTGACGGATTTTTTTTGCATACCGCCTTGATTATCGCGCCGCCCATCGCGCCGGTGCCTATGCAGGAAATTTTCATACATTCTCCATAAAGTTAAAATACAAAAGTTCTTGAATCAATATTATTCTTTTGGCGTAAAAACTACAATATTTCCAAATCAAAAAGCGTAAGGAACACGTCCAGATAGTCGGGGTCAAACTGGGTTCCCCTGCCTTCAAAAAGCCTCTGGCGTATAAGTTCCCGTGGAAGCCCGTCCCTGTAAACACGCTTTGAATTCATTGCGTCATACGCGTCCGCTATTGAAACTATTCTTGCGTATTCAGAAATTTCATTTCCCGCTATGTGGTCTGGATAGCCTTTTCCGTCGTAGCGTTCGTGATGGTGCTTTGCAACAGAAGCGGCGATTGGCAGCGACGACACGTTTTGAAGTATGCTTCCGCCCTTGAGCGTATGGGTTTTTATCACCTCAAATTCCGTGTCTGTAAGACAGGACGGTTTTTGCAGCACGTCATCGGGAATTCCGATTTTTCCAACATCGTGTAGAAGGGCCGCGACCCGCAGATTTTCTATACGTTCCGGAGTCCACGCAAGTTCGTTCGCTACAAGAACTGAATATTCTGAAACACGTTTTGAATGTCCGTTCGTGTATTTGTCCTTTTCGTCTATCGCCTGCGCAAGCGTTTCTACAATTTCAATCGAAAGTTTCTGTATCTTCCTCTGGCGTTCATGCGCCTTGGCGGTCTGCAGCGCGACTTCCTTTTCAAGATTTTTTCTTAGATATTCAAGTTCCTCAAAGTCCGGCGTTTCAATGCTGAAAAGAATTACAAGAGTGAACATTGAATACGAAAAGAACGTAAGAAGATATGTTGGAAACGCAATCTGTATTACAACCGCAATAAGCGGAAATACAAGCATTGAACTGTTAAGAAGCCTCTGTTTTGCGGTGAACAGGTTTTTCTTGAAAATCAGAAGGTAGCCCACATGGAAGAAGTAATACAGCGGAGTTACGAAATTCAGAATGAAGAAAGTTCCGCGATTGTAATTCCGCCACACAAAGTCAAAAAGGAACACAAAGTCAACGATTCCAAACCATCTTAAAAGCGACACAACGGCGTTAACCACCAGCATGGCGGCAAAAAAACACAGGACACCGCGTGCAAGGGCCTTGCTGAGTTTTGAACTGTATTTTATGTTGTCAACAAGATAGCCGTGCACTGTATGGACCGTGTATACCGCCAGGAAAAGATACAGGTTGTTGAAAAACATATTTAAAAGCGGCGGTATTTTCTGCGCATTGCTGATTGTAAAAGCGGTTACAATGTCCATGAATCCCGAAGCGATGCATATCAAGAGAAAAAAAACAAAACGCCTGTTGTTCTTGGACGATGTTCCGTACAGCCTTTGGATGATAAGAAGAATTATGACGTCTACAATAAGCCCGGCTATGTCGAACTCAATTTTGAAATTAAGGTTCATCGTAGCACCTATTGTAAGTCAGAATCCGTTATTTTGCAAAAAAAAGCGTGCCCTTTGCCTGTCCCGACGCAAGTTTTTCAAGAACGTTTTCCTCGCCGCCGTTTGCAAGAATCATTGGAATTCCGTACACAGTGGTTTTTTCCGCCGCCTGTAATTTTGTTTCGATTCCGCCTGTTCCAAACGAATTTGCCGAACCGATTGTAATTTTCTTCCTTAATTCCGCGATGTCGTCAACTGTAGGAATCAATTCCGCCTGTGGATTTGTCTTTGGATTGTCCGTAAAAATTCCGTCTATGTCGCTGAAAAGAATCAAAAGATCCGCGGACCAAAGTATGGCAGTAAGGGAGGAAAGGTTGTCGTTGTCTCCGATGTGGAATTCATCGATTGATACAGAATCGTTTTCGTTGATTATTGGAACTACGCCCTCGTCCGCAAGCGTAAAAAGTGTGTTGCGTATGTTCAGTGAGCGGTGGTCGTTTTCAAAATCGTCCTTTGTAAAAAGAAGCTGTCCTATGTGTATGTCCTGCTTTGCAAACGCCTTTCGCCACTGCGCCATGAGTTCAACCTGTCCTATGGCACAGAGCGCCTGCCTAAAATGAATGTCCTTCTTGCGCGCCCATTCGTGCAGCGTTGAAACTCCGCTTACCTGCGCGCCCGACGATACAACAACAATCTGTTTTCCCTGGTCAATGAGCGCCCTGCACTGACGCGCAAAATCAAGCATGAACTGTGTGTTCTGCGTTCCGTCTGGAAGAGCCAGTGTATTGCTTCCGATTTTTATTACGATTTTTCGTGCCTTACGTATTTCTTCTGAAATCGCCTGATTCATCTTGTCTGTCCTTCCCCTTGGATGAGATATTTTGTTGTTGTAAGCGCGCGGATGCCCATGGGTCCGCGGGCGTGAAGTTTCTGCGTGCTTATTCCAAGTTCCGCGCCAAAACCAAATTCTCCGCCGTCTGTAAAACGCGTGGAAGCGTTTACATACACGCACGAAGCGTCGATTGTTGACTGGAACAGTTTTGCGCTCCTCATGTTTTCTGTAATTATGGTTTCCGAATGTTTTGTGTTGTGGGAATTTATGTATGAAACCGCTTCTTCCGTGTCCGAAACGGTTTTTACGCAACATTCGTAGTCCAGATATTCGTTTCCAAAATCGTCTTCAGTTGCAGGAACAATTTCCGTACTGCAGGAAGGATTTTCCTGCGCGGCTTTCTGCAGGATTTCAAGGCTGAACTCGTCCGCGTGGAATTTTACCCTGCCTGAAAAACGTTTTTCAAGCGATTCAAGGAATTCATGCGCAATCTTTCTGTTCACAACAATACATTCTATTGAGTTGCATACGCCCGGACGCTGAATTTTTGCGTTTTCCGCTATGTCCAGGGCCATTTTGATGTCGGCGGATTCGTCAACGTAAAGGTGGCATACACCGCTTCCGGTTTCTATTACAGGAACTTTTGCGTTCTGCACCACCGTCTGTATGAGCCGCTTTCCTCCGCGCGGAAGAACAACGTCGATTTTTCCCACAGCGTTAAGTATGGCGTCAACGTCGGAATGGTCGCCCTCGACGGTTTTTACAAGTTCTATGGCGGACGGAACGCCGTATGGAACCTGGGAAAGAGCGTCCTTTATGACCTGTACAATCGCCCTGTTTGAGTTGTACGCGCTGGACGAACCTCTAAGCAGTATTGCATTTCCGCTTTTGTATGCAAGACAGAAGGCGTCTACCGTTACGTTCGGGCGGCTTTCGTAGATTATTCCTACAACTCCAAGCGGAACCCTTACCTGTCGGATTTCAAGTCCGTTAGGTGTTTTCCAGCCGGCAAGTTCTTCTCCAACAGGATCGCTCTGATTCAATACAACTTCCATGCTTTCAAGAATTCCGTTGATTTTTTTGTCGTCGAGCGAAAGCCTGTCAACAAGGGATTCCTTTACGCCGTCTTTGCGCGCCTTTTCAACGTCGAGCGCGTTTGCTTCCATGATGAATTTACGCTTTGAATCCAATGCGTTTTTTACCGCGAGGATGGCGGCGTTTTTCTGCATTGCGTTCTGCCGCGCAAGTTTTTCAGAACCTAGTCTAAGTTCGCCGCAGATTGTATTTAAATCCATAAAAAAAATCCTCTGTGTATTGAACAATTAAAAAAAATCAAGCCGGAACATCTGCTCCGGCCTTGCGTAAAAAATCAGTAATTCGCCAGAAAATACATTCCCAGCAAAACAGCATTACGGGATTTTTCGTCAGACCACTGCGCCGCTTCGGGGAGGCTCTTTATGAACCACCAGAAAATACCGAATTCCGGGTCGATTCGCAGTGAATATTCACAGAAGTCTGCGTTTTTTGTCTGAGGACCGAACATCAGACACACGGCGCTTGAAATGATTTTAAGAAGGCTTGTGTATGCCTTGTTCCAGTTTCCTGCACTGCAGTCAAGTTCATCAAGTTGAATCAGTATCGCCTCTTTGAGTGTAACGTCGTCTTTTTCAACCCACGTTTTCTGAATCAGAAGTTTAAGGTTGTTCTTGAAACTGTTTACCTGCTTTTTGTGTTCCTCGTCGGTCGCCGAAGAAAAACTGCCTGAATAACCGAACATCGCGGCAATCTTGTCTGCGTCGTCCTTGTTGTTGTCGTCAGTGCCTGTAAAAATCTCGACGGCATGAACCGTGTCTGCGTCTATAAATTCCTGTATCAACTCTTTTACCATGTCCGAATTAGCCATATCGTATAATAGTTTTTTAACACGAGATTTTCAAGTGCCACGGGGCGTGCAGATGTTTCGCTGCGCTCAACATGACGGTGTGGTTTCGTTTTGCCTTGTGATTTTTCCGAGCAGAACTGTAAGGGCAAATGTAAAAATCATGTCTGGAACTGTGTTTCCGATTGGCAGGTCGAATTTCATCAGAAGCCTGTTTTCTTGCGTTCTCTACGGGAACCTCGTGTGGAACGTTCGGAATTTTGATTCCCATCTGCATAGCGTCTTTTCCGGAATCTCCGATCCGATACGTATAATTTCAATTTCCGCCTGTATGGCAGGCGCGGTCTGCGGAGACCACTGTTCTCCGATTTCAGACACAACTGTAATGGCGAGCGAGGGCGCGCAATGCAACCACGTGAACCACGTTTCAACGCAACTTCCCTACGCGCTTTCCGTGACGGCGGTTTCATTTGTAACGTATGTGGCGGCGGGAATAACGTCAAGGATAAATATTTTTGCAAGCGGCTTGATTTCGTTCGCTGTGGGAGCGGTACTGCTTTTTGGCTTCCTGTTTTTTATGAAGTCTCACGCTGTAAAACAAAACTCCTCCATGCGATAGACTGTTCTATAAACTGCGAAAATTCTGTATTCTTTAGCAATCTCAACCAAAAGGAAATGTGCAAATGGAAATGACTGGTTCACAGATTGTTATTGAATGCTTGATTGAGCAGGGTGTCGATACGATTTTTGGCTATCCAGGTGGAGCCATACTGAATATTTATGATGAACTTTACAAGAATTCAAAACGGATTCGCCATATTTTGACCGCCCATGAACAGGGAGCAAGCCACGCTGCGGACGGTTACGCGCGTTCTACCGGAAAGGTTGGCGTGTGCATGGCCACAAGCGGACCGGGCGCCACAAACCTTGTAACGGGAATTGCCACCGCATACATGGATTCAATTCCTGTTGTTGCGATTACCTGCAACGTTCCGAACAACCAGCTTGGAAAGGATTCGTTTCAGGAAATAGACATAACCGGCGTTACAATGCCAATTACAAAGCACAATTACATCATACACGACATAAAAGACCTTGCAAAAACCATGCGCGAGGCGTTTGAAATCGCACGCTCCGGCCGTCCAGGTCCTGTTTTGATAGACATTCCAAAGGACGTTACGGCCGCCAAGTTTGACTATGTTCCTTTAAATACAAACGAAAAAAAATCCGACGATTCGGCGAAAAATCCCGCATTGGAAAATTCTGCTGCGGAAAATCATTCCGACATGGCTTCTGCCTGCGCGGAAGATTCCATGCGTATTGAAAGGGCGGAAAAAAAATATTCTCCGTCGGAAGAAAAAATTAAAAGAATCGCGGAACTTCTTTGCAGTTCAAAGCGTCCATTCATATACGCGGGAGGCGGCGTGATTGCGTCAAACGCAACGTCGGAACTGAAAACCCTCGCCGAAAAACTGAACATTCCAGTTGCGATGTCGTTAATGGGAAAATCCGCTTTTCCAAACAAACATCCGCTTTCCACGGGCATGATTGGAATGCACGGAACTTACGCCGCCAATACAGCCTGCGACAAAAGCGACCTTCTTCTTGCAGTTGGATGCCGATTTTCAGACCGTGTAATAGGCGACCCAAAACGTTTTGCGGAAAATTCGGTAATCGTCCAGATTGACATAGACCCTGCCGAAGTGAACAAGATGATCGATGTTGACAACGCGTTGATTGGCGATTTAAAGGAAATTCTTGAACGTCTGAACAGGCACGTTCAAAAAAGAGAACCAAACGACTGGAACAGGCAGGTTGAACAGTGGAAGAAGGTGATTCCAGATTCATACAAGCGTAAAAAAGACCTTTCGCCAAAATTCCTTCTTGAATACATAAATTCAAAGGTCAGCGCGGACACGATAATTACAACCGAGGTGGGACAGCACCAGATGTGGACCGCCCAGTTCTATGATTTTACAGAACCAAGAACCTTCCTTACATCCGGAGGTCTTGGCACGATGGGTTTTGGTACAGGAGCCGCGATTGGAGCGCAGTTTGCAAATCCAAAAAAAACTGTAGTACACATTGCAGGCGACGGTTCTTTCAGAATGAACTGCAACGAACTTGCAACAATACAGCACTACGAACTTCCAATAATAATCGTGATTATGAACAACCACGCGCTTGGAAACGTAAGAATGTGGCAGACGCTTTTTTACGAAAAACGGTATTCAAGTACAACGCTTGATTTTGGTCCGGACTGGTCAAAACTTTCCGAAGCCTATGGAATACAGTCGTTCAGGGCGAAAAACGAATCAGAATTTGCAAAGGCGTTTGACAGCGCGCTTGCAAGTGGAAAACCTGCCGTAATAGACTCAGAAATTTTCATCGATGAAATGATTTTTCCAATGATTCCGCCAGGAAAACCAATCGACAGGATGATTTTGGACTTGAACGACTAGGTTTTACAAAACCGCAAAACGTAAGAAAAATCAAAAATGTAAGACGAGGTTTTTATGATTGTAAAGATTGCCCTGCTTCTTGTTTTTTTTGGCGTAATGATTGCCGTTGGAATCTACGCGCGCAAGAACGCCACCGACGTGAACGGATTCGTCCTTGGCGGACGTTCTGTAGGACCGTGGCTTACTGCGTTCGCATACGGAACATCGTATTTTTCCGCCGTTGTGTTCATAGGCTACGCAGGCCAGTTCGGCTGGAAATACGGACTTTCAACAACATGGGTTGGACTTGGAAACGCGTTCATAGGTTCGCTTATGGCTTGGGCTGTAATGGGCCGCCGCACAAGAGTTATGAGCCACCATCTTAACGCCACTACAATGCCGGATTTTTTTGGAAAACGTTATGACAGCCTTCCGCTGCGTGTAGCCTCGTCAACAATCGCGTTTGTGTTTTTAATTCCATACACCGCCTCTGTATACAAGGGACTTTCAACGCTTTTTGGACTTGCGTTCAACATCGACTACAGGTGGTGCGTCATAGGAATGGCGGTTCTTACGGCGGCATACGTAATTCTTGGCGGATACATGGCGACCGCAATCAACGATTTCATACAGGGAATCATAATGCTTGTTGGAATTGTCGCTGTAATTTTTGCAGTACTCAAGGGGCAGGGAGGATTTTTAACCGCGCTGCAAAAACTGTCACAGATTCCGTCCGACCCGAACACAACAGCCGCTCCTCTCATGCAGATGGGAGGACCGTTCGCCTCGTTTTTTGGTCCAGACCCAATGAATCTTTTTGGCGTTGTAGTCCTCACCTCGCTTGGAACGTGGGGGCTTCCTCAAATGGTCGGAAAATTCTATTCAATAAAAAACGAAAGGGCTGTAAAGACTGGAACAATAGTTTCAACATTCTTTGCGATAATAATTTCGGGCGGCTGTTATTTTCTTGGCGGATTTGGAAGACTTTTTGACTCCCCGGAAATTTACGCTCCAAACGGAAAAGTACTTTTTGACAACATTGTTCCACAGATGCTTTCAACGCTTCCTGACGCTCTAATAGGCGTTGTTGTAGTTCTTGTCCTTTCAGCCTCGATGTCGACACTTTCTTCCCTTGTGCTCACCTCAAGTTCAACACTGACGCTGGACGTTCTTAGAAGAATATTTTTCAGAAAAATGAGCGAAAAAAATGTTCTTTTGACAATGCGTTTTCTGATAGTGTTTTTCATCGTGATTTCCGTTGTAATAGCATTGAATCCGCCCACGTTCATCGCTCAGTTGATGGGAATTTCGTGGGGCGCACTTGCTGGCGCGTTCCTTGCTCCGTTCCTTTACGGACTTTTTTCAAAAAAGGTTACAAGAACTTCTGTATGGCTCTGTTTTCTTTACGGTGTTGGACTTACAGTCTCAAACATATTCCTGAAATTTATGAATCCGATAAACTGCGGCGCGCTTGCAATGCTTGGCGGACTTGTAATAGTTCCGCTGGTGAGCCTTGTTACAAAAAAGATGGACGCAAAACGGCTAGAGGAAATATTCCGCTGCTACGACGAAAAAGTTCAGGTTACAAGAAAAGTTGTTCTTGTTGACGAAGACGACTGTAAAACCCAGGACAAAAACGTATAGAAAGTCGGAGTTAAAAATCGCGGACCAGGAGCAGCACTCCGTCCGCGACGCTTACCTTTGCGCTCATTCCTTTTACAACCTGGTTGCTGCACGCAAACTGCCAGTCCGTGTAAATTTTTCCGCCGTCCATGTTCCATTTTGCCCCGGAAATTTCAACTCCGTCCGCTCTTCCGTCAATACACAGAAGCGAAAAAAAACTGAACGCGTCTGAAACGAATTTGGGATTTTTTCCTACAATTTCCATTTCTGACCGGTCGTCCAGAATCATCGCCGATTTCCCGGAATTAAAAAGATGCAGCAGCACGGAAATGTTTACAAGCGAATGGTCGAAGCGTCCGCCAACCGCACCAAGAATCAAAAAATCGTCAAAACCACGTTTTACCGCTTCCTTTGCGGCAAAAAACAAATCCGTGTCGTCCTTGTCGCATGGAAGGTGTATGACTTCAATTCCGGCCGCGGTCTTTTCTGTATGGAAACCGGAAGCCTCTGTATTTTTGCATGGAGTTTTTTCAAGGCGCGGCAAAAATCTTCCACACGAATCAAAATCTCCTACAATTAAATCCGGTTTTACGCCTAGTTTTTTACAGTGCCGCAAACCGCCGTCGCAGAAGATAAAAAAATCTCCGTCTGAAAAATATTTCTTGCACCGCCTGTAATTTTTGATGTCCGCCGCACCAACCAGAACGCACCTCATACAAATCCTTCCTTGCAAACGTACAGTTTATTTTTGCATACGCCACAGATGATTCAAAGGACCGCGGCCGCTTCCAAGGTCCAGCATGGAAGAAAGCGCGCCGCTTACAAAATCCTTGGCGTTTTTTATTGAATCTTCAATGCTTTTTCCCAAGGCAAGATTCGCGCTGATTCCGCTGGAAAGCGTGCAGCCCGTTCCATGCGTGTTTGGATTTTCAATGCGTTTTCCGTAAAACCAGAGTCCGCCGTTCTCATTGAAAAGAAAGTCGTTTGAATCATTTACGCTGTGTCCGCCCTTCAACAGGACTGTACAACCAAAACGAGTGTAGATTATTTCCGCCGCTTTTTCCATATCGCATGGATTTTTTATGTTGAAGCCGCAGATTACCTCTGCCTCTGGAATGTTCGGCGTAATTATTTTTGCAAGCGGAAAAAGTTTTTCCTGCAATACAAAAATCGCGTCCTCGTCAAGAAGCCTTGAACCGCTTGTGGAAACCATTACAGGGTCCAGAACAAGATTTGTGTTTTTGTAAAAAGCAAGACGTTCCGAAATTGCGTCTATCAGGGGAACTGAACTTGTCATTCCGATTTTTACACTGTCCGGACGAATGTCGCTGAACACTGCGTCAATCTGAGCCTGTACGATTTTTTCGTCGATGTTCTGAATCGCAAAAACACCCCTTGTATTCTGCGCTGTAACCGCCGTAATTACGCTCATTCCAAAAACGCCGAACGCCGAAAACGTCTTTAAATCCGCCTGAATTCCCGCTCCTCCGCTTGAATCGCTTCCTGCGATTGTAAGGGCGGTTTTTAAATTTTTACCTGCATCCATTTTTTTTCTCCTTGCAGTTTGCCTTTTTCTCACCTTTGTTTTACTTGATTCTTTTACCTTATGTTCCGTATGTTTTTATTGCCGTCAGGCGAAAAATTTAAAAATCCAAGAACCGTGCAAGCGACGAATCGTAAAAATCCTTTATGAAAACGTCCGCCGCACGCATGATTTCGTTCCTGTCCTGAAAACTGAACGCGTCTTGAACCGCAACAACCTTGAATCCCGCGTTTTTTGCGGTTTTTACAGGAATCAGCGCGTCTTCAAAAACAAGAGTTTCAGAGTTTTTTGCGCCAAGTTTTTCCGCCGCAAAGTTAAAAACGCAGGGCTTTGACTTGTCGGTGTTCAACATTCCGCAGGTGAAAATTTCATTCAGGAACGGAAGAATTTTCAGACGTTCAAACGCCGCTTCAAGAAGAACCGTGCTTCCTGCCGTTGCCACGCACATCGGAACGTTCTGTTCGTGCATTTTCAGGATAAAGTCAAACGCTCCGTCTTTAAGACGAACATCGTTTCTGTAAAAATCTTCGACCATTTTCAAGATTGTATTTTTTATTTCGCAGGCGGTTTCGCTTATTCCGTATTCGTCGCGAATCATCTGCGCGCCCTGTTCAATGCTCATCGAAAAAAGCCTGCGTTCAAAATCACGGCTGATTTTTCTGCCACGTTCCATAAGATAGCGCGGAGTTACCTCGTTCCAAATCTGCATTGAATCCAACAGTGTTCCGTCCGCGTCAAAAACAATCGCCTTGAACATCAGAACAATTCCCTTGATTTTTCAACAAGATTTCTGCTTGCAAGCCTTATGTCGGATTCTGCAAAAATCGCGCTTATGACCGCCACGCCTGAAATTCCGCTTCCCCTGAGTTTTTCCATGTTCTGCAGTGTGATTCCGCCAATCGCCACAACAGGAATTTTTACAGATTCACAGATTTTTTTGAGCGTTTTAAAGTCTACTTCCAGAGCGTCGTCTTTTGAGGAAGTTTTAAATACAGCGCCGACTCCAAGATAATCCGCTCCGTTTTTTTCAGCCACAACCGCCTGCTCTACAGTCTGGACCGAAACGCCTATGATTCTGTCTTTTCCAAGAATTTTTCTTGCCTCAACAAGCGTCATGTCGCCCTGCCCGATGTGTACTCCGTCCGAGTCAATTTCCCTTGCAAGCGCAACATTGTCGTTTATCAAAAAAGGAACGTTGCAGCCCCTGCAAAGATTTTGTATCAGCAGTCCTTCGTTTTTAAAAGATTCGTAGTCCAAATCTTTTTCCCTAAGTTGAACCATTGTCGCTCCGCCCTCAAGTGAAAGTTTCACCTGTTCAAACAGCGAGGATTTTTCCGTCCAACGCCTGTCGGTAACAGCGTACAGCAGAAGGTGGCGTTCAAGCGAATTTTTATCGAATTTCATACAGCGCGCCTTTTTCAAGAATTTCGTCGGTCATTTTATATACAGAATCAATGATTCGTTTTGCGTAACTTGCGTTTCCTTCAGATTCTGAAAGATTTGATTTTGCAATTTCGCCAGAAAGTCCCATGGTGCAAACCGCAAGCGCCGCCGCCCTTGTTTTTTCGTCCCGGTTCGCGCATACAAACGCCGTCATCATGGCGGAAAGTTGGCAGCCTGTTCCAGTGACGTCCTTCATGGCGGAAGTTCCGTTTCGGATTACGTATGAAATTTCTCCGTCCGTAACCAAGTCGATTTTTCCTGTAACGGCTGCAATGCTTCCCGTTTTTTTTGAAAAATCCTTTAAAAATTCAAGCACGGAAGAAATGTTCTCTTCTGTAACCTCGTCGCCAAGACCCGCGTCAACGCCGGAAGTCCTTGCAGAAAGTCCTGCGAGTGTTTTTATTTCAGAAATGTTTCCGCGTATCACGTCGAATTTTATTTTTTTTACAAGTTTCAATGCAGTCGAGGTTCTAAGCCTGCTCGCGCCCGCTCCAACTGGATCCAATACAAGAATTTTTCCAAGTCGGTTTGCGTTTTTTCCGGCGATGAACATTGAACGTATTGTCCGAGAATTCAAAGTTCCTATGTTTATGCAAAGTCCGTCGCAAAGCGATGAAATGTCCTTTACGTCTTTTTTTTCATCCGACATTATCGGGCTTCCGCCGGCCGCCAGGACAATGTTCGCCACGTCGTTTACTGTAACATAGTTTGTAATGCAGTGAACCAGAGGGTGTTTTGAACGCACGTTTTCAATTGTTTTCATAAGATACTCCATTCGCCGTGGAGGAACAGCCGCCTGCCCGCAGGCATAAAAAAAGCGGACGCACCAATCAAGATACATCCGCAAATTTGCGACACAATCCCTACGTTGGCATTATCCAAATCAGGTTTTGGGTCTAAGACTTCATCTTACTCTCAGCCGGCTTTACGCGCCAGCTCCCCATTTATTTTTCTAAGTTCTATCAGATTTAATGTGTTTTATCAACAGGTGAAAACTCGCGGAAGAATCGTAATCAGCTCAACCTGACGCGATGCCGTATTGCCCGCGATACAAAAATCTTGCGGAATTTTTCCATAAAGTTTACAATTATCCTGTTGTATGGAGAGCGTTTAAAAAATCAGGAGGCCTAAAAATGGCAAAAAAAACATCTTCGGTCAGTTTTCTTTACGGAATTGGTATGATTCTTGCGGCGGTTGGATTCTGCCTTCCAATTTTTCATAGAAACTTTTTTGGTTCAAGGGCGATAAACGGCTTTGGTCTTGTGGGCGACGGAACCACGGCGATTAAAATCTTTACGCTGCTGATTTTTGTAGGCGCGGTCATCGGCGTTTTGGTAACCTTCATCTCAGTTCCCCAGGCGAAACTGCTAAAAATCTGCGCACTGGCACTTTCTGTAGTTTCGTTCATCGTTGTTGTTGTGCTTCTTTCAAGAACAAAGGCTGCCGCCGCCACAAAATTTTTTGGCGCGCAGGATTTTGCCCTCAAACAGATTTTCAAATCGCTTTACGTTGGCGCATACATGATTTTTGCAGGCTGGATTGTAGCGGCGGCCGGTCTTGCAATGAACAAATAGGATTCAAGTCGGTTTAAAAAGTTCCGCAATCGTAAAATCAGGCACGGTTTTCAAAATCGTGCCTTTTTTATTTTTTACCTTGTATTTTGATTTGCCATAAGTTAATCTATACAGGTTATGAATATTAGAATTTCACAGAATTCTGGTCGCCGCTGCGCGTACACAGACCGTAAAAACGGCTACATGGAACTCATCTGCGCCAAGGAAGCGGATGCAAGCGGATACTACAGGGAGGACGTAAAATTTCTTGACGGATTTTCTGTTGGCGGACACCCTTTCAACGAGGCAAAATCCGTAAATGCAAGTCCGGAAGGCGTTGTGCTCGAATTCGACTCGTCGCACCTTGAAGTTTCACTTTTGATTGACGAACAGGCGTTTTTTCTTTCAGGCGCAAAAAACTGTGGAATCCTTGGACTTAACGCAAGAGTAAAAAAAGATTCATACATTCAAAAACCAGGCGCGTCCTATTCCGACAGACCGTTTGAAGAATCATTTAAACCGGACGCTTTTTCCCAGGAGTCAGGCTTCAATTCAGACTTTAAAACACCCGCCTCTCCAGGAACTGAACTTTTTTACGAATGGAAACAGACTGAAAAGGACGGAGTTCAAATTCTTTCAACAGGAACAGGAATTGCAATCGCCGCCAGCTTTGACTTTTATTTCAAGATAAACGATTCCGACGTGGAACTTTACGCCCACGATTCCGCGCCGGAAGGCAAGGGCTGGTATCTTGTAATGGAAAATTCCGACAGGAACGCTGTTTCAAAGGCGGTGCGTCTTGTAAAGGAAGACGGAATAAAGGCCCACTGCAAAAAAATACAGGATTTCCTTGGAAAATGCAGTTTTGACTCCGGAGACAAAAATTTTGACGATTCGGTGCAGTGGGCAAGATTCAACGCTTGGCTTCTTGCAG
Source organism: Treponema sp. (assembly GCA_041855945.1). Classification (GTDB taxonomy): domain Bacteria; phylum Spirochaetota; class Spirochaetia; order Treponematales; family Treponemataceae; genus Treponema_D. The sequence goes on along the minus strand of JBHAFG010000035.1, from coordinate 41,400 downwards.
TTCAGGACCCTTCTTCTCGATACAGGGGAATTTGGGCGGGTCTTCCCTGGTTCAGGGACAACTGGGGACGCGACACATTCATCGCGCTGTGCGGAACGCTTCTTGTAAGCGGCTGTTTTGACGAGGCTAAAAGCGTTCTTTTGGGATTTGCAGGATTTCAGGACCTTAAAAAATCAAGCGCGACTTACGGAAGAATTCCAAACAGATACAGAAATCCAAAGGACGTAATTTACAACACCGCCGACGGAACGCTCTGGTTTGTGCGCGCATTGTGGGAATACGTACAATATTCTGGCGACACAGAAATTCTTGAGGAACTTTCACAGACTGTAGAAACTGCGCTTGATTCGGACATTTCACGTTCAGACGGAAACGGATTTTTAAAGCACGGAGATGCGGACACGTGGATGGACGCACGAATCATGGGAAACCAGCCGTGGTCTGCGCGCGGCGACAGGGCGAACGACATACAGGCGTTGTGGTACACCGCGCTGAAACTCGGCTCGTATATAATGGAAAAAAACGGAAAATCCGACAAGGGAAGAGTGTACGACCAGATGGCGGAAAAGGTTAAAAAATCTTTTGAACGTTTTTTCTGGAACGCGGACTGTGAGGCTCTTGCAGACCATCTGGACGAAGGCGGATACGGCGAATGGGCAAAAGATATGCGCGTAAGACCAAACCAGCTGTTCGCCATAACCGCTCCAAAAATTCTTCCAAAAAATTCATACAGTAAAAATTCATGCAATGAAAACTCCGGCATGGACGAGGATTTTGTAAACGCGTCGATTTCAAAAAAAATAATGCAGAATGTTGACAGGGAACTTGTAAATCCGTTCGGACTTTACAGCCTTTCGCCGGAAGACCCGATTTTTCATCCTGAACACGAAAATCCTGCAATGCACAACAAGGACGCAGCGTATCACAACGGAACAATCTGGGAATGGAACAGCGGTCCATACATAACGGCGGCGTCTTTATTCTCCGGCGGAACAATGCCCAAAACCGCCTCGGGAATCTTACAGAATGAATCAAAAATGATTCTTGAAACAGGATGCGCGGGCTCGTTGAGCGAAAACATTCACGCAAATCCGGACGAAGACGGAAATCCAAAACTTTCTGGAACTTTCAGCCAGGCATGGAGTCTTTCTGAATATGTAAGAAACATCGCGCAGGATCTTGTGGGCTTTGTGCCAAAACTTTGCGAAAACAGAATTATTTTAAAACCCTGCCTGCCGTATGACTGCAAACAGTGGAAGGCCGTGCTGCCGTTCGGAAACAACTGGTCGCTCGACATAAATATTGAACGGCAGGGAAAACATTACGATGTAAAAGTCCGATGGCTTTGCAGCGAGGAAAATTCCTGCAGGTCGGATGCAAAGGCCGCAAAAACTCTTACAATAAACGAGGACGTTCAAATCGCTCCAAACGGAACTGTACAGTTCAGGACTCCTGCAAAAGAAGGAAAAAAATCCGAACAGAAAAACGCCGCTCAGCACATAACGCAAAAATTCTCCGTTCCAAAAAAATGGATTACAGAGCCATATCCTGTACGAAACCTTTCTACAGAATGGTGCGGCGCGCAAAACATTCAGAACTACCTTGAAAATGTAATTTTAAGCGGAAGAATGAAAAGCCGTACAAGCGGCGGAGAAAACACCGCCTGTCTTGAATGGTATTTTGACTCCGCAAGCTTCAGGGAAAAATACACAACCGACGAAGAACTGGGCGCAATCTATACAAAAACTTCCACCGTTTTTAGAATCTGGGCGCCAACCGCAAGAAGCGTAGCACTTGTATTGTATCCTACAGGAAACGATTCAGACGCGAACAGCACTGTTCCAATGAAACTTCACCAGGAAGACGGACTTTACGGCGTCTGGGAAACGGAAGTTCAAGGCGACCTGCACGGCGTGTACTACGAATACAGACTTTTGATACACGGAGTTTACAACCACTCTCCAGACCCATACGCGCGTGCCGTTGGACTTAACGGAAACCGCTCGATGGTCGTAGACATGGAACGCACAAATCCAGACGGCTGGAAGGACATTTACGCGCCGGGCTTAAAGAATCCAAACGACGCTGTTGTATGGGAAGTCCACGTTGCAGACCTCACTTCGTCAAAAACATGGAACGGTCCGGAAGAAAAACGCAGGCTTTACACGGGCGCGGTTCAAGAAGGCACTTCATACAGGGGATTTCCAACAGGCTTTGACTACATAAAATCTCTGGGTGTTACTCACGTACAGCTGCTTCCGATATTCGACTTCCGTTCAGTTGACGAGGCGCGTACGGGCGACCGTCAATACAGTGAAAAGCCTACGTTCGGACTGTTCAACTGGGGCTACGATCCGCAGAATTACGGCGCTCCGGAAGGCTCTTATTCTTCAAATCCGTATGACGCCTGTGTAAGAATAAAAGAACTCAAAACCCTTGTGCAGTCGTTTGCAAAAGAAGGAATCGGCGTTGTAATGGACGTTGTGTTCAACCACGTGAACGACGGACTTCACCAGTCGCTTGGAATTTCAGTTCCGGGTTATTTTTTCCGGGTGGAATCATACTCAGGCGCCGGCGAAGACACTGCAAGCGAACGCGAAATGTTCAAAAAATACATGGTAAAAACACTGTGTTTCTGGCTCAGGGAATACAAACTTTCCGGGTTCAGATTCGACCTGATGGGACTTCACGACGTATGCACAATGAACGAAATTTCAGCCGCCCTGCGTAAAATAAAAAAAGACGTGCTCATTTACGGCGAAGGCTGGCAGATGTACAACGCGGGAAAAATGATTCCTGCAAGCATGGTCAACGCATACAAGATGACTGATATCGGACATTTCAACGACGCTTTCCGCTGCGCTGTAAAAGGTCCGCTCTTTGACGACAAATCAAAGGGATTCATACACGACGGAAGCCACAGGGAATCCGTAAAATTTGGAATTACAGGTGCTACTCTGCATCCTCAAATGGATTTTTCAAAGGTCGATGGAACGGCAAATCCAAATCCGTGGACGCAGGCAACATACAATTCCATAAATTACACAGAAATACACGACAACATAACGCTGAACGACAAACTTCGTCTTTCTGAAGAGGGAATGTCGGAAGAGTATTACGAACAGCTTGGAAAAATGGCGATCTCGCTTGTGCTTCTTTCAGAAGGTCTTCCCGTCCTTCATGCGGGAATGGAATTCCTCAGGACAAAAGAAATTCCAAAAGACATTCTTGATTCTGGCGCGGTGTTCTACGACGTGGCGTTCGCCTCGGACGGAAAGGCGTATCTTAGAAATTCATACAACGTATGCGACAGGATAAACGGAATCGACTGGAGCCGCGCGCACGAAAAACACAAGATGGTCGAGTACACGCAAAAACTTATTCTGTTAAGGAAAAACCATCCCGCGTTTAGAATTCCGAGCGGAAAAACCCTGGCGGACGCGCTTGTCTTCCTGGACTGCAAGAAAAATCTTCTTCCAAAACAGGTGCTTGCCTGGAAAATCGACGGAAGCCTTGTAAACGACTGCTGGAAAAAAATAATTGTATGCGCAAATCCTCTGAACGAGGAGGTTCCGTTCAACCTGCCGTCGGAAGATTCGTGGTTCTGTGTTACGGACGGCATAACTTTTTCCAACGACGAGTCATACGTTGAAAAAAAGACGCTTCTTAAAGCCAAGACTGTTTCGGTTTTTGCGTCAAAGTAGGAAGCCTGCGTAAAAGCGTAAAGGAAGTCGGCGTAAAACCGTAAAGGCGTAAAGGAACTTTAAAATTTTTCCGAAAATAAGGAATGAGGTTGTTTTATGAAAAAGAATTTGAATTTATTTACGCTTCCGCTTGTTTTTCTTGCGGCGCTTACAATGTTGGGGGCATCCTCATGCACGGAGGGAGAAGAAAATACACCCAAAAAGCCGGACGTTGAAGTTGTTCAGCAGGGAATTGCAATTTCTGTGGCAGTTGACAGCGCCGCCTCTTACGCAAATATTTTCAGAAAAGTCGTAGAGCCGGTCCTTCCAGAGGACGAGGCAGTGCATAACATCGGAATGATAATTCCATCTGCAAAGGACTTTCAGGAATCATACGCCTTTGTGGACTATTACATTGTGGGCGGAAAAAAATATTCCTACTGCATACGCTACAGGCACGAGGACGGCTACGTCTATACAGGCTGGACTGACTGGCCGGTCGACGAGGACAAAAACGACGTTGCGCCTCCAACTTCGCCATACACCGACGACTCCGCGTTGACATTCGCAGTTCCGTCAGACACTTTTTTTGAATACAACCCCAAATTCAGAACCCTTACTGTAAAGGGTTCGTCCGTTCCGTCTGTTACAGGTTTTGAAGACTTCATTCCGTCAATCTGTGTTTCCAATACAAAAAAAACACGTGTTTTTGAACTTGAAGACGCCGCTGCAGGCTCATCTTTTACAACTGGAACAAAAATCGACCTTAGGACTACGCTCACGTCGGATTTTTTTGACACGGAAATAAAAATAGACGGAATCATTTACCAGAAAACCGACAGGACAAAACCGAGTTATCAAAAAATAACGTGGTCGCAGCCAAGCGGACTTCCTGTAAAAGACATGGAAGGAAATGACATTACAAGTTTGAAAATTCCTCTTACAGAAAATACAGACGATTTTCACGATTTTTCCGACATGGAAGAAAAACTTGCAAACCGCGGCGTAAAAACTTCAACAGAAAACATTCTTGAAAATACGCTTTTACACGCAAATGATTTTTTGGCGTATGACGAAATCCGATAAAACGCATGACGGAAAACGCGGATTGTAAATCAGTCGTTTTTGAGGAGTATTCCTTCGATTGAAAGCGAAATCGCGTTTTTCATCTCGTAACTGTCGTCCTGGCCATACACGACCATTCTGAAAATCGTGGCCTCCACAAGACCAAAAAGCATTTCGTTCGCGTCCTTTACGTTTGTATATTTGAACTCTTTGTTTTTTATTCCCTTGATTATCAGAAGCGCCATAAGATGACGCAGGCGTAAAATTCTTCTGCGGACTTTTTCAGACGCGTTTTCACCAGTTTTTTGCAGCGAAAGAAGATATGGCAGAAGAACCTTTAAAAGTTTTTCGTTTTTCCTGCAGTCGTCGATGACGGTATAAAGCATCTGCTTCAAGGCTTCTGCTGTGGAAAGTTTTTCATCTTTTGCAATGGCAACAAGGTCGCCCTCAAGACTGTCTGTAAGCTGTTTTATGCTGTACAGGAAAATTTCCTTTTTGTTCTTAAAATAGATGTAAAGCGTGGTGCGTGTAATTCCGCAGCGGTCGGCGATTTTCTGAAAGGTTACATCCTCGTAGCCTTCCCTTACAAAAACGTCCATCGCCTTCTGCAAAATTTCGTATTTTCGCTTATCGTGTTCTACTACCGTTGCCATTTTTTTCTCCGTTTTTATACAGATACAGGGTCGTATCCAGACTTCCAGCCTTCAAATCTTTCAGCAGAGTGGCGTAATGCCCGAAATTTTCCTGAAATTTTTTGTGGCTCGTTATGATTCCAAATTCCCAGTTCTTGAAATTTTCCCAGAGAACCTGCATTTTTCTGTACAGAGCCTCCGCCTGCGCAAAATCTCCAAGGCGTTCGCCGTAAGGAGGATTGCATAGAATGAGTCCGCTTTCGTATGGGGCGTGCAGGTCGGCAAAATCAGACTGTACAAAATCCGGTCTAAGAACCTTTGCGTCGCTTCCGATTGACTGCAACGCCCTGCCGGCCGTTACGCAGGCGTATTCCGCATTTTTACGGCTTCGTTCAACCGCCAACGGGTCTATGTCGCTTCCGGTTATACGAACCTCAACGTCCGTGCGGATAAGTTCCGCTTCCTTCAAACGTATTTCTTCCGCCCGCCTTTTATTGAATATTCCCAAATTTTCCACAGAAAAACGTCTTCCAAAACCAGGCGCAACGTTGTACGCGTAAAGGGCGGCCTCAATCGCTATTGTACCAGAACCGCAAAAAGGGTCGTGCAGCGGAGTTTTTCTTCGCCACATCATCTCGTGAAGCATTACGGCGGCAACCGTTTCCCTTATGGGCGCCATTCCTCCGTCAACCCTGTAGCCCCGTTTGTGAAGCGGAAGCCCGGAAAGATCAAGAAGAATCAGCGCCGTGTCCTCATCGATGTATACGCGTACGACCGACTCGTCGCCTGTTTCGGGAAGACTTGACATCTTCCATTTTTCGCCGAGTTTTTTATAAATCGCCTTCTGGACGATTCCCTGAATTGCGTGTTCCGAGTTCAACTTTGATTTGTGGCAGCGAACCTTGTCAACAGTAACCTTTGAATCTTTTTTAAAAAAATCATGCCAGTCAACGCCGTAAACCCCGTCAAAAAGTTGGTCAAAGTCCTCGGCGGCATATTTTGCCATCTGTAAAAAAACTCTGTCGGCGGTGCGCAGGCAAAGATTTGAACGGTAAAGCGCGTCGTCGTCGCCTGTAAAAAACACGCGTCCTGGCGCGTTTCCCGCAAGTTTGTAGCCCAAGTGCTTGATTTCGTTTCCCAATATTTTTTCCGCGCCAATCGCGCAGAGTGCGACCAATGTATTCATACAACAGAATTTAACATTTTTACATTTTTTGTACAATTGTCAGAAATTTTACAGGAATCCTTCGCTGCGCTCAGAAAGAGGCGTGTAACAGATGTTTCGCTGCGGCTATTCAGAAATTTTTATCCAGTTCCAGGTTTCCGCGTCTTCAAGACCGACCCGCCAGAACGCGATTTTTTCAACTCCCTTGGATGAATAGAGCGACATTTTTTTTACAGTGGAATAATAATCCTCAAACCAGTAAGTGATTTTCTGCGTTGCTGTAAATTCAACCATTGGAATCGTATCGACATATTCCACGTGTCCCGCCCTGTGCGTGTTCAAAAACTCGTTTGTGTAAAAGAAACTCCTTGCCTTTGCAAAATTCTCGTCTTCCCAGGAGCGACCGTAAAACGGAAGTCCCATTACAAGTTTTTCCTTTGGTATTACAGAAACCGCGTAGTCGCACACTTTTTCGCACCATGAATAAGACGCAATTGGACCGGGCACGCTTGTAGACCAGTGTTCGTCATACGCCATTATCATAACCCGGTCGCTGATTGCCGCAATCTCCTCGTATGGAAACGCATCGTCGGAAATTCTTCTGAATCTGGCTGGAACACATACAGTAAAAATCTTGCCGGCGGATTTTGTTGCGGCAGAAACCTTCTTCAAAAATGAATAGAAATTCGCTATGTCGCGTCCTGGAATATTTTCAAAATCTATCTGGATTCCGTCGTAGTCCTCGCCCGCCTTCATTATTTCAGCGACAAGGGCGTCAACAACCTTGTATTTTGGATCTATTACAAAATGAGTCAGCGCGCGACCCTCGCAGGTTACAACAAGATGCGTTCTTGCCTGCGTCTGACCTAAATTCTTCTTCAATGGAATTTCAACAAGTTCTCCGTAAGTTCCAACGCTTGCGGAAAAATAGCCGATGTCGGTCAATGGCATCTCTGTGGAATAACTTTCTTCCCTTCCCTGACACACCCAGCCCCAGACCTCCCTGAATTCAACCGCGCCGCTCTCAGGTTTTTTCTGCCTGTATGCAAGAATGTTTTCTGTGGCGGATTTTGGCTCAGGTGAGGACGCACAGCCAAAAACAACAAGAACAGCGGCGCTCGACAACGCCAATACAAATTTTTTAATCATTTAAAACTCCGAACAGTTATTTGAGTAGGCTTACATTATACATCGGTTCTTCGTTTGGACGTAGTTCTAAAATGTGTTTTTCACACAAAAGCGCCTCGCCGGGTTCGTGGCTTACGTGAAGAATCGTGGTTGTTCCGCTCTGGGCGATGACCTCAAGAAGATTGAGAATTTTTCCGCGAAAATCTTCGTCCAGTCCGTGACACGGTTCGTCAAGAATCAGAATTGGCGGACATTTTACAGCCGCACGCAATATCAGAACCGCCCGCTGTTCTCCATAACTCAATGAATTGAACGATTCAAGTCCGCGGCCTTTAAAGCCTCCAAGTTCAAGCCATTTTTCCGCCGCGGCAAGTTCAACGTCGCTTGGCGTTTTGTAAAGCCCGATTGAATCGTGGAAGCCCGACATTATCACCTCACGCAGCGACGAGCCTACCATTCTGTATTCCACGTGAAGCCTGTACGAACAGATTCCAAGCCTGTGTTTGATTTCCCAGATTGTTTCACCCGAACCGCGGCGCGAGCCGAAAATTTTCACGTCGTTGCAGAAAACCTGCTGGTTGTCGCCTGTTATGAGTTCAAGGAAACTTGTCTTTCCCGAACCGTTGGGTCCGCGTATGAACCAGTGTTCGCCGCGCCTTAAAGTCCAGTTGAAATTCCGTAGAACCCTGTGTTCTCCCCAGCCTACATTTACATCAGTCATCTGAACAAGAATTTCAGGAATCTCCTTTGCCTCAACTCCCATTATCACGTCGGCCTGCCTGCTGAATTCAAGAACCTTTTCCCTGAACTGTGCGATTTCCGCCTGAAACAAAAATTTTTTTTCCAAATCACGAATTTGCAGCGCGTTTTCGTAGTCGGTTTTAAGTCCGCAGAAACTTACGCTTCCCTTTGTAAATTCTATTACGTTTGTAACGGAAGCCGGAATTTCAACGTAACGTTCCATGCACAAGATTATTTTTGGAAATACGTCAGACGAATTTGCAGAAAAATCCGCAGCAACCTGTTTTTTTGCAAGAGTGTCGAAAAATTCCTGTAAAATCGTCCTGCTTTGAACGTCAAGACCCGCAAACGGATCGCTTAAAATCAAAAGGCGTTTTTTTGAAACAAGTGCGCGTGCAAGAAGAGTGCGGCGGATTTCTCCTGTAGACATATATTTCAGTCCGCGGTCAAGAATGTCCTGGACGCCGCAAAGTTTTATTTCCGGAAGGGTTTCAAGGCGTTTTACAATTTCTGGAAGTTCTTCGCCGCGTTTCAGTTTTCCAACAATCGCCTCTGAAATAAAAATCCGTCCAGTCCTGCCAACGTCAACTCCGCCTTCAATGTATTCGCTTTCGTCAGTTTCACGCTCTTCCTGAATCAGACGCGCCGCCCTTTCAAGCGAAACTTCCTCAACGGAAGATTCAAACGTATTTGCGTACATCGGAATGGAATCCTGCATTTTTTGAACGTTGGGAACGATTTTTGCGCGTCCTGAAAGCGCCTTTAAAAAATCAGCCTTTCCGCCTCCGTTTGCGCCTGCAACAAGCCAGACTTCGCCAGCGTTCATCGTCCACGAAAAATCAGAAACAGACACGCCGCCCGAATTTTCTATACGGCAGTTTTTTACAGTTATCAATGCGTTTTTTGAGCCACTCATACTGAAAGAATCATAGCACAAAGTCGATTTTTTTTGCAGAACAAAAAAGGCCGAACATCCTACGACGCTCGGCCCTGCCTTTACATCTCCTAGCAGAATTGAACTGCTGTTGTCGGGATGAAAACCCGATGTCCTAACCACTAGACGAAGGAGACAAAATGTATTGATTTATACTTTTTAAAAGCGGTAATGTCAAGAGCCACAGGAAAAACGTATTGACGCCGGGGATAACGTATTGGCGTCGGAAGAACAATTGTAAAACAAAATCCTATGCGCCGTGCTTAAAGCCTACACGTTGATTTCAAGTTTGCGGCCGCTTGGCTGATACTGGTAATACCGCACATTCGCTGCGTTGAACATCCGCTTTGACGCTTCCACCGACGGAGTTCCGTCGTATTTGTTGTCCGCGTAGACGAGCGTTTTTATTCCAGACTGTATTATCGCCTTTGCACATTCGTTGCACGGAAAAAGCGTTACGTACATTTTTGAGCCTTCAAGGTTTCCGCCGCGATAGTTCAGAATTGCGTTCAGTTCGCTGTGTGTTACAAAAGGATATTTTGTCTTTAACGGGTCGCCTTCACGCCCCCACGGAAATTCGTCGTCTGAACAGCCTTTTGGAAGCCCGTTGTAGCCTATCGAAAGAATTTTATTGTCGTCACTTACAATGCAGGCGCCAACCTGGGTGTTCGGATCTTTTGAACGGAAACTCGCAAGATGCGCCACGCCCATAAAATATTCGTCCCAGGAAATATAGTCAGTGCGCTTGAATTCGATGTTCGACATAAAAACTCCTTTGCGCCAGAAACGCGCCGTGCAAATACGCCACGTAAAAACGCCTTCGCCAATGTTACAGCAATCCGCACGAAAAATGCAACTGTCCGAAAACCTGTCATACGTAAAACTCGCCGCAGGGTTTACGCCCGCTCGCGCCATTACAGAACGCGCCGCGCGTCATCCTGAGTGTAACGAAGGATCTCCCTTGGAAAGCCAAATATAACTCCTGCAATGGATATTTCGCTACGCTCAATATGACGTGCAGGCCGCGGAGCCTTACAAGACCGCCTACCTTGCCGCATGCCATTTTGACTTTACGCCGAGCGTAAAAGAAAATCCCGGCATTGGATAGCCTGGAACCGCCCTGTAGTCAACGTTAAAAAGATTGTCGATTCTGAAATATGGCACAAAAAAATCAAACGCAGAAAATTCGCCCGTCAGATTTACAATGCAGTACGGCTCTACAAAAACAGTATTTATGTTAGACGTGTATTTTTTTCCCGTGTAGTTCGCCTCGGCATTTATTGTAAAGTTTTTCAGGTCCACGCCTGTTACAAGCGAAAAAACAAGGTCGGGCGTCCACATTATCCGCTTTCCGTATGTCGATTCGTTTGATTCGTCCATAAGCCTGTTGTACAGATATTCCGCGTTCGCCCTTACACGCCATACTTTAAAAAATGTTTTTTCCGCGGAAAGGTCGCAGCCAAGATAAAACGCCGAAGCGACGTTCTGCGGCTTCCAGTCTCCGTCAAGATTCGCCCACTGTATTTTGTTTTCGTAATAGTTTGAAAAAAACGAAACGCTGAACGGAACCGCCGTTTTTTTTACGTTGAATGTAAGTTCTCCGCCCCAGCCGGTTTCAGGACTCAGGTCGGGGTTTCCGCTGTAACCGTCAGACTTCCAGTAAAGGTCGTCCATGTTCGGAAACTGAACCATTCTATAAGCGTTTAAAAACAGGTCAATGCAGTCAAAGGCGAATTTTACACCAGCCTTTGGCGTGAACGCCACGTTTTTTCCTGAAAATTTGAACGAAAGCGGAAGTCCAACAGAAACAAAATCATTAAAAATGAACCTGCTTGTTTCCTTGAACGTTCCAGAAATTTGACTGTGCCGTCCGTCGTCGGTTGAATCCAAAAATACAAGGTCGAATGTAAAACCCGCCGACTGCCTGTATCGTTCAAATCTGTAAAAGTCCGCCGAAGAAGTGAGCGTTACTGTATTTACGCAATGCCTGCTTTCCGAGGACGCGGAATTTTCCGTATAGAACCTGTTTGAGCTCATCCAGTTAAGGCTTGTGCTTGATTTTACACTTTCCATGATTGCAGGAAAATTCAGCGAAAAATTCAGACTGTTGTTGTAATCCTGCTGCAGTCCGACCCTTCCAGAAGTTTCTGTTCCGGGCGTGTGTTTGTCTGCCGCATAAAAAATGTCGCCCACGGAAAAAACGTTTCCGCCACCAAAAAAATGTGAAAATCCAAAATCGGCGTGCGCGTCCTTTACCTGTGAATCCTTGCGCGATGCCGTTCTGTTTCTGTAATTCTTGTAAAGATACTCGTTCTGCGCGTATGTTGCCTTTGCGGATGCCTTTAAAAACGAATTTTCAGAAACCTGGGCCCTGTAAGACAGAGACTGCGAAACTGTATCAAGAAATTTCTGCGCGTTGAAATACGTTTTTACACGTGTGTCCGCAAAAAAACTTTTTCCCAAAGCCTGATTTTTTGTAGTGATGTAGATTACGCCTGCAACACCACCGTCGTCGCTCACGCCCTCTGTAAATCCTCCGCGGACTATTTCGATTTTTTCTATGATTTCTGGATTCAGGCTTGAAAAATCAAATGTTCCATACTGCGGATTGTTCGCGCAGACACCGTCAATTACAACGCGGACTGTTTCATCGGTGAAGCCACGGATTGAAGGCTTCTGTTCAAGCCCGTACGCGCCGTATGAAAGAACCTGAATTCCCGCCGCCTGAAAAAAAGACGGAAGGTCCAACACGTTCATCTTTTGTATTTCTTCCCTAAAGTAAACCTGCCTCTGTTCAACTATCGGGGTTTCTATGTATGTGGTGATTTTTTCAAGCGGAATTTCAGGCTTTTCCGTCTGGACGGATCCGTTCACCTCGTGGGCAAAAAAATCCGCAAACGGAAAAACCGTAAAAACCAGAGCAAAAAGCGTTTTTAAACTGATTTTCATCAAAGGCTATTTTGCAAGGTCTGAAAAATATCCGAAATATCCGTTTTCAACTGTAAATTCAGCAACAGCCTCTCTAAGAGTTGCAGTTGAAGTTTTTTTGTGTCCGTCTTTAGAACCGTAAGCGCCGCTTAAAGAAATGCTTGAATCTGTAAGGTTTTTGTAGAAAATTGCATACCATCTTCCAACATCGCGAGCGGTTGCTGAAGGCTTATATTCTGCATCCAACGCCATTGTATATTTGATGTAGATGTAGCCCATACTGTCTGAAATTTTTAAAACCTTAAGATCGTTTCCTGAATACGAGAGGCTTCCTTTATAGGAACTTGTAAAAGTTTCCTGCGTAATTACGTATGATTCGTCTCCGTCTTTCCAGTCGCCAACCAATGGGTCCAGTGCGGTAATTGTTTCGACATTCTGCTCTGTAGACATTGTAAAGTCCGGTGAACAGGCTGTAATGGAAACCGCCACAAAAAGAACTGCGCTCAAAAAAAGTGCAGCACGACCGAGTGTAAAGCGTGTGCTTTTCATAATATTCTCCAAAATCCAGAATTTGAGTGGATTTCAATTTGTTTGCCTTTCGCTACGGAAGGCACGGAACGTAAAATTCCGACGTACACCAAAGTTTCCTGACTCCGATAAAAAGTCCGCCTTCCCGCTTTTACAGTGGCTGATTTTAATCGTGGACTTTCCTTGTTTTCGATACAGTTGCTCATCCAGTCCAGGCGTTTCACCTGGTTCCATTGAAATGTACAATGTCTAGGATAATGAAAATCCCCATGCTCCACAAGACCGACTGAAAAGGATTTGCAACAGGCTAAAAAGTAAAACATCGCGCCCGCAGATTCCGTGCGCCGGACCTGCGTATTGCCGTTTGTACCGCACATTCAATTTTTGGACCCAGATGTATAAGAATCTTATGCGGTAGGAAGGTGCATAAAGCCGTCAATAATATGAATTTTTATACATTCTTTAAACTCAAGACTATCTGAATTATCCGAATAGATTATTGAAACTCCTGTTAGATTCTGTAAATCTTCTAGCATTTCAATTAAGGCTAACGGTGTATTTCTGTCAAGATAATTGAAAGGTTCGTCAAGAATAAGAAAGTCAGAATTTGGAATACATGCGGCAAAAAGACCGATTAACTGCTTGTTTCCATCACTGTAGTCAGAAATTTTTTTGTTCTCATCCAAATATTTTCTATGAAAAAAACTATTTATAAAATTATACCGTTCAAAAACCTCCCTTTTTTTTAAACCGTATGATTTTCCTGAAATAAGAAAATATTCCTTTGGTGTCAAAAAATCAACCATACGGACAATTCCTAAAAAACCAGAAATACTTGAACCATTTTTTTTTATAATTCCACTGTCATATCCTACTATTCCAAGAAGAATTTTTAATAATGTAGATTTTCCGGAACCATTTTTTCCGCTCAAAAAATAAGTTTTTCCACGTTCAAAAGTGAAATCATTTGCCTTAATTATAAAATCTGATGATATTTTCTTTGTGATATCCGATATTTTTATCATATTCATCTCCCATTAGATACAGATTTTTTTTCAATTTTCCTGTACATCAAAATTTCCAGCCGTTCCATTACTTTTTTGTTCAGTAATGTTACAAATACAAATATGCAGACAGAAATAGACATAATCCAAAAATCTGAAAGAAACTTACACATAAGTATATATAATACTATCGCCACAACCTCACAAACCCATGGAATATACGATGCGACAACGCTTCCTTTTTCAGTTTTAAATCTCGGACTTGCAGAACCGTCAACCCGAGAAACTTCCATAATCCCAATCAGCAGTGCCAAAAAGACAGATACAGAAGAATTCATAAAGAAAAAGTAAATCATCATAAAAAAATCAATTTTTATTAAAAAAATAAAGGGTATAGAAGCAACAAATAAACACAATGTTGCAAATCGTAAAAAATCAATTTTTGCCTGAAGAACTTTTTTTACAGGAAAATTTTTTGAAATCAAATCATCTGCATAAAAGTAAAACCAGTTAACCATGTAAGGTCCAATAATTGAAGTGAAAGCGCCTGTGTTTAGGGATGCAAACAGGAGAACCTTAAAATCATTATGAGCGTAAAAAAGTTCTTCATTAACATTTTTCAGAAACACAAAGAATCCGAGGCTCGCAAACGAAACCAAAATTGCAACCATGATATAATGTTTTTTCTCCCTGAATAAAAAAAGCCATTCAATCAACATTGGTGTAAGTCTTTCATTTTTTTCGTAATAATTTCCTATGATGTCAGATTTTATTTCTGACTGGGAACTCTGATAAAAACACTGCTTTTTTAGAAAAAAAAATAACATCATTTTTAGAAAAAATAAGATTAGAAATGCGAAATTGCAGCATCTTGCAGGAAAATTTATTTGTAAAAAAATAGGAATCGCGTCAAAAATGAAAATAAAAATCTTTAAAAAAATAGACGAACCAAGAGAAATTGCAAGTACAGTTGAAAAAAACAAGAAGAAAAATAATGCAATATTTTCCAATGAAGTATCAAAAATAACAAACCCAAGAAAAATACTGGATGAAGTGGACAATAAAAAACTGCAAAAAAGAAAACAGATTTTATACCTCTCCCCTTTCTTTATAGCAACATCTTGCACTATTCTCTGTGGGTTGCTAGTTGTTAAAAATGATGAAAAAAGACAAATTACATATAAAAAAAACTTGGAATTTTCCCAAAAAATCTGCAATCTCCAAAATTTGTACAAAACTTCAAGAAGAATACAAAATGACAGAACACTAATAACTTGAAACAATATCCGCATAAATATTTTTTGCGGATCTAACGTTTCAAAAAGGTCATTTAGAAAAATTTTTGCCATATTATATTCCTTTTTGAAATACAAAAACTTGAATTATAAAAACAGTTGCAAGAACAAATGTGTATTTTAACGTGGTAAACCAAGTATCCTTTGCAAGGAATCTCATTCCTATAACCAAATATATATAATAAAAAACTGAATTAATAGTTTTAATTCTTTGAATCCATAAATAACTTTCATTTGCTTTTAGATTATCAATTGATAAATTTCCAAGCAAATATTCAAAATTTAACTTTTTCAAAAATATTGAAATTACAATATACAAAAAAAAGTATATTATAAACCCAAAAGATGCCAAAATGAAAACTTCACTTTTTTCCACATCAACCAAAAAGAAAAGTTCATAAAATATTGATGTCACCAGTGTTACAAAAGCAACAGTCAAAAGTCCAGCAAATAACATCATTATTTTAGAAAAGGAAACTACAAGATATGAAAATCCCTCTAATTCTTTAAAACATATATTTTGAATAACTCCGACAATTTTTACCTGGGTTATACCATATATAAATAAAATAACCAACGATACCAAGGTCAATAATTTTTTATGTTCATCAAAAATTTTAGATAGCCGCAATCTTTACCTCCATTATTGAAGCAATCATCAACAATAATATTGCAATCAACAACAATATGCCTTTATTAATCAATTTTTTTTTATTGAGACCATTATCAAATAAAAATTCATAAACACTTAATCCTAAATAACCCGAAATAAAAATTGCAATGTACTCTGCAAAATGAGGAAGTGTATGTTGAAATATGAACACAACGTCATGTCCAGTTTCCAATGCCTTTTTTATATGGATGCCCAAGACAAAAGCGGTAAAAAAAATATTTACAACTGTCGTGATTCCGAATGTCACTATTCCTGATATATTGCACAATGTCGCTTTTAAATTATTAAAAAATATGTAAGGAATAGATATTGACATTTTTTCATGTGTTCCTGTAAAGAAAATAGAAGTATCACAAAAAACTCACAACAAGCCCAAATAAAAAAATTAACACGGGAATTATTATTAATATTCTTTTAATTTTCAATATTTATAGAAATGCTGGTACCAAGCATTTCTATCAAAGTCTTACAAGCCTACTGCTACACCAGCAATCGGATTAGCAATTCCAGCAACCGCGCTCCAAAACACCCCAACGGCTCCAAACGCGAACCCCTGAAGACCTGGAACACAAGCCAAACCTGCCCATGCAAGATTTGAAACAAGCCCCGCAGAACTCATCATCAAAGCCAACGTTGACAATGCGCCTACAAAGCGTCCATTTCTTTCTCATTGTTATCAAGATTTTTAATTGCATGCACTATTTCAGTATAATACAAACTCAACACAATGACAATATGTGTCATTGTGTAATTTTAAATTAAATTCTCTGAATCCCCATGCTCCACAAGACCGACTGAAAAGGATTTGCACCAGGCTAAAAAGTAAAACATCGCGCCCGCAGATTCCGTGCGCCGGACCTGCGTATTGCCGTTTGTACCGCACATTCAATTTTTGGTCTCAGATGTATAAGAGGTCAAAAAAATGGGAACCCAAAAACGGGTTCCCGTAAAAAAGTTCAGCCTTTCAGACTAGAACGCGTGTGAATAACTGAGCGCGATTCTCTTGAAGTACCATTCCGCTCCTGTTGTAATCATGTGAGATTCAGGAAGTTTTGCGTCGTACGCAAGGAATGCAGGACGTGTGGCAAAATGGAAAAGAACTGTAAGAGTGTCTTTTTCAGAGAACTTAATCTGTCCCATTGCGCTGAGGCTCAAATTGTTTACAGAAGCCTTGTACAGTTCGTTCTTGTATACATCGTCCCTGTAAAAGCGTTCGCTTTCAAAAAGAAGTCCAACCCTGCTTAGCTTTAAAGGCATCGCGTATGCAAGAATCGCCTGCTGATATTCCTTTACGCCGTTCACCTTGTTTGGTGTACACTGCCACGCCCACAACTCTTTGTCCGCAACGCCTGTAAGACCTTCGTAATATGTCTGATATGTATACATCATCTGAACGTGGGTCCAGTCGCCCTCAAAAATCGCTCCGGTGTCAAACTGGAACGTTCCCTGAAGCCAGTACTTTGTAAACATATTTGTAAAGGCGCCAAGGGCAGTGTAATTGTTTGTATTTTCAAGCGTTGGATCGTAAATTGACATTCCGCCCTTGAAAAGATTTCCAATGTCCCAGCCTGTTCCAACCTGGAATCCAGCATTGAACACAAGGAAAGGAAGCGGCGTGAACGAAACCGACGTTATTGGCATTATTGAAACCGGCGTGATTTCAAGTTTTTCAGTTAAAGAAACATTTGCTCCGTTCAAAAGCCAATGGTCTCCCAATGGCGTTGGTATTGTGTATGTGCCGTAAAGATTGATACGACCCTCAAGTCCACTGTATGCGCCTGTAAGAGGTGCGAACTGCATTACCGCCGAATCGACCATTCCAGTTGAAATGTGGTCCGACGCAGGATAATAGGCAAAATCCACCGAAATTCCGTATTCTGGATTTTTTGGATTTTCTGCGAACACAAGGACGCACGCAAAAAGCGAAACCGCGACCAATGAAAAAATCTTCTTCATAACAACTCCTTAAGATTGTAATTTTTGTCTTGCTTCTATTATTTTTCACTTTCAATTAATTGACAAGCGAATTTTTATTTTGATAGACTGGGCTATCATATTGATATTTTTATTTTCGATAAAAAAACAGTTTTTTCCGATTTTTGTATTTTTTTCACGAACTGGACGCCAATTTTTACGTGCATAAAAAAATCGTTGCGCGAAAAATTTACGTATGTAAAAAAAAGTACGCGTAAATCTCTCATGTACGTAAAATTTCATGCGCAAAAAAATACAGTCCTCCGTTTTTTTATGCGAAGGACTGCATTTACAGATTTGCAGGACTATTTTTTTTCAGCGTACATTCCTACAAGTTCAGGAAAATCGTAGTTTTCCTCAACAAAGTAGCGCAGGTCGAAGTCTTCGTGCGTTACAACCACAAGAATCGTGGCGTGTTCCGCAAGATATTCGGAAATAACCTGCATGACGTTCAATCTTGTATTGAAGTCGATGTGCGCAAATGGTTCGTCCAAAAGCAGGATGTCGGGCTTTGCAGTCAGAGCCCTTGCGATATCCATGCGCTTCATCTCGCCGGAAGAAAGCGCCTGCGGAAATGAATCAAGGTGCTCTTTTGTAAGACCAACCTTCACAAGATTTTCGGCGAGCTCTTCAACAGTGCCTTCGTTTCCTGCGGCTGTAATCTGGTTGAATGAATCGCGTATCGACAAATCAGGGAAGAATGAAAAACGTGAATCCTGCTGAACAATCGCCATGCGTTTTCTGTATGGCTTGAACGCGGCGGGGTCACGGCCTTTTTCAGTTGGCTTCAATGCAACAAGGTCTTTTCCGTCCATGAGTATTTCGCCCTCTGTTTCGTCAAGAAGACGCAGGACGGCCTTTATCATGCTGGATTTTCCGCAGCCAGATGGTCCTGTAATTCCGTATACAGTTGAACGCTGGAACGTCAGGTTCAGCCCCGTGAAGGCGGTAAATTTTCTTTCGCCAAAAATACCACGCTTCATGTATGACTGGGCGACTTCCTTTAATTCCATCGCGGAACCGCTCGCGCCTTTTTTTGCCTCCGGCTTTTCGTAGCCTTCCATTTCTGGAAGAGCCGTCTGCTTTTCAATGTCGCCGTCGTCAAGAACGTATGTCTGCGTAAGAGTCAGCCTTCTTATAAAGTCAACGTCGTGGCTTACCATGAGGAACGTTTTTGTCTTGTCGCTCAAGATTTCCTTGTTCAAAAACTCAACGAAATTTTTACGGAGGTTTCTGTCAAGGTTTACAGTCGGCTCGTCAAGAAGTATTAGGTTTCCAGGGCGCGAAAGAAGAATCATCAAAGTGATTCTCTGCATTTCTCCGCCAGAAACTTCATCTGGATAAAGTCTTGCAAAAGCCTCAAAATCCAGGGTGAAAAATTCGTTCAGGCGGCGCACAATTTCCGGTCTGCATCCGGGCGCCAAAAGATTCAGGTTCTGGTCCAAGGTCAACGCAGGGTTCATAACCTGTGCGGTTTCCGCTGGAACGAACATCAAGCCCGACTGCTCGATCTGTGTCCACTGCGCATAATCACGTTTTTTGCCGTCAACATAGCCGTCAATTCCGTTGATTTTCATGCTTCCCTCATAACTGAACACCGTTGAAGGCAGAATTCCTGCAACCGACTTGAGGAATACAGATTTTCCTGTTCCAGTAGGTCCCATTATTACAGTAGAAGTTCCCGCCTCGATTTTTAGGGAAGTTTTTTTGAGTGTAATCCTGTTTCCAAGATGAATGGAAAAGTCGTTCAATTCAATTGGCGTCATACTTCCTCCTTTGTTTCGTTCAAAATGATAAGGAAGGCGATGCTTACAGCAAGAAGCATGATTGAAGGAATCCAGAACGGCCACGGATTGAAGTCGCCGTTGCTTGCAAAGTCGATTATCGCCTTGCGGTTTGCCGCAATCAGCGCGCCCGGACTTGTGTGCTGCGGAGTTCCCGTCGCACCAAGACCAACCTGAATTACATAACCAAACGAAGTGTCAAGCACCAGGGTCTTAAGAAGAATTCCTGCGGCAACACGCTTCAATGTGTCCTTCATCAAGGCGGTTTTCATCAATACGGCAAGAATTCTGTTTTTTGTAAAACCGTAGGAACGGAACGAAACGCTGTACTTTCGGTTGTACAAGTCTGACAGTGGAATCGAAATGCTTCGCACAGCCTCGGGCAAGACCGTAGCGGTTGCGGCGCCAACAAACACTGCAAGAGAAAGCCATGTTGACGTATGACCTTTTACCGAAACAAGCGCGCCTGAAACAGGCGCATAGCAGAACAGTGCAATCAAAATCGAAGGAATCGACTCAATCGCGTTCATTATGTTGCTGAAGAACCGTCCAACGCCCATAGAAAGAACGCTCAGGTAACCAAGCAGAATGCTTATGAGCATCGCAAAAATCACCGTCGTAACAAGAGTTATCGAAAGTTCCTGAAACGAAACGAAAAGCGATTTTATGAATCCGTCCTGATTGAGAATTTCTGGAAGGATTCCCTGAAACCATGTGTACGGAAGCCATGATACAACAAGCGGTGATATGAAAAGCACCACTAAAATTATGTTCAATACTTTAAATTGCTTTTTCATAAACCCTCGGATAAATCAGGAACAATACGGTCTTTACAAGGAAAGAAACAATCGCATTGATGCAGAGAAGAATGAACACTGACGTTATAAGAAGATCCGTGTTCTTGTTGATCAGAGCGTCAATCAGGTTCTTGCCAAGACCCGGAAAGTCAAACGCAATTTCGGCGATTGTTACAGAACCGATTATCGCAGGAACTTTTCCCGCAAGATATGGAATGAAACGCGGAAGGCTTGACTGAAACAGATAGCCTGAATACGTTCCAGGAATCGGAAAGAATTTTCCAAGGCTTCGTCCAAGCGTTGAAAACACAATCGCATGGGTCTGCCCAACCTGACTGAGCATATCGGTCTTAAGAAAGTTCGCCGCATCCCATGAAAGTCCGCCCAGAACAACCGTTACAAGCGAAATTACAGGAAGAGGCGCGCTTCCCATCAAAGTGTACAAAAGCCAGAATCCCACAAACAGAGGAACGGCAGCCAATACAGAAAGTATGTTTGCCAGAACCTTTTCAAATTTTTCGTCGCCCTTTTCGTCAAAGTGTACAGACATATACCTGCTGGACACTGCGTATGACGCGCTCAAAAGCGCGATTAAAATAAGAAAAATAAGAGAAATCAATGCCAAAGGCAAAGTCTGGGCGGCTCCAGCCAGAATAATCTGACCCGAAGTAAAGCCCGGTCCAACCTGAGACAAATCCTTCTGTCCGACAAGCATCAGAAGAAAAGCCTTTAACGCATCCACGAATCCGTCGGCAGGCGTGCCGATGGAAACAAGATACAAGGCCGAAAGAATCATTGTTCCGACGATGGCAAAAACGACACCGTGCAGAACAAGTTCCTTTAGCAGAAAACGAAGGAAACGCATTTAAATGTACCCCGCCTCAGTTTTTGAATTTCCAGTATTCAACAGAAAGGAATGGGTTGTCAGAGCCTATTGCAACGTTTGTAAGTCCGCGTGAATAAACATCCTTCTGCAAAGTGCAAAGATACAGACAAGGGCTGAGTGAACAGATTTTTGCGTTAAGCGCGTCAGTCTTTTTGATGAGTTCAGGCGCGGAAACTTCTTTTTCCCATGCTGTAAACATTGTATCCAAAGTCTTGTCGGAAATTCCTGTAACATTGTTCCTGCTTGTTGAACGGTAATAGTCGCCGAGCGTTGAGTAAATGTTGTCGAATCCCTCGCGGTAAACCAATGCGAGTTCAAAATTCTTTTCGTTGAATACCGCCCTGTTGAAAACCTGATCACCTGCGCGTCGCACTTCCACTGTAAGTCCAATTTCTGCAAGCTGTGTGGCGATTCCTTCGGCAAGTTTTTTTCCGAATTCACCCATCGAGTCTGGATACATGAGCGTAGCGTTCTGATTTGAAAGATTTCCCTTCTTTGCAAGAGTCTTTGCCTTCTTAAGATCGAACGGAAGAAGGTTCGCCATTTCTGTATTTCTGTATTCAGGCATTGACTTCTGATAGAAATTTGCAGGGAACGGACCATTGTTTATGCAAACATTTTCGGCGTCATCTGTAATTCCTGGAACAAGATTTGGCTTGTCGAGAGCCATTGCCATTGCCTGCCGTCCTTCCGCGCTTGGAAAGAGGTTTGTGTTTATCAAAACTTCGTAGAACGCGTATGGCATATATGAGTTGATGTCAACATCCTTGATTTTAGCCACAGTTGGTCTGTCCATTGGGTTTGTTTCAAGAACCACGTTGATTCTTCCCTTTCTAAGTTCGTTCATTCTTACAACAGGGTCGATTGTCCTTTTGATTACAAGACTGTCGGCCTGTGGGCGTCCGTTCACATAAATTCCGTTTGACTGGAATGTGAGCCACTTTCCGATTTCCCATTTTACAAGTTTGAACGGACCTGTTCCTATTGGAGCGGTTGCAAACGCGCGTTCATTTTCGCCTTCGCGAAGATTTACAGCCATGTCCTTTCCGTTGTACTTGCAAGGAATGATTTTGAATGTAAGAACCGCCTGCGCCCTGTATTCTGGAATTGGATTTTTAAATTCAACGATTACAGTGCTGTCGTCCTTTGCCTTTACGCTCTTGATGAACGCCATCAGATATTCCCTGCTAGGCGATTCATTTTCAGGAAGTGTATAAGCGTCAAAAGAATACACAACGTCGTCCGCCGTCAATGGAGTTCCGTCGTGCCACTCGACATCGCGGAGTGTTACCGTATAGATTTTCTTTGTAGCGGAATCCTGCTCGATGCTGTCTGCAAGGGCAAGCTCCGGATAGCGGACTTTTGAAGACGGATCAACCGTATAATTTACAAGTCCGTCAAAAACAAGTTCGTTTGCGTTAAGTCCCGACGTGTTCTGCGCAAGGACAGGGTTCAACGAATCAGGAAGGGTTGAAACAGCAACGGTCATTCCCTTTGGCTGAATTTTTACGATGATTACAGCGGCGGCCACCGCAAGAACAGCGGCAACGGCACAGATTATGCCTATCGCCTTTTTGCTAATTTTTTTCATTTGTTTCTCCAAAAAGTCCATGCAGAATATAAAATTTCCCTTGGACTTCCTACGCCGTATCCAAAAATCAAGTACGGCAGTTTATAAAAAGTCTGCGACGCAAACTTAAACAAGGCAGGACCGCCACTTGCATGACATCCTGCCTTTCGCTGCTAAAAATTATTTATCGGCTCTTTACAACAAACGAATTGTATACAACAACTTCACCGGAATAAGAGTCCGTCTTTCCCTTCTGAATTTCAAAGAAGTACTTGTCGGAAGTCAACTGTGCTCCTGCGTTCAATACAGGCCATGAATTTCCAACCTTGTTCTGCTTGCTTACAAGGTCCTGTATCTTCTTCTTTTCGATGTCGCGTCCACTGTATGTGTTCTGGTTGAACACGCGGACCGTCCTGTTGTCCTTGAGGGTGATTACGATGTCGTTCATGGTTCCGCGTGGAATTGAAACCATGCCCCACCAGTATTCGTTCTTCGTCTGCTTTGCAGAACTGAACTTTGCAGGTCGTGACTTTCTTTCAGAGGCAGATGAACGTGGATCGGAGTTGAAAAGACCAATCATAAGAGGCATTACAGTTTTTCCTCGGCTTTCGATTTCCTCTTTTACAGCGATTTCCTTGTTTATCTGCGCGATTCTTGCGTTCAGGTCGTCCTTGAAAGACTTAGCTTCCGCAACCATGTCCGGGCTTACATCTTTTGGATATTTTGACGCAAACACCTCAAGTTCCGCATAGATGTCGTCCATGTTTTTTGCAATGGACTGATAGTGGTTTCGTGTATCGTAAACTGTGAACTCGCCCTTCTTGCCTGTTCCAGAACCTTCCTCCGGCTGCCTGGCAAATTCTTCTCCAAGCCTGTCGCGATATGCGTATGCCTCGTCGCGGAAAACTCCCGCACGAAGAATTACGATGTCCTGTCTAAGTTTTTTGAACGAACGTACGGAAGATGCAACTCCGCTTGTGTCCGCAACGGAAGACTGCTTTACAAGTGTATTAACCTCCGACTCAACGGAAGGATATTTTGCTATTACAGCGTCGTATGCGGCGACCTTTTCGTCAAACGTTTCCTTTGCGCCCGCTTTTTCAGCCTGAGACTGCAGTGAGGCCTTCTTGGACGCAATTGAATCTACAAGTTCAACTTCTTTTCCGGCGGAAGCAAGGGCGTCGTTCAGTCCATAAATCGCAACCGCGGACTTGTTCAATTTTCTTGCCTCGGAAAGTCGTTCAGCCGCAAGAAGCTTGTCGATTCTTACAGCGGTAACGTTCGCTCCCTTTTCCTTTACGTCGGCAGGAAGCTGAAGGTTTGAATCCAAGGAACTGAATTTATTGACCGCGGTGTTTACTGCCTGAAGAAGCCTTGCTTCGTTTGTAGACTTTATTGAGTCGGTGCTGTCCAGGGCAGCAAGACCTGCATCATAAACGCTCACATAGTTGAGCCACTTCTTTTTCTTTGCGGCATCCGCAATTTCATCCCAGTAGGCGGTTGCGGAAGAAGGTCCGCGGTTGTTCCATGCAGAAATACCACGACCCACCGCAGGATCAGAATCCACTAAGTTGTCCGTGCTTTCGCAAGAAAAAACAAGCACAACAAAGGCCATCAAAGCAAAAAGTCCAATTTTACTCTTTTTCATATAGAATCCCCCAAATCCTTTTGTTTTTTATTCTTCTTTTTCTGAATTTTCAGTATTTTCAGTTTCAGAAATTTCTTCTACAACGGCATCTTTTACAAGTCGGAATCCAACATCTGGAAGTCCAATCTCTGAATCAATGTTCTTGTAGTTTGAAATCCTCAGGTCAATCGGACCGTCCATCCATGAACCGCCCTTTACAGTCCTGAAACCTTCTTCGCCTGCGCGAACGCCCGAAGTCCATTCCCATACGTTTCCCGCCATGTCAACAAGTCCCCATGCGTTCGCTCCGTTCATAAACGAGCCCACAGGAGAAGGCGCGGTGAATTTTCCGTTGCCCTTGAAATTTGCGGCCTTCGACTTGTTTGGAGCGTCGTCGCCCCAAGGATATACATTTACAGTTCCAGCGCGGGCGGCAACTTCCCATTCATCGTCCGTAGGAAGCCTGTATTTTTCTCCAGTCTGTGAAGAAAGCCATTCTGCATAGGATTCTGCGTCGGCGGCAGAAATTCCCACTACAGGCTGGGAATCCTGATTGTAGTTTGAATTGTCAAAAAATTCAGGGCTTGATGCGGAATCTGTAAGATATATGTATGCCGCATACTGGAAGTTTGTTACAGGAGCAAGGTCGATTGCAAAATCCCGCAATGTTACAGTGCGTTCCTTTTCCTTTACGCCCGCCCTTGTGTCCTGAGGAACAGCGCCGGTCTTGTATTCGCCGCCCTTTATTCCAACAGATTTGAACGATTCTTCAAGATTTTCAAAATACACGTAATGCGCTTCAACGGAACTTTCCGCGTCAAGTTTCCTCATGGCCTTGGTCGCCCTTGGCGACATTGAAAATGGCGTTGAAACTGTAAGACAGAGAATTTTGTTCTTGAATTCTTCGGAAAGCGGAAAATCAACGGTTGCGCTTCCGTTTTCGTCAGTCGTCAAAACAGAAACGACCGGCTGAATTTCTCCGTAGGATGTTGAAATGGAAAGGCCTGGTACTTCCCACAAGGCCTTGAGCGAAAGGTTTGAAACAGGAGAACCCGCCTTGTCCTTTACACTTACAGCAAACACTGTGTCAGAACCCACAAAGCCGTTCTCCGTTGCAATCGCAATCTCAAGATTTCCTACAATCGACTGGCATACGCTTTCTACTTTTCGTGCAAAAAGTTCAGTTCCTCCAGCCTGCAGGGTCAAAAGATCCGCCTGCCCACATTCAGCAAGCGTGTTCAGAATTTCTGAAGCCTTGTTGATTTTTTCAGCGGCAGAACCCTTTACAGTTATTGAACTGTAGAGCGGCGCAAGACTTGAACGGAGTTTTTCTTCATACGCCTTGGAATCCTTTTCCCAGTCCTTAAGGCTGACCTTGTACACAACGTTCGTAAGAACCTTTTCTTTTGGATAGATTGGCTTTAAACCTGTAAGACGTTCTGTCGCGGCCTTGTCGCTCACAGAAATTCTCGCCGCCTTTGGATCGGAAAGCCTCAATGTTGCGGTAAGAGCCGCCTCAAGCAAATCTTTCTTTGCGAGGGCCAGAGCCTCTTCCTGTGTGTTTGCCTTGCCGTAGCCGTAGTAAAAACCTTCCTCCTCTTTTACAAGGTCGGTTTTCTTTGGCTTGGAAAACGCCTGTCCGGCACACAGAAGCGAAAGACACAATATGGCAAAAGAAAGCCTCATCCCATTTTTTAGATTTTTTTTACACATTTTTTTCTCCTTATAAAAGCCAACAATTTTTTTTCTGGTTGGCCTCAAGATTGACTTTGATAAACTTGCAACGCAAATTTAGAGCCGACAAAAGCGCAAGACACCTTGCGAACTTCCGTAGCGACCCAATTAAAAAAGTAGACTAACGATTTTTTTAAAGGTCTAATAATTTTACATTATACGTGGTTTTATTTGCAAGCATGATTTTTGCAGAATGGGGTTTTATTTGCCATAAGCGCTCTGAAATTCAGGTAAAAACCGCAAATACGCACAAAAAAATAAAAAACTATCTGTTCCTCATGCTGTAAACGCAGCCGCAGTAGTCCTGCCTGTAAAGGCCAAACTCCTTGGAAATTTCAAGGCTGCGTTTGAATCCTCCATTTTTCTTGAAGTCCGAGAAAAGCCATTTTGTCTTTGAGCCGCCTTTTTCCTCCGCCAAAACACATTCTTCCCTGTAAATATTTTCTCCGATTTCATTGATTTTTTCAGCATCCTTGAACGGACTTATGCTAAGCGTTGTGCAGAAATAATCAAATCCGTTCTGTCTGGCGTAATCCGCCGCCTTTTTTAGCCTGAATTTGTAACACCGCCTGCAGCGTTCGCCTTTTTCGCCTTCTTCCGCAAGATTAGGCTCTTCTTTTACGTTTGTCGCGCGCAAAAAATCGCAAGGCTCGTAGTCCGCGCGCACAAATTCCACTCCATTTTCAAGCGCGGCGGGAAACTTTTCAAGAAAATTTTCAAGTTCGGAAAGCCTTCTGTCATGCTCGGACTTTGGATGTATGTTTGGATTGTAGAAAAATATCGTGATGTCAAAAAATTTTGCAAGATATTCGATTACGTATGACGAACACGGACCGCAGCAGGCGTGGAGCAGAAGTTTTTGTTTTGGCATGGCATAAACGCCGTCGCTCTGGGAAAATTTAAGTTTTTCCAGCGTTTTTTCAAGTTCTTTTTGGTAATTCCGCTTTTTTTCCATAAATATCTTAAAAAAATGACCTCACAAGGCGGAATTTCTTACATCAATCCGACTTATGAAGTCTTGAAACCGGCAATTTAACAGATTTCGCAGTTGTTTGACTTTTCGGTGGAAAGCGTTTTTCCGTCTGCGGTGAGCGTTTTTCCAGAAATCGTCGCCTTGAAATCTTCAATTTTCATCTGAACCCTGCAGAATTTGTCAAAGTCAATCTTTGCAGGCTTTTTAAATTCCGGGTCCGCGCCGTCTATTACAACCTGGGTTCCAGCCTTCGCCCACGGAGCGGTTAAAAGTTCAACTTTTTCCTTTCCGTCTTCCGTATAGTCGGCTGCAAGAAGCATTCCCCGGCTTTCAACGCCCTTCATTTTTCTTGGAGCAAGGTTCGACGCGATTATCACGTGTTTTCCCAAAAGTTCATCTTCTGTAAGATAAGGCCGAAGTCCGGACTGAATCACCCTGTCCTCGCCGGAACCGTCGTCAAGATGTTCTATATACAGTTTGTCGCCCAGCGGATTTGTTTCAACTGATTTTATTACAGCAACCTTCAGTTCAATGTGCTCGTTGAAATACGCAATCTGGTCCTCCGCAAATTTTGAAGATTCTGCATTTTTAGACGATTCCTGTACGGATTTTTTTTCAGAACTGTTCGCAGAAGCGTCTGTTTTTTTGTTTTCAGTGCATTTACCGCCGTTTCCTGCAAAAATAAGTTCCTCAAGGTCGATTTCTCCGCCATAGCACGGAACTGAAATCTGCCAGTTTTCCAAAACCTGCGGATGAAGTTCACCAAAAACGCCAACACGTTTTCCGCCCACCATTACAGCGGCCTGCCGACCTGGAATGAACCTTGCCTCGTTTGACTCAACAACGTCGTACTTGTGGTCAAGGAAGTAAAGCAGCGCGCTCACCTCGCTCGCCGCGTCGTTGAAGTTCATTCCAGAGCCAGACGCCATGAATCCAAGCACCTGACGCGTTCTTGTTCCCGTATTTTCTTCGTCGCAAAGGTAGGCGACCTTTCCTATTTCAAAAATTTTGTGAGGATAGATTGCGTTCGCGGATTTTGTTTCAGCCTTCAGCAATGATGACAGCACGTCAGAACGCACGAACTGATAATTTTCGCTCATTGGATTTGAAATTTCGATTACACGCTCAGGCTCAATCATCATATTGTCGATGAAATCCTTCCTTGAACCTACATAATTGAAAATCATTTCCTGATAGCCAAGTCCTACCATCAGTGTTTTTGCCTTTCGCGAATAGTTTGTAACAGGAAGAAGCCTTCCAATTGTAAAATCGCTTGGTTTCTGAGGCGCAAAAGATTCAAGGTCGCAGCCAATCATGACGTCTTCGATTACGTCAACCTCATGCAAAAAGTCGTTCCTGTAAGGCGCAGGAAAAAGTTCAATTGAATCGCCTTCTATTTTTACGGAACTTCCCATACGTTCAAGGGCGGCTGAAATTTTCTGTGAATCAAAATCCGAGCCCAAAAGTTTATTGATGTTTTGTAAATTTGCCTTTGTTGACGGCTGAAAATAACATGGAGCCAAAATGTCTTTTCCAAGCCCGGTTTCGTAAGGATGACGAACAAGAATCGGCTTAATCTGGTAGCCCTGGTCTGCAAAATCGCAGGCTACAATGTTGGCGGAAAGCATAAGGTTTTCAATGTTGTCGCCTGTAAGTTCAACCATTAAATCCCTGTCGCCAACCTGTACTGAACCAAGGGTCGCTGAATTTATTACAGGAGGCATGGAAAGAACTTCGCCGTTTGAATCGGAAAGGAGCGGAAATTTTGGAAGTCCTTCGATAATCCAGCCAAAATCTTTTCCCTTTGGATGTTCGGAAAGAATTTCTCGGCAGGTCATGGAAGTTTCAGACTGCAGCGGAACAAAACTTGTACTGTCAGGGTCAACAGCCTTGTATTCAACCGGGAATTTTACATTGTCTATTCTGTAAACGCCCATCGAAACGGATTTTCGTTTTCGTCCAAAGTTCCAGCAAAGTTTTTCCTGGGTCTGAATTATGTCCTTGAGCATTGGATCGTCGATTTCTTTTCCGGCAATCATAAACGCCACCATGTAAGGCCTGATTTCCTTTAACGCAGGATCTACGTTCACAACACGCCCTTCAAAATCGGAATTTCTCTTGTTTGACATGAATTTCATGTAGTCCACGGTTTTTCCGCCGTTATGAAGACGAAGCTGTCTTGCAACTCCGTTAGTTGACCAAAGATCGGGACGGTTCGTGTCGTTCAGTTCAATTTTTATAACCCGTTCATCTTCACTCATGGAGGTGTCGGGCTTTTCGTCAAGTTCAGCCTTTGCGCAGACAAGTTTCTTTTCAAGACTGTCGTAGTCGTATTTTTTATCAAGAAGACTAAAAAAAAGTTTTTCATTAACTTCGATTTTTGGCATTTTGTAGTTTCCTCGTTGGAATTTAGTAGCGTGAATTATAATTCAATATGTAGAATATTTCAATTGAACGACAATGAACAAAAAAAGGCTTCCCGAACGAGAAGCCTTGCAATTGATAAAGCGTACGCGCCTTATTCTTCCGGATTGTTGATGACTATATGCAGGTCGTCCAGCTGGCTCTGGTCAACTGGAGCCGGACATTCGTCCATAGGAGATGCGGCAAGATTGTTCTTAGGGAACGCAATCACCTCGTGTATAGACTCCTCGTGCCGCATGAGCATAATCAACCTGTCAAGACCCGGCGCGATTCCTCCGTGAGGCGGAGCGCCGAATTTGAACGCCTGGACCAAAAATCCAAACGCCTTTTCGGCACGTTCATTTGAATATCCTACAATTTTAAAAATCCTCTGCTGCAGGGCGGGATCGTTGATACGCATTGAACCGGAGGCAAGTTCGTATCCGTTTAAAACAAGGTCGTAAAGGTCGCCCTTCACCGCGCCAGGATCTGTTTCAAGCGTATCCCAGTACTGTTTTTGAGGAAGCGTGAACATATGGTGTTCCGTTTCCCATTTTTCTTCGTCAGAGTTCCATGCAAAATACGGAAAATCTACAATCCATACAAAATGGAACTCGTCGTCTGGCCTGTAAAGGTTCAGGTCTTTGCCAAGCTGCTTTCTGACCGCGCCAAGAGCGGTACAGGCAGTCTGCCAGTTTTCGTCGCTGACAAAAAGAACAAGGTCGTTTTTTTCAGCGCCAAGTTTCTGGCAGATTTCAGCTTCTTTTCCATTGTAGAATTTTGAAATTCCGCCTTCGAAAACACCTTCACCATTCACCTTGAGCCATGCAAGTCCCTTTGCCTTGTACGTTTTTGCGACCGCCTCAAGCGATTCAACGTTTTTTCTTGAATACTTGTCTGCAACGTTCTTTACAACAAGAGCCTTGAGTCCGCTTCGTTTGTGCCGCTGGATTTCTCGTCCTGCATTTTCCGCTCCAGACTTGAACGCATTGAAATCCGCAAGGCTCGCCATGAATGTTGCGTCCTGCATTTTCAAATCAAATCGAAGATCCGGCTTGTCAGAACCGTAAAAATCAAAGGCGTCTTCCCATGAAAGCCTGTCGAATTTTACAGGAAGGTCAACGTTCATGGTCTTTTTGAATATGTAGCCCATCATTCCTTCAGTCGTTGAAAGAACTTCTTCGCGGTCGGTGAACGAAAGTTCCATGTCTATCTGTGTGAATTCAGGCTGGCGGTCGCCTCTTGCGTCTTCGTCACGGTAGCATCTGGCAATCTGAAAATACTTGTCGAATCCAGAAACCATCAAAATCTGCTTGTAAAGTTGCGGCGACTGTGGAAGGGAATAAAATTTCCCAGGATGCACGCGGCTTGGTACAAGATAGTCGCGCGCGCCCTCTGGAGTTGACTTTATGAATGTTGGAGTTTCAATTTCAAGAAATCCCTTTGACGTAAGATATTCGCGGGTGGCAAAGGTTACCTGGCTTCGAAGGATTATGTTTTTCTGCATTGGCTCGCGGCGGAGGTCAAGGTATCTGTACTTCAAGCGGAGGTCTTCGTTTGGAAGAACAATCGAACCGTCCTTCTGACGAACTTCTTCTATCGAAAAGGGAAGTTCCTGTGAAGTTGTAAATATTTCAATGTCGGTCGCCTCAACCTCAATCTCGCCTGTAGGCATATCGGCGTTCACGTCCTTTTCCGCCCTGGCGCAGACAATTCCCTCTACCGCAATACAGAACTCGGATTTTAAAGAGCCTGCGATTTTTTTAACTTCGTCGGAAGCCCTGTCGCCAACCATGACCTGAGTGATTCCGTATCGGTCCCTGAGCCTGATGAACACAAGCCCGCCAAGATCCCTGGTTCTGCTGACCCAACCGTTCAATACAACTTTCTTTCCTACGTCGCCCTTTCTAAGTTCTCCGCAGTCCACTGTCCTTTTCGTTGATTCCATCTTATTGTCCTAAAAAATAACTTGTGCGGAAAAACCGCCGTAAAATCATGTTCATTTTACTGAATTGCCATTTTTTCAACAACAAGATTTGCGTCTGTTTTCAGGACAGCCTTGCAAACGCACGCATAACCACGCACCTTTGCAAGACTGATGAAACGCGTTATTTTGAGCCGGATGCCACAAATTTGTTTTCAAGGTGGCTGTAGATGTTTGGCTTTCGCTCAATGTGATGGACCTCATCGGGCTTGTCCTGAACGTTACGGTTTTCCTCGCCCGAAACCTTGAACAGATTCACCTCGTCGACGACCGCCTTTATGCTTTCCTTGTTGCGTATGGCCATTTCGTTTACGTCCTGGACCGCCCTGTTTATCTGCTGCGCTCCGGCTGCCATTTCGTTCATGCTGTCCTTCAGTACGGCGGTCAGCGCGTCAAGTTTATGCATCTCGCCCGAAACGCCCTTTCCGCCCAGAAGCATTTCCGCAGAACCGTTTTTAATCTCGTTCGTGATTGTGCTGATGTTTTTTATCGCCTCAAGAACTTCCTGGCTTCCGTTTTCCTGTTCCGACATTGCGGCGGTAAGCTGGTGGCTCATCGTCTGAACGTCGCCCGAAAGCTTGTTTATCACATCGAATTTTTCCTCAACAAAGCCCGCGCCTTCACCAAGTTCACGAATTCTGTCGTTCAAAGTGTTCAAGGTTGCGGAAATCTGCTTGCTCTGTGAACTTGATTCTTCCGCAAGTTTTCTGATTTCGTCGGCTACAACAGCAAAGCCCTTTCCGTCCTCGCCCGCGTGCGCCGCCTCTATCGCGGCGTTCATGGCAAGAAGGTTTGTCTGGCTTGCAATTCCCTGTATTATCTCGCTCGCCTCGATAAGGCTTCCCGATTCCTTTGAAATCTGCTGCGTTATGTTTCCTGCGGTAAGAATCGTCTGTTTTCCCTGAGCGGTGGCGGCGGCAAGAGCCTCTACAAGCGAGTCAGTCTTTTCAATCGACTTATTAATAGAAGAAATGTTTGAAACCATCTCCTCAATCGCGGCGGAAGACTGTACTACACTTGACGCCTGCGTTTCAATGTTTCCGTTCAGCGATTCAATCGTCCGTATGATTTCTTCCATCGTGCTTGCAACCTCTGTAACGCTGGTCGCCTGCGAAAGCGTCTGGGAACGCACACCGTCAATGTTCGCGCTTATTTCGTTTATGGCGCTGGCGGTTTCCGTCATGCTTGAACCAAGGTCAGAACCAATTTCTTCCATGATTGTGGAATTTCCCTTGATTGCCTTTATGGATTTTCCAATTTTCTCGATTGTCTGATTGAAATAAATCGCAAGGTCCGTTCCCTCGTCGTTTCCTGCAACCTTGAGTTTTACAGTCAAATCTCCTTCGCCCTGAGCAATGTCCTTGAGCGCGACAATCGTTTTACGTATAGGATTTATAAGATATCTTGCGACAAAATAAATACTCAGGTCGGCAATTACAATCAGCACCACGCATACAATAAGCATCGCCCAGCGCAGCCTTACAATGTTGTCCAAAAAATCCCTGTACGGAGCGTAAATAAACACAGTCCATTCCGCGCACTTGACCCTTGCAAACGACGAAATTGTTTTCTGCATTTTTCCGTTCCACGTGTAGTCGTAATACCCGATTTCGGATTCCGTCTGGGAAATACCCTTTATTTCAAAGCGCGTAATTCCGTCCAGTTTGGAATTTGTCTTTGCCTCCTCAATTCCGTTTTCCTGCTCAAGAACCAATTCAATGTTCCTGTCGCCGATTGTAGTTCCATCCTTGTTCAGAACGTAACATTCGCCTGATTTTCCCACTACAATGTCGCTTATAAGGTCGGAAAGCCATTTTCCTTCAAGACCGCACGAAAGGATTCCGCACATTTTGTTGTCGTCGTAAATCGGAATTCCAAACACAATCTGCAGATTCTTTGTCGTTCGGGAATATCGAGGGTCGGCTACAAAACGTTTTCCCTGTTTTGCCGCAATGTACCAGTCGCGGTCGCCGATATAAGTAATACGTCCGTCGCGTTCGTGCCTGTTTCCTTCCAAATCGCATACAGCAAAAAGTTCAATGCAGCCCTTCTGTTCAACTTCCTTTTCGATGCTGCGCGTTTTCTGGACGAACGTAAGCCTTTCATCCCTGAGAGAAGGAATTCGTGCAAGACCTTCAAAATATTCAAAATACGAGGTGATTCGTCCGTCGATGATTTCCGTAACGTCAGCCGCCCTGTCCTTGACCCTTATCTCAACCTCGTCCGCAACCGCCCGCTGCGCAATCTGAATCGCAATTCCGCCCGAAAGAGCGCAAACTGCCAAAACCAAAAGCGTTCCCGCTACAACAATCTTGTCCCTGATAGAAAATCTCTTCTGCATAAAATCTCCAATAATAATTCCGCCAACTTCTCCATTTGCGGAAAAAAGTGTAAATATGGGTGGCTTTTTGCGGAAAACCGCAAAAACCGGGCTTTTCAGGGCTGCGCCTTCCGGCTCCGACCAAACGCCACGGACAATACGCAAGACAAAAATATCCGTACGCGTGGCGTTTGTTTTCGCTGCACTTCGTTCCGCGAACCCTTACAATCCCTGCCACAGGCCGCCCAATGCCTTGACGGTTTTTAAAAAGTCAATACAAAACTTTAAAAAAAGCCGCCTTGCATGAAGGTGAGTGGCAGAGTCATACTGTAAATAAAAAACTAGAACCTCTTAAGTAAAGAGTTAAAACGACAAAACCCGTTGGCTTTAAACTTTCGGGGGGGGGGGGGGGTAAGTGTAACATAATATTCCATAAACTTCAAATCCTTACTCGCCTGTACCCTATGAGTTTGGTCCATTGGCAAGATTTAGATTGATTATCATTCAGGAATTTACACCTGTCAAATAAAATTCTGTAAGTTTTAACCAAAAAAATACATTTACACGCGATAAGCAATGTTTTTACAACACGCAACTCTTACAGGGCATTTATGGTTTTTGCAAACGCCGTAAATCACACTGCAACGCCCGACGTAAAACAAACAAGTCTTACAGCCTGCAAAGACCGTTTCCGCGAAGATGTGTAAAAGTTTTTTCGTCCAGGACTTTCAAGATTTCTTTTGCTGTAAACAAAGAGTCCGTTGAACTGTAATTTTGAACGCTGATTTTTTCAAGCAGGTCTTTTACAGCGTCCGCGGCGTTTTTTTCAAGGTCGGCGTATAAAACTTCGCCCATATACGACCAGCAGAGCTGTTTTGCTTTTTTTGAGTCCAGTAAAATCGCCTTTCCGCCAAGCCATACAAATTTTTCCTTTGGTTCGGGGCGTTTTTGAAACGCGTTTTTTTTCTTTTCTTCGTATTTCTGTATCAATGTCTGCACGTAGTCTTTTTTTATCGTGGGTTTTGGCATCGCAAACGGAAAGAATTTTTCAACGCTCTTTTCAAGTCCAAGTCCTTCCTGCCATAAATTCAACGCGGTGTTCAGCGGAACGGCGTATTTTTTGCTTTTCCCCTCGCCTTCAAACGCAAGTTCATTTTCAGAAAACGAATTTTCGCGTAAGACAGGTTTTAAATCCGTGTGAAGACCCTGCCGCCATTCCCTGAAAACCGTTGAATGTCTTGTAAGACTGAATTTGTGCCAGAACGCGCTGTCGATAAGTCCTTCCGAAAAAAGTTGCCGCAGAGTTTCCATTGAATCTACAAGTTCCTGTTCGCTCTGGTTCCAAAATCCAAAAATCATATACGAATGTACAAGAATTCCGGCTTCCTTGAACGCAGCGCAGGCGCAGACTATGTTTTCCATGTCCGTTCCCTTGTTCACAGAATCAAGTCCTTTTCCCGTTGCAATTTCTATTCCGCCGGAAACCGCCGTAAGCCCTCCGCACGAAAGAATGTCAGCAAAATCACGCGAAAACGTTTTTTCAAAGCGTATGTTTCCCCAAAATGTAAGTCTTTGGCTTTTTTTAGACGTTTGCAGATTTTTCAAGGCAAATTCCTGCAGCGCGGCCGGCGGACAGGCTTCGTCAACAAAGTGTATTCCGTAAACTCCTGTCCTGCAAGACTGTTCGTAAAGCGATGTGTAAAGGTTCTGGATGTTTGTCTTACAGTAATTCTTTACGTAATCAAGACTTGTATCACAGAACGAACATCTGTGCCAGTAACAGCCATACGCCATGAACGCCTTGAGCCACGCGCCGTCGTTCCAGATTCTGTGCATTGGATTTTTGTCGTCCGAAAGCCGCGGATAACGAGAAAAATCAAGGGATGAAAAATCAGGAAAAGTTTCAAGAAGGCTCTGTTTTTCTGAATCCTCGTACTGTAAATCTTTTTCAGCCTGTGGAATGATTTTGCCATTACAGCTTCTGTAGCGTATTTTGTAAAGCGGATTTTTTCCCTGGTGTATTTTTTGTTTTGCGGCGCAGATTGAATTTCTGTTCTGCCCTGCCACATCAAAAAGCATACTGTATGAGCCGTAGCCTTTGTCGAAGCTTACAAAATCAGCAAAGTCAAAAAAACGTTTTTCTGAAAGCGACCTTAGTTCAGTGTTCACGTATCCGCCGCCAATCGAAACCACCGCAGAATTTCCAAAGATGTTTTTTACTGTCCTTGCGCAGAAAAGCGCCGGTGTAAGACAGCCCGGAAAAGGAACTGAAATGCAGAACAGAAACTCCCTGTCTGTAGATTTGCCTGGGGCTTTGTTTTGGTCGCTTTCTGAACCGTTTGTTTTACAAAGTGCGTTGAGTTTTTTACACAGGATGGGTTCAAGAAAATCCGTTAATACAGGCGAGTCCAAATTTTCAAGAATCGAGTCAAAACTTGAAAATCCCGCCGCAAGATGTTCCGCGTATCTTACAAGTGAAAAATTTTTGTCATACACAGTGCCTATGTAGTCCGACAAATCTGCAAGCGAAAGGCTTGCAACAATCTGCGCGTCGTCCGCCTGGACTTCGCGTCCAAGTTTTGCAAGATAGTTTTCAACCCTGTTTCCACGCGGAACGTGCGCGCCCCGAACAAATTCATGAACCGCCTCACGCCCTGAAATTTTTGAAGAACTGCATAGAATGTTCACAATCGCGTCAATCCACCGGCACCAGAGTTCAGACTGACAGATGTAGCGTCTTAACTGGAATGAGGAATTTTCATCGCCCGACTTTTCAAATTCGTCCGCCATCCTCAACGCCCTGTCCGCCGTTTTTACAAAAATCTTTGAAATTCCTTCGCGGCAGAAAATTGCATGGAAAAGTTCATTGCTCAAATCCCACCACGCAACGCCGCCATTTACACCGCGCTTTTTGTAAAGCGATTTGAAGAATGAAAGAAGATACGCTCCGCTTGGATAAGGAGTGTTCAACTGCACCTGCGGAGGCTGTATTATAATCGTGTCAATCATCGTTTTGGATTTTATGATTTTTTGTATTCAAGGGCAAGGATTGTAAGGTCGTTTTCAAGTTCGTCTGAATCTGCAAAAATGGTCTGGCTTCGGCAGAAACCTTCAACAAGTTCCTGTACGTGGACTTCCTTGTATTTGTTGAAGAATTCACAAATACGTTCAGTTCCGTATTTTTCGTTCAGGCTGTTCTGTATTTCCATGTTGCCCTTTGTGTAAAGGACAAGTTTGTCTCCGGGAGAAAGCGTAATGGTGTTCGCGCTGTACAGCGTTTCGTCCGAGGCCGCAAGCGCAAGGTCAACTGGCGTCTGTAAGAATTCAAAGTCCGCGCCGTTTTTCATCAAAAGCGGTTCTGTCTGACCCGCGTTCACGTAATATAAGCTTCCAGTTGAAACTGTAAGAATTCCCGCCCATACAGAGGCAAAAAGACCGTCGCCGTTTTCCCTTGAAAGTTCCCTGTTTATTTCTGAAAGCGCCTCTTCTGGAAGAAGTCCTGCAAGCGCCTTGTCCTTTATCAACTGTTTTGTAATGGTCATGTAGAGCGCCGCCTCGGCGCCGCGGCCTGCAACATCTCCAATCACAACAGCAAGATGGTCTGAGTCTATCAAAAAATAATCGTAAAAGTCTCCGCCAAAATCCTTTGAAAAACGTATTGAACCGTGTATGTCTACGTCGGCGCAGGGTATGAATGTTGGATAGATTTGCGGAAGCAGCGACTGTTTTATCTGGTTTACAAAAATTCCGCCTTTAAGTTCCCGCGACATTTTTGATTTTTCAGCGTCGCAGTTTCTTACAAGGTCGTTCACGTCATAGGCAAGATATGTGTAAGACCTTGCAAGGTCTCCAACCTCGGAGTTCAGCATTGTAAATTCCCTGCACGCGTTTATTATGTCCATGTTGTTCTGTATCGAATCGACCTTGAGTCCGTACAGTTTTGAAAGTTCCGCCATTTTTGAAAGCGGACGCACAAGTTTTTTTTCTACAATCAGAAGAAGAAAGAACGACGGCCACAGAACAAGGTTCAACGCAATCGCCATCGTTGAATACACCTTGTTCCACAGCACAACAGGATCTGAAAGAAGTTCCCTGTACGAAAAATACACGTTAAGCCCGATTATCTTTATCATAATCAGCGCAAAAATTACAAAGCAGAACACAAATTTTTCTATAAGGGAAAAACGGATTTTCTTTACACCCGGATGAATTTTGTTTACATCTCGCTGATACAGTGCGGAAGCCAGCATGAAAACCGGAAGACCAACCATTACACTGAATATGGCGTTGTTCAAAAACACAAAAAGCGTTTCAGCCGAAAAAACCTCTGCAACATGGAAAAACTTCATTCCAATTCCTACAAGAATCGAAATTATCGCGCTCGCCCATACAAGTGTAAGGATGAATTCTGCAAATCTTAACGCTGAATTGATTCTCAGCCGGTTTTCCCTGTCGTCCTTTGTTACAATCGTCCAGATTGCGTGCGGAACAAAAGCGTGTATGAACTGCAATGGAATTCCGCAAAGACAGATTGAAAATCTGTATCCCGAAAAAAGATCCGCTATGAAATTTGAAGCCACACAGCCAAGAATTCCAGGAAGTCCAAAAATCATTCCAAAAACCGGAGGAAGCGCGCCTGCAGGACGTATTTCTGAAACACTAAAAATGCTGAAGAATTTTCTGAACGGCATCGTAACCGTAAAAAAAAGGATTCCAGTTATAAAAAAATAAATTATCTGTCTTTTAAAACCCTCTGCCAGAATTTTTTTTTGCGTTCCTGACATAAAGTCATTATACTTTGAAACCAAATAAAGTAAAATATTTTATAAGAATATTTTGTAATTCGGCTGATTTTTTTTGGCAGGTTCTTGCGCAAGGAGTTTTGTATGGACGCTGTTCTTGTTGTTGTGGGTGCGATTTTTCTGCTTGTAGGTTTTATCGGAACGTTCGTTCCTGTGATTCCAGGCGTTCCGCTTGCGTGGCTAGGACTTTTGGTTTCGTATTTTTCAGAATACACAAATTCTTCTATAGCAATGCTGTGTATAACTGGTTTTGTGGCTGTGGCGGTTTCTGTATTGGACAATGTGTTTCCCGTTCTTCTTACAAAAAAATCCGGCGGAAGCAGGGCCGGTACAATCGGAAGCACAGTCGGTCTTGTAATTGGACTTTTTACAGGTCCGTGGGGAATTATACTTGGTCCGTTCCTTGGTGCCATTGTTGGAGAAATGATTCACGACCATTCAGACATGGACAAGGTTTTTAAGGCCGCGTTTGGAAGCTTCAAGGGATTTCTTCTTGGAACAGGTCTAAAAATGATGAGCGCGTGCGCCTTCATCTGGATTTTTGTAATAACGCTTGTAAAAAAAGGCTGACGGCGGCAATGGAAAACAATACAAACGAACAGGAAGAAAGCCTGCACGTTGGGAATTTGAAGATTTTTCAGGACAGGGAAAAATTCATGTTCGGGCTGGATGCAGTTCTTCTTTCCGATTTTTCGGCAACGGAAATACACAAGGACCAAAACGTCCTGGATCTTGGAACTGGAACAGGAATAATTCCGATTCTGCTTTCTGCAACGTCAAACGCAAAGTCAATAACCGCCATTGAAATACAGGAATCCTGCGCAAAAATGGCGGAACGCAGCGTAATAAAAAACCGCCTTCAAGAAAAAATACAGATTGTAAACGGCGACATACGCAATATAAAATCGCTTGTTGAGGCGCACAGTTTTTCGGCGGTAACGATGAATCCGCCATACATAAAATACAGCGGAAACGACAACAAAAACGAGGCAATCACAATTGCAAGACAGGAAAAACTTGCCGTATTGGACGACTTTGTGGCGGCCGCGGACTGGGCGTTAAAGCCATGCGGAAAGATTTACATGATTCACAGACCAGAACGACTTTCCGACATTTTTAAAACATTCAGCCATTACAGTATCGAGCCAAAGCGAATCAGGTTCGTACATTCTTTTGCGCAAAAAGAAGCGTCGATGGTTTTGATTGAGGCAAGAAAAAACGCAAAGCCTTCGCTGGTCGTTGAAAGTCCGATAATCGTGTACGAAAAAAACGGAGTGTACAGCGCGCAGATAAACAAGATTTACAGAAGACGCGAACCGGAATTACAGCGCGGCTCCGTACAGCACGAGAGAAATACAAAACGCGGCGTGTAAGACGTATAAAAATCGCCATACAACATAAAGTCCGCGCGTAAGACAGAAAACGCGACGTGTAATACACAAAACGCGGATTTTATTTTTTTAATCTTTCTGCTATATTACGAATATGATTGAGATAAAAAAGAAGACGGCGTTTTCGTTTGAGGTTTTTCCACCAAAAAAAACAGGAAGCATCGATACGATTTTCAACACGCTTGATGAACTCAGCGACATTCGACCAGATTTTATAAGCGTTACGTATGGCGCGGGCGGAAGCGAAAATTGTGAAAACACACTGAAAATTGCAAAACGCATAAATGATGTATGCCACGTAGAAAGCGCGGTGCATCTGCCCTGCATAAACATGACAAAAAAAGACGCACAGTTCGTGCTTGAACAGTTCCAGGCCGCAGGAATTCAGAACATTCTTGCGCTTCGCGGCGACAGAATCGAAGGACGCGAACCTTTGCAAGATTTTCTTCACGCCAGCGACCTGATTTCGTTCATAAAGAACTTTGATTCCATGCGGACGGACGGAAAACGCTTCAAGATTCTTGGAGCCTGCTATCCTGAAATCCACCCGCACAGTCAGAATGTTGTAAGCGACATAAAAAATCTGAAAAAAAAAGTCGACGCAGGAGCGGAACACCTTTTGAGTCAACTTTTCTTTGACAATGAAAAATTCTATCAGTTTGTTGAAAAATGCCAGATTGCAGGAATCAACGTTCCAATCGAGGCTGGAATCATGCCGGCGACCAACAAAAAATCCATTGAAAGAATGGTCGCCATGACAAACGCCGTTCTTCCTAAAAAATTCGTAAGGATGATGGAGCGATACGGCGACGACCCGGACGCAATACGCGACGCGGGAATCGCATACGCCATCGACCAGATTGTAGACCTTGTTACAAACGGCGTTGACGGAATCCACCTTTACACGATGAACAACCCATACGTCGCAAGAAAAATCAACGAAGCAACAAGAAGTCTTTTTAACGCCGAACCGCTAAGGGCCGGCTTTGAGGCGTAGGTTTTTTACATTTGACGAAATGTGATTTTTTTATAACGACTCGTAATACAAAGCAAGGCATTGAAACGCATCCTGTAAAAGACTCATCCTTAAACAGCGGATGCCCTGCGGCCTAAAACCGCATTTAGTTCCGTAAAAAATCAAAAAACAGCAAAAAAACCAGTTGAAAACTATTTTAACATTGACAAAAACACGATTAAATCGTATCATACCCGAACATTACGACGCGGGGTAGAGCAGTTGGCAGCTCGTCGGGCTCATAACCCGGAGGCCGCAGGTTCGAGTCCTGCCCCCGCTATAAAGGAAAAACATCTTGCAACACGCAGGATGTTTTTTTATTTTTAAAGACACTCGCCGTAGCAAAGAGGACTCGAACCGAAGT
>JBHAFG010000034.1:0-5397 GCA_041855945.1 Treponema sp. | reverse complement strand
TGTCAAAATATCTCTTTTAATTTGATCTACTTTTGTAAAATTGTTTGTTTCAAGAAAAGTGGACACCGCTTGCCAAATTCTTCAACAATAGTTGATTTACCAATACGTCTTGCACCTTCAACAAGAAGCGCGGTTTTTCCATTTGATTCTTGTTTCCATTCAAGAAATTTTTGATAAATTTTTCTTTTAAAAGATTTCATATTGATATTATACGAAATCCCCAAATCCTTTTAAGGTAAAATCAACAAAATCCCCGAATCTTTTTATGCAAATTTATGCAAAATCCCTAAATCTTTTTGTATTGAGAGCCATTTTTTTCGATAAATCTCATTTTTTGTGTTATACTCGTGGCGATAGTTATCTTTTTATCTAATTGTTATGGAGGAAAAATGAAAAGGTTAAAATCGCTGTTCCTGATTTCAGGAATTTTGCTTGCCGCTGCAGTTCTTTTTGGCTGCAAGGGTTCGCCTAAAACTGCAAAGGCTGAAGTTGAGCCTGGCGCGGTTGGAGCCGCCGACCCTAATCTTGTTGTGGCTTCGGAAATTGCAAAACAGATTGACCCTGAAGGAAACAGCGTCATTGTGTTCTACAGTCGTTCTGACAAATCCTATTCAAAATGGGGGCTTTGGGTTTGGGATCATCCAGGCGGAAAAGGTGAGGCTGGGTATGACGCTACGGCTGGCAGGGCAACTGTAAAGAATGGTATTGCCTACTGGAACGTTTCTATCCTTACAAGCGACGTGTCCGCCGTTCAGACGGCAATTTCAGATGGCGGCAAGTTGGGGCTTATAATACGTGATACTGGTTGGAATAAAGACCCAGGTCCAGACCAGATACTTGACCTTACAACAGGCGCAAGGCATTTCATGGTTCTTAGCGGAGACACAACTGTCTATACAATCAAGGAGTCTTTTGCTCCTACAATTGTTTCCGCTGTATGTGAATCTAAGAACAGGATAAAGGTAGGTCTTTCTGTAAATTATGGTCTTGATACTTCCGTCGGAAGCAGCGGATTTGTTGTAAAGGATGCTGATGGCAATGTAATACCGGTTTCTGATTCTGTAAATTACGAGGCTCAGTCCGACAGGTCCAAGAACAATGCAAGGGCGGTGCTTCTTACAACCGCACAGGATCTTGTTTTAGGAAAGGAGTATTTTGTAAGTCATCCGTCGTTCGAGCCTGCAAAGGGAGTTCTTGCAGATTCAATCGGACTTATAAAGGACGCTAAGGTTTATGACGGAAACGACCTTGGTCTTACACTGGACGGAAGCAGGGCCACGTTCAAGGCGTGGATTCCTTCTGCAAAGAGCGTGCAGCTTCACCTGTATTCATCTGTTTCTGATGTTGGAGATTTTGAGGCAGGCGCGGTTTCTGCAAAATCTGTGGGAAGCCTTACGTCCGGCACGCTCAAGGGAACTCCTTCTAAAACTGTTCCAATGGTAAAAAATGCGGAAAACAACGTTTGGTCTTACCAGATGGACGATGTTTCTGCGTACAGGTATTACAAATACGAGGTTTTGAACGGTTCGGACACGTATTATGTTTCTGACATCTGGGGAAAATCATGCAGCCCTGAGGCCATTGCAAGTCAGATTGTAGACATAAACAAGTCTTCGGACGCCATGCCTGCAGGTTCTTCAAAAACTTACGGAACAAAGGCGGGTTATGTGAATCCGTTCGGAAATTCTGGAGCGGCCGCAAAATCTTATTCTGACGCGGTTGTTTATGAAATGCACGTTACGGACTGGTCTTACGCTGAGGACGGCGACATTTCTTCAAACGTCGGAAAGTATCTTACGATTGCAAACGGCTCAAAGGTTATAAGCCATGTAAAGGACATGGGCGTTACGCACGTTCAGATTCTTCCTGTTTTTGAATTTGCCGAGACAAACGCCAATACAAAGTACAACTGGGGCTACAATCCGTATCATTACAACGTTCCGGAAGGGCGCTATGTTACCTCGGGCTATTCAGATGGTTCGCAGGCGGTAAAAGAACTCAGGACTTTGATTGAAAAGTTCCACGAGGCGGGAATTTCTGTAATAATGGACGTTGTGTACAACCATACAAGTGGAACCGGTGCAGGCTCTCTGTATGATTCCACGATTCCTTCGTATTTCTATCGCTTTGACAGTTCTGGAGCATATTCAAACGGTTCAGGCTGCGGCAACGAGGTTGACACGGAAGTTGCAATGTCAAAGAAATACATAATCGATTCTTTGAAGCACTGGATGTTGGACTACCACTTCAATGGATTTAGGTTCGACTTGATGGGCTGTATGTCTAAAGAAACCATGACCGACATCTACAACGCCCTTTATGAAATCGACAGGAACGTTCTTGTTTATGGCGAACCTTGGACTGGCGGAGACGCGATGGTTTCAAATGGTGCGGTTCAGGCGGTTTCAACTTCTGTAGGATATGGTGTTGGTGCTTTTGACGACGATTTCAGGGATTCTGTAAAGGGTGCGGAATTTGGCGGATTTAAAAGAGGTCATGTTCAGGATGCGAACAGCGATTCCGGCGTTGTTCTTGGTCTTAAGGGAAAGAGCGGAAACAATAAGCGCAACGCAACAGAGGTTGTAGGTTTAAGAATCAACTATGTTGAGTGTCACGACAACTATACGCTTGCGGACAAACTTGCAATTTCTCGTTGGCAGGTGTACAAGGGCAAGAAAGAAAATGAAACAAGTAGTGGCGATTTGTTCAACGAGGCTCGTATAGGACCTGATGGTCTTGCGATAATAAAGGCGCAGGATAAACTTGCGGCCTCGTATGTGTTCCTTGCACAGGGCATGGCGTTTATGAACGGAGGTCAGGAATTCCTTAGAACTAAGCGCGGCAATGAAAACAGTTATAACGCGTCAAACGCCAGTTCTTATACAACAAATGGAATCAATCTTGAAATGAAGAACACCCACGCGGACGTGTATAACACTTACAAGGGTCTTATCGCTCTTCGTCAGTCTGATACGGCTGCGTTTGGTGGAAACAAAAACGCAAAGGCCACGACGGTTTCAAAGGGCGTTACAAGGTATGAAACGGGCGACTACTGTATCTACTTCAATGCGTCGGATGATGAGTCCGCGGTCAATGCGTCGGGATATTCAAAATCCGTTGATGTTTCGACCGGCGCTCCTGTTGAAAGCGCGACGGTTCCTGCAAAGGTTTCCGCAAAAAGTTTTGTAATTCTTAAAAAATAAAGTTCCGCAGG
Source organism: Treponema sp. (assembly GCA_041855945.1). Classification (GTDB taxonomy): domain Bacteria; phylum Spirochaetota; class Spirochaetia; order Treponematales; family Treponemataceae; genus Treponema_D. The sequence goes on along the minus strand of JBHAFG010000034.1, from coordinate 2,183 downwards.
AAGTTTGTAAAACTTTTTGCCGTATGGCTGGAATCCCGGTTTGACTCAATCAAATCGGGATTTTTTTTTTGCCGGTTCGTTTTTTTTGAGTGTGTGCTTGTCTGTAAAAAGTTCGGTTCGATTTGTGTCGAACGTTGCTGCAATTTTTAAATACGTTCCGCCTCCAGTTTTTTAAGCAATTCTGGCAGTTCGTAAATGCTTTCTATGTGGAAAGTTCTTCCGGGGTGCGGCGGAGTTTCCCTGCACACGGAACTTGCCGTGTCGCTCAGGCGGTGTCCTGGATTTTTTCCAACTTGAACGGCTGTTCCGCCAAGGGCCGTGTATCCGTCGGTGTACTTTACCATGTCGTCCAAAAAAATCGTGTCGTCGATTGTTCCGCCCGCAGCGTTTAGAGCGTTCTTGAACGCCTGCGGATATGGTTTTCCTTTCAGGTTTGAGTGTCTTATGTCGCAGATGAAGTTGAACTGGTCTTTGACGTTCAGTTTTTTCAACACCCGTTCCGCGTGTTCGGAGGGTGCGTTTGTAAGAAGGACTTTTGGAATCTGTATGGATTCAAGGAAGGGGCGAAGGTTCGGGTCGGGAAGAAGTTCGTCGGCTTCGTTTTCTGGATGTACGCGCGCAAAAAATGTTTCGGTGTCGGTAAGACCTTCCGACATCAGCCATTCAAGAGTCGTGGAAAAGTTTCTGATGTTTTTCGCCCTGAGTTCAATTCCCTCCTGAAAAGAAACGCCAAAAAAGTCCGCGACGCACTGCATCATTCGTTTTGTGATTCCCGCGTTCATTTCGCCGGTGCCGGGGTACAGCGTGTCGTCCATGTCAAATATCAAATGCCTGATTTTCATGTGAACAGTATAGAAGAAATTTTTATGATTGTCATACGTGTGTGACGCCCGATCTTGGGTGTTTTTGTATCTGAAACATGGCGATGTGTAAACATAAATGTGATTAATTGACAGCCATAAATCCGAAACATATAATAGAAGAATTGAGAGAGTGACTGACTTTAGAATTCCGCGGAGTGCGGATTCAGTGTTGAGGAGATTATGGGAATTCCTTTAAAAGAGGCGTACGGCCATTACATGATGGAGATGATGAAGATTTCCAAGGCGCCGGACAAGATTGACGAAACGAATATTTATCAGGAGTCTAATCCTGGGCTTTTGGAATACTGCTACAAGATGATGAATGAAACTCTGCGCGAGGATTCCTGTCTTGGAAACATTGAAAATTGGAAGGCTTTTTACGATGCCGTAACAAAGGAAGGCAAGACCGGTGTGATTATGATGGAACATTTTACGAACATCGATCTTCCTGCGGTAATCTATATGCTTGACAGGCACGGCGAAGAATGGTCGAAGGATTTTTCAAAGCGTATCGTTGCGATTGCTGGAATGAAGTTGAACGAGGCGAGTCCCGCCGTGCGCTGCTGGTCCGAGGCGTTCACCAGGGTTGTGATTTATCCAACACGAAGCCTTGACAAGGTTGGAAGCAGTTCCCTTTCCGAGGAGGAGGTCAAGGCTGAGGAGCAGAAGGCCAAGAAAATAAATTTCGCCGCGATGCGACAGATGGACAACTGCAAGAGGCGTGGTCAGATTATTCTTGTGTTTCCAAGCGGAACTCGTTACCGTCCGGGACACCCTGAAACAAAACGCGGGCTTCGTGAAATCGACAGTTATCTGCGGCTTTTTGACATAATGCTTCTTGTTTCAAACAACGGAAACTGTCTTAGGATAAACATGGAAAATCCGGAGGATATGCTCGCCGATCTTGTCGAGCATGACAAACTTGTTCTTACTGCAAGTCCTGTCATGGAATGTAAAAAATTCAGGAACGAGGTTTTGGAAAATCTTGATTCCGACGGAATTGATCCCAAGCAGAAGACTGTTGATGCCGTGATGGAATATCTTGAGCGTCAGCACGACGAGGTTGAAAAGACAAGGCTTGCCTGATTTTCGCCTTGACTTTTTCCTAGGCTGAAAACGGCGGGATTGCACACAGGCTCTTGCGGGAGCGGTAAAAGGCGTTCGTCTTCCGGCGGACGCCTTCGTCATTTTTCCGCGCCCGCGGCGTTTAAAAAAAAGACGAAAAAAAATCAAAAAAAAGTTTAAAAAAACGCGCGCGCGGTATTGACACTTTCGGCGCGGAAGTATATATTCACTATCACCGTCGCACGGAGGTGCCAC
>JBHAFG010000033.1:0-9200 GCA_041855945.1 Treponema sp. | reverse complement strand
TCTTCGGCACTGATACCCGCTACCAGTTCGTCGAAGGTAGACTGTTTTACTTCATCGCTCATAATGTGGAAAATTATAGAGCATTTGTTTTGTAAAATCAATTTGAAAACTGAAAGGCGCGCCGCCGGGCGGAATTGCAGGTTCGTATTTTTTAACGCTTTGCATTGATGTTCCGCTTAAAATTCAGGCCGCATTGTGCTATATTTGTCGCTATGAAAAAGGACTTTCCAAAAAAATACAGGGGCTTCGAACTTGTTTCCGAGCGCGAAATTCCCGACTGCTCCTCAAGGGGCATATATTTAAGGCACGCAAGGACGGGGCTTGAGGTGTTCCATCTTTTGAACGACGATTCTGAAAATCTTTTCGCATTTTCGTTCAGGACTCCCATAAAGAATTCTACTGGAGCGGCGCACATAACGGAACATTCAGTGTTCTGCGGCTCTGAAAAATTTCCGTTAAAAGAGCCATTCACGAACATGATGAACCAGAGCGTGAACACGTTCCTGAACGCGCTCACCTATTCGGACAAGACTGTTTATCCCGCGGCTTCCACCTTGAAGGGCGACTATTTCAACCTTATGGACGTTTACGCCGACGCTGTTTTTTTTCCTCTCCTTAAAAAAGAGGCGTTCATGCAGGAGGCTCACAGGCTTGAGGTTTCAGAAGACGGCGGACTTGAAATTCAGGGCGTCGTATACAACGAAATGAAGGGAAGTTATTCTTCCTTTGATTCCGTTGCGACGGACCTGCAGTTGAGGTGTCTTTTTCCAGACACAAACTACGCGTATGATTCAGGCGGAGATCCGATTGAAATTCCGTCTTTTACGTATGAGAATTTTAAGGACTTCCATAAAAAACACTACACCCCGGAAAACTGCCTTGTGTTCCTTTATGGAAACATTCCAACCGAGGAGCAGCTTGATTTTCTTGACGAAAAACTTGTTTCACGGCTTGAGAAAAAATATCCAAAGGCGGCGGTCCGTCCGTCATACCCCCATGTTCCGGAAGAATTCGTGTTGATGGAAACTCCAAGGGTTTTCGAGAAGCCTTTGAAAATCAAAAAGACCGCTCCATCAAGCGGCGCGACAGGTTCGCTTGTTACGGTGAACTGGAATCTTGGAGAAACCGCCGACCTTGAATCTTACATGGAGTGCGCGTTCCTGAGCGAACTTCTGATTGGAAACGACGGCTCTCCTATGTCAAAGGCGCTTCTTGATTCCGACCTTGGAGACGAAGTTGCGCCACTTTCAGGAATCTCAAACGAAACCCGAAATTTTACAATGTCGTTCGGGCTGCACGGCGTAAGGGCTAAGGACGAGGAAAAGGTCTATGACCTTGTGTTCGACACCCTCAAAAAAGTGTACGAGCAGGGGCTTGAAAACCGTGACGTTGAGGCGGCGATAATGGCCGCGGAATTTTCAAACAGGGAGGTGGTCCGTTCGGGAGGTCCTTTTTCGCTGGTGCTTTTGGAGAGGACCTTGAACGCGTGGAACTACGGCGAGGAGCCATGGAAGGGGCTTTTATACAGGAGCACCTTCGATAAAATCCGAAAGAAGGCGGAGGAAGATCCCCTCTACGTCAAGTCGCTTTTGAAAAAACACCTGATTGAAAACAGCCAGCGTGTTCTTCTTTGCGTACAGCCGTCCGATTCCTGTCTTGAAGAAAGGCGGAAGGCGGAGGAGAAGATTCTTTCGGACGCGTCGTCCTTGGTTGACATGGAAGTTTTAAAGAAAGAACTTGAACTTCTACATTCATACCAGAACCATCACGAGACCGAGGAAGACCTTGAATGTATTCCCCACCTTGCAATAGAGGATTTGAAGATTGAGTCCACCAAGTCGAGCACGGAACTTTCTTTTGCAGGGTCTGGTTCCGCTGAGATTCCGCTTTTTACCAACGTGCAGAACACCAACGGAATCGCCTATCTTGAACTTGGTTTTCCCTTGGACGCGTTGAAGCCCTCGGACTACAAATATCTTACCCTGTTTTCGTATTTTGCCACAAATTCAGGCTGGAACGGAAAGGACTGGGCGGAATGCGCGCTTGAAACCGCAGTGCATACAGGCGGAATAGGAACAAGGCTTCTTTCGCAGGAAATGCCGCGCACAAAAGAGTCGGGCGAACTCCTTGAAAAATACAGGGCGTATAATTTCTGCGGCCGCGACTGGATTTTCTTTTCCGTAAGGCTTCTTGCGGAAAAGGCGGAGGAGGGCGTTGAACTTTTCAGGGAATGTGTGACCGGCTACGAATTTACGGACAGGAAGAGGATGAAGAATCTTCTTGCGGAGGTAAAGAGCGTCCTGAAGGCTTCCGTAATTCCGCACGGAAACAAATACGCGTCGACGAGGGTTCAGTGCGCGGCCTCACATTCAGGGGCGGTGGACGAGATTTTAAAGGGATTTTCCCAGTATTTCTTTTTGAGGAAACTTTCCGCAGGAAGCGTTCCTTCTCTTTCAAGAAAGTTCGCACAGATTAAAAAAACTCTGTTCGACTCGGGAGCGGTGATTCATCTTACGGCGGACGGAGAAACTTCTGCAAAGGTTCTTCCACTTGTCGAGCGTTTTGCGGCGGAAACAGGACTTCGTCCTTTGAAGAGTTTTCCCGGCTTTGACTCGGACGAGTTCCTGAGGCAGGTTCTGCTTCCTGGACAGAAAAGGCTTTCTGACGCGGAGATTTTTACGGCAAGAAGCCAGGTTGGTTTTGCCGCCTGCTCGATGAAGGGCTCGTATTTTGGAAGCGACGAGAATCCCGCTGAAATTCTGAACGCGCACTGGCTTTCTGGAAATTTCCTGTGGGAACGCATAAGGACTTCAGGCGGAGCCTATGGCGCGTACGCCGCGAGCGCGAACCTTTCGGGGCAGTTCATTTTTTCGACTTTCAGAGATCCCTCTCCGTTCAAGTCCATTGAAACATACAGGAAGAGCCTTCGCGACGCGTTCGACATGGACGTTTCCGAGGAGGAATGTCTTCGTTCCGTGTGCGGAGCGTATGGAGATGAAATCCAGCCGCTTTCTCCTTCCGCCCAGGGAAGGGTGGATTTTTCAAGGATGCTTTACTGCATAGGAGATTCTGACAGGGCGAGAAAACTTTCACTCATGACAAAACTCACGCCGCGCGACATGAAGGATTCCGCGAGGAGGCTTTGCGATTCTTCTGAAAAAATGAGGACCGTGGTGTTCTGTCCGGCTTCTGCGGTAGGCAAATCGTCAAAAAATAGTGGCGTGATTGTAAAATTGCATTTATAATGTTGATTCAGACATTGAGATGCGTAAAGTAGCATAATAGAGGAGCAATAGCATTATGGATAAAAAGACAAAACAGTGCGTGGAGATGTTGAGGCAGCTTGTTTCAGATGTACAGGGCGCTCCATATCCAGGGGACGACATAAAGTCCGAACTGTATACAATCTGGTACGAACACGCCCAGAGGGCGGCGGTAAACTGCTTTGAATTCCTTGACGAAAACTATCCTGAAGAGGCTAAGGACGTAAACAAGAAGATTGACAGGCTCTTCAAAAAGTAAATTTTCAAAAATCTCTTAAAGAACCCCGTTTTTTTTGTCGAAAAGTGGTATATAGAAGTAGAAGGGGATTTTTGGGAATATGAGTGCTAGTCAGAAGGCGTTGGCCGCAATGAAATACCAGTTGTCGGGTGCCATGAAAAAGAGCGGAGTCAATCTTTGGCGTTTTGTTTTTTCGGCTATTGAACGCATGACCGGCAAGGAAAGTGTTTTTTTCATTGAACTGGGGCTTCTTAATCCGTGGCTGAGTCCGGGTGACGTGCTTCTGGGCTTCAAGCCAAGGGTGAAGATTTCCGCGGAGGATTTGCAGCACGTTCTTGCCGGAACTGATTCCGCCCAGAAAATCCAGAGCGAAACCCTTGTAGTTCCGTCATACGTCGTCGTGAGGGCGGGCGTTCTTGGGCAGGGGGCGAAGCAGATATGTTCGTACCTTCCTGTAAAGGACATCGTGGTTTCAAGCCGTTCCTTTGACATTACGGCCGCGGAGTGCCACTTTGACGATTCAAGTCTTTCCGGCGTGATTGAAAAGGCGCCGATGGACGTGAACAACCATCCCGAATATCTGTGCGATTCAGGCATAATCAGTTGGAATTTAAGATACGACCTTGCGATTTCTTCTGAAAAGGGCTACAGGGGAAAGGACTTTACGTGGCTGATTCCGGGCGCGAAGGCGGTTTTTTCTGGAAGCCTCACCCTTGATGGACGGGAATACGATGTAATTCCAAAAAAATCATACGGCTACATAGACAGGAACTGGGGAAAATCCTATCCTGAGGAATGGTATCACATTTCAACCACAAACATAGCAAGCCTTATAAGCGGCAGGGCGTACCAGAATTCAAGCCTTGCGCTTCAGGGGGTGTACGACGGACGCATCTCCCTTGTTGTAAACTTTGAGGGAAAGGAACACGCGTTCTGCGCCGACGCGTCAAAGAGGTCGTACAGTTCCGTGTGGACCTGCGCCCAGATGCCTGAAGACGAGGACGGCGAAAAACTCCACTGGTCTGCGAGCGTGAACGGAAGCGGCTTTGTGCTTGACGTTGACGTTTTCTGTCCTGCAAAGCTTCTTTACGTAAGAAGCTGGGAGATGCCCGACGGAGAAAGGAAGACCCTTAAAATTCTTGGCGGCGGAAGCGGAAACGGCGAGGTGAGGCTTTACAAGAGGCACGGAAAGAACCTTGAACTTCTTGAGCATTGCAGGATTGCGGGCGTCCTCTGTGAGTACGGCCGTCCTGAAATCGCTGAAAAATAGAGGACTTTCATGCGGACTTGGGCCGCGCGTCCGATCCGTTTTCATCCGCTGCGTTTGAGTCCTCCGCGTCTGTATTGTTATAATCCTTCATTTGAAATATAATCTACCAAATCTAGGATTTGGACGGTAGTTTAAAATGTCAGGCAATTTACCAAACGGAGAGATTATTCTCCAGGTGATTCTTTCTGTAGGAATCATACTCATTTCTGCCAAATTTCTTGGCACTTTTCTTAAAAAGATTGGTTTTCCGCAGGTCGCAGGTCAGATAATCGCGGGACTTCTCCTTCACTTCGTTCCTTTTTTCAGGAATTACGGCGGCTTTGATGCGAACGTTGTGTATCAGGAGGCGAACCAGTTCATCTCGTACATGGCTGAAATTGGAGTTGTCCTCATAATGTTTTCCGCGGGGCTTGGAACAAACCTCAAGTCGCTTGTGAAGTCCGGTGTGAAGTCGACTGTAATAGCCGCGTTCGGAGTCCTTGTTCCTCTTTTGATGGGAACGGTAATGGCGCTGTGCTTCTGGGGCTGGGACGGCTGGGGAACTGTAAATTTCTATCGATCCATGTTCATGGGAACTATAATGACGGCCACCTCTGTAAGCATTTCGGTGGCCACCTTGAAGGAACTTGGAAAGATTAAGTCAGACATAGGGCAGACCATAATAAGCGCGGCGATAATAGACGACATTTTTGGAATAATAGTCCTGACGCTGATTCTTGGAGTGAGTTCTGGAACGGGCGGCTGTCTTTATGTAATCTTGAAGACGGTCCTTTTCTTTGTGTTTGCAATTGTTCTTGGGTTCTTGATATTCAAGTTCTTCAAGTGGTACGACCGCCGCCACCCCCGTTCAAGAAGGATTCCAATATACGGACTTGGTGTCGCGCTGATATTCGCTTTTGCGGCGGAAAAATTTTTTGGAATAGCCGACATAACAGGAGCGTACATAGCGGGCGTTGTGTTCTGCAATCTTACGGACGCCCACTACATGGAACAGAAGATTGACATAAACTCATACATGATTTTCAGTCCGCTTTTCTTTGCGAGCATTGGAATGAAGACCAATCTTGGCGGAATGGACCTTTCCCTGCTGTTTTTCTCTCTTGCCTTTGTGGCGGTGGGCTGTGTTTCAAAAATGATTGGCTGCGGAGGAGTGTCAAGGCTCATGGGACACACGACGCGCGAGAGCGTTCAGGTTGGACTTGGAATGATGGTCCGCGGCGAGGTCGCGCTGATAGTCGCCCAGAAGGGCTTGAGCGCGGGTCTTGTGGATTCAAGATATTTTGCCGCCGTGATTCTTTTGATTGTTGTAAGTTCCATGCTTGTTCCGGTCCTTATGAAGAAGGCTTTTGCAGGCGGCGTGGATTCTTCCATTGCAGAAGATGATTTTTCTTGAAAAAAAACAGTGCGCGTGGCGGAAGGACCGCATGGTTTTTCCGCCGCCTTTCTGTCTGGCTTGTGTTTTGGTGGATTCGGGGTTTTAGGGGTCGCCCCCTAGGAGAGGGGGTAGCGGAGAAGCCCGGCGTGTCGGGCTTGGAAGCGAGGGGGAGGCTTCCCCTCTACGGCAATCTTAGCACATTTTATTTAATCTATATAATATAACAAATTAGATAATTTTTAATTCTGTAGAAAAATCACTTTTTGCTGAAAAGAGAATAAAAAGGGAATAGATTTTTTATTTTTTTTGAATTACGCTAGAGGTGGTTATGAAAAAAGAGAGGCACTTGTTCAAAAGGACTGAAACAAAGAATGGCAGGAAAGATACACGGTGGTATTATTGGTTCTATGACGAGAACGGAAAGCAGGTCAAGAAGTCATGCGGTCAGCATGGAAAGCCCTGTTATCTGAAAAAAGAAGCGGAAGCCTATTTAGCACTTCTGGAAGAGCAGGACAGAAGGGGAGAAGAAGAGTACAGACTAGCCCGACAAATCCGGCTCTATGATGTCGGTTCTACTTTGTACGATGATGATTCGCTTTTTATGAAACTGAAAGCGGCTCACGGAAAAGCATTGCAGCCACAGACGATAACGCAGAAAAAACGGCTGATGAAAATTATTCTTGCTGAATTCGGCGAGAGAATCCCGAAAACAATCGAAGAGGGCGAGATTGAGAATTTCTTGATTTCGCTTGAATATAAAAACTCTTACAAGAATACGATTCTAGGTGTTTTGCGTGATTTGTTCGGTGAGTGTAAAAGATTACAGCTCGTAAAACATCGGCTTGATGTTGACGGCTTTATCAGAAGTGACAGGCAGAAAAAAGACATTCTGACTATGGAGCAGCTTTCTTTATTGTTCCCGGACGATGTAGAAAAACTTACGGAAAATTGGAGCGTAAAGGGAACTGATAAATACATCGGTATTGACGGAAAACCTCACGCTTACGGCTTTATGTTCGGTGTAATGTTCCGGCTTATGGCAAGTACAGGATTAAGACCGGGAGAAACAAGAGCAATCTGCATAGACCAGATACAGGACGGTGGACTTTTCATAAACCGTATGATTGACAGTTACGATGTGGAGCAGCCTTACTTGAAAAAGGGAAGCATAGAGAATCCGAAGCAAAGAACTGTATTGTTACCGTCAAAAATGGCTGAATTGCTGAATGATTATCTTGAAGTAAGACCGCAATGTAATAAAAACTACATCTTTTCAAAAGACGGCGAATTTATCTTGCAGGGGTTGCTTGATACACGATTCAAATATTGCATTAAGAAGCTGGGAATTTATGACGCTGAAAAAGTCTTAACTCCACATTCTTTGAGATTCACATACAACACTTACACGGTGAATTCTAACCTCATTCCGGCGGAAGTTTTGCGGATAATGATAGGTCATAACTCGCAGGTTATGACGGATTACTACACAAGACCAGACCTTGAGGCACAGTTGCAGGGCTTGCAGCCGTACCAAAAAAACGTTGATGAAATCTGGAACAAAGTAAAATAAAGACCGCTACTATTTTACTTTTTGGCTTGAAAGTAAAATAACGCTTGAAAACTCTCTTTTTGGAAGAGGGCTTTTCTATTGTAAAAAGCAATTATGATGTTTCTATAATGTAGTCACGATTTCAGCAAGTAAAATCAAGATGTTACTAGATTTAGTCAGCGGTCTTGTTGATTTTGTCAGTACTCTATCAATGACTAGTCAAGATTTATCATGATAAAATCATGATACTATCATGCAAGATAAGAATAGATTAGATTAGACTAGAAGAGATAAGAGAAGATGAGATAAATTTAAAATACTTACCGCCGTAATTTTTTTTTCGACAAAAATCAGTCTATGTGTTTCACGACGTAGTGAACTCTTCCGACAATTCCTAAGCACTGTGAATCCTGCGGTTCTTCTTTGGTCGGATAAAGCGGATTGTCTGACTTGATGATGAACTTCCCGGAATCTTTATAAATCCGTTTTACATAACCGTCACCATCACGTATTATTGCGTAAAGACCTTCGCCGCTATAACCGCATGAATCGCAAAGCACCAAGTCGCCGCGCCTTAAAGTAGGTTCCATGCTGTCACCGTCAACATAAAGCAAAGCTAAGTTTTCGCCGAATTGTTTTAAATAGCGCGGCACTTCCATGTAGCCGATTACTTGCGGCTCTTCCTGTAGGTACTGACCATATCCGGCTGAAAGTTTTTGATTAAGTACAGGCACAAAAAATTTATCTGTGTCGGAATTTACAATTTGCCTTTCGTTTTCTTCCAGACCGTCAATCAAAAAATCAAAAGATACACCGAAGATTTCAGATAGTTTTTTCAGTTCCGCAATGTTCGGCAGGCTGTTTCTCTGAATTTTGACTTCAAGATTACGCGCTCCATAGCCCAATTTCTCAGACAATTCTCTTTGAGTGATACCGTTGCTTTTGCAGAGATTTTGTATTCTTTCCCAGAATGAAGTTATTTCCATGCTCAAATTTTCGGCAGAAAACATCAAAAAAAACACTATTTTTTAAGAAATATTGTGAAAAAAGCACAAAAAGGTGTAAAAACTTATTGACTTTAAAATCAACCAGGTGTAAAAATAGAATCAAGATAACATCAAAACGATGTAACGACAGAGCCATTAACATTACAGCGCGTTGTTAATTGCTTTGGCAATTTGGGGAACCCCGGAAAGCCTGTTGGTTCGCGCTGGAACTGACAGGCTTTTTTTATTGCAGGGGGATTGAAGGTATGACAGACGCTAGAAAAGATGCGGTGTTGGCACTGACCGAGCAGATTTTGCGTGAAGCTGATGACGAGTTTAAGGGCATGGCTATTCATAAGGTCGGGGATATGTACGACAGCGTAGATATTTTCAAGGGCGTGGGCAAGATAAATGTCCGTATTGCCGGAGATAGCCCTCTTGCAATCTTCAAGGACATTTCTAGGGCAATTCCTTGTTAAAAAAAATGGCGTGTGTAAGCCGCTAAAGGTTATGCGGAGT
>JBHAFG010000032.1:0-56862 GCA_041855945.1 Treponema sp. | reverse complement strand
CATCGCGTCAGGGGCGGGCTTTACGGCGGGATAATACGAGGAAGGATTGAGTTCTCCAAGTCCGTCGCACGGCTTTCCCGTCGCGTCTATCGTCCTTCCAAGAAGATTCCAGCCAACAGGAACCTGAAGCGGTTTTCCAGAGGCGACAACCTCGCATCCAACCTCGATTCCGTCCGTCAGTCCAAAGACCGTAAGCTTCACGTAAGCGTCCTTCAGGGCCACAACCTCGGCCAGTACTTCTTTTCCGCCGTCCAGTTTTATGGAACAGATTTCACCCTTCTGGGCGCATGGACCTTTTGATATGACCTCAAGCCCGTTCACCTCCGTAACATAGCCTATGTAAAGAATCGGGTCGTAGTCTTCCACGCTGCTCATGTACTTTGAAAAATTAAAGTTGTCCTTGAGTAAAAGTTCTTCCATGATTTTAAAAATTCACTCCGTTTACGCGGGCCTCCGCCTCGGCGGAAGCAGATGAAGGAGATTCGGTCTTTTTTTCAACCGCCTTCACTGGAGAAATTTCAAGAATTTTGTTTTCAAGTTCACCAAGCTGGCTTGCAATCCTTGCGTCTATCGCGCCAAAATCAGTTTCGACCACGCAGCCGCCCTTGTCCACGGCGGAATCTTCTATTACAGTAATCGCCTGAACGTTTTCAACACGCTTTATGAATTCCGCCTTGTGTTCGCTTGTAGTCCTGTAGTCGTCAAGATTGACCCTGATTGTAACAGAACCTCGGGTCTTTACTTTCTTGAGGGCTGCAAGCACATTGCTAAGCACCACACCCCTCTGGTTTTCAGATATGATTTTTACGATTTTTCGCGTCATGAGGATTACAAGGTCAACAATCTGCTGTTCCGTTTCCTTAAGGATTTCCTCGCGGCGGGTCATCACCGCCTCTACAATCTTGTGGAGCCTTCCTATAAGACGTTCAACTTCTTCCTTTCCTTCCGAATATCCCTTTTCGCGCCCCTCGTCAAGTCCGTCCTTCGCGGCCTTCTCCTTTATTTCAGATTCCTCAGAATGTGCCTGGTTCAATATGTCCTCTGCATCGGACTTTGCCCTTGCGACAATCTGTTCCGCCTCCCTTTCGGCCTCGGCCTTTATGACCTGGGCGTGGTCTGTCTGCCTCTTGACCTCTTCAAAAGCCGCGTCCTCCGCCTTTTTTACTATTTCATCCGCAGCCTTCTGGGCCTCCGAAAGCATCCTCTGTTTTTCAATCTCCCAGCCCACGCGGAACGCTTCAGCCTCTTTCCTTAAATCTTCCGCGGTGGGACCTGCATAAACTTCCTCCGCCTCTTCGGTTTCCTCCGGTTCGGGTGTATAGTCGCGAAGAAGTTTGAGCGTAACCTTGTCGCCCGGCTTTGATTTTACCTGATTCGGTCTAAATACAGTCTGTGCCATTTTCTGCCGTCCTTAAAATCTTATGAAAGTCCGCCGCAAAGACGCGGAATGTAAAAAAAACAGAAGGTCGTTCCCCAAAAAAGAAGCCCCTACTGAACAAGTTCGTCTTCCCCTGAACGGGCGATTACAATTTCACCTGAATCTTCAAGTCGTCGTATGGTGGAAACAATCTTCTGCTGCGCCTCCTCGACGTCCTTGAGTCGTACAGGACCCATGAATTCCATGTCTTCCTTGAGCATGCTGGCCGCACGCTTTGACATGTTTCTGAATATCTTGTCCTGCACTTCAGTGTCAACAGACTTGAGAGCCTTGGAAAGTTCCTGCGTGTCGACTTCACGCAGAACTTTTTGAATGGCACGGTCGTCGAGCATGACGATGTCCTCGAATACGAACATACGCTTTTTGATTTCTTCCGCCAAATCCGGATCTTCTTCCTCAAGGGATTCGATGATGGCCTTTTCGGAAGAACGGTCTACAAGGTTCAAAATCTCTACGATTGATTCTACGCCACCGGCGGCGGTGTAGTCTTCGCTTGAGAGGGTTGAAAGCTTCTTTTCAAGCACACGCTCAACCTCGCGCAGAACGTCAGGCGAAGTCCTGTCCATTGTCGCAAGACGCTTTGAAACCTCAGGCTGCATTTCCTCCGGAAGATTCTGCAGTATCACGGCAGCCTTTCCAGGCTCAAGATACGCAAGTATGAGCGCTATGGTCTGCGGATGTTCCTGCTGTATGAAGTTCAGAAGGTGGGCAGGATCGGTGCGGCGTATAAAGTCGAACGGACGAACCTGAAGGCTTGAAGTAAGACGGTTTATGATGTCTATAGCCTTCTGTGAGCCAAGTGATTTTTCAAGGAGTTCACGCGCGTAGTCTATGCCTCCAGTCGTGATGAAGTTCTGGGCGTTCATCAACTCCTGGAATTCTTCAAGGACCGCATCCTTGAATTCAGCGTCCACGGTTTCAAGACGCGCTATCTCGAACGTGAGGGTCTCCACCTCGTCCTCGCGCAGGTGCTTCATTATCTCGGCGGATATGTCAGACCCCAGTGAAACAAGGAATATTGCCGCCTTTTGACGGCCGGTGAGGCTCTTGTAGTCCTTTCTGTCTTTTTTGCTTGAACCTGCGGGCTTAAGGCTTCCCGGCTTTGGAACAGGCTTTGGATTGTTTTTTGGGCTTGACGACTCTGCTTCTTCTGCCATCTATTAATCCTCCTGCAGCCACACGCTGATTACGTTCGCAACAGCATCGGGGTTCTTGAAAAGACCGTGCAAATATTCCCGGCTCTTCTTTCCTTCATTTTCCTTTGCGTAGGCCGACCTGTTCAGAAGGCTTGGACGCGGAGAAGATATTCTTCTGGAAATGCCAAACCTTGCAGTTTCCTCAAGCATTTTTATCTCGCGGGGAATTTCAATTTTTTTTCCCATTTTTTTAAGCTGTTTTCGTATCGCGGAAATTTCCCTTGTAGTGAGAAAAGGAATTACGGCTCCCGTATAGCCGGAAAGTTCCCCCATGAGCATGGCGGCCTTTTCTTTTCCTGTAAGAATCCTCTTGTCCTCTCCGCCGGCGACAAAAGAAAATCCGCCGTCCGCCTGCATACTCTCAAACTGACCTTCCATACTATTCCTCCATCAACCAGGTTCTAATGAGGAGAGCCACGTCCTCAGGATGCTCTTTCGCCATATTGATTGCGTTTTCTTGAAGTTCCGCGCGCCTGCTTTCCTCGACAGACATGGTGACCTGCATGTTCGCGTCGTCCCTCGCCTCCCAGAGCGCCTTTTCGCGTTCCGCCTGCTGCTGACGGAGAAGCTCCTCCTCCCGAAGCCTGCGCCTTCGCTCCATCTCCTTTGAGATTATTCTGAAAAGTATGAATCCAACAAGAACGAGGGCGATTGCTCCAAGGACGATAAGAATCGTCCTGTTGCGCTGAATCTTTGCGATTTCCTTTTCGCTTTCCGCCTCTATCCATTCAGAATAGTCTATAGGAATGTCCGTTACGACCACCCTGTCTCCGCGGTTGAAGTCGAAATTTATCGCCCCTTCTATGAGCCTTGCGTATTTCTGAAGGTCGTCCTCTGGAACAGGAATGTACCTAGTCTTTAAAAGACCGGTTTCCTCGTCAAAAACCCTCTTGAAGGTCTTTGGGTCTCGGACGAACGAAAGTGTTCCCGAAACGTTTACGGAAACCGACCTCCGACCAATCTGAGGAGAAACTATTTCCCTTGTATGGGTGGTGTTTATAACATTGTTCTGTGTAACTCCAGTTTCAGTTGAACGGCCTATCACGTTCGACATATCCGAATATACAGGTGGAGTCTGGCCTTCAACGCCGCTTGGACCTTCCGGATTGAAGCCGGTGCCCTGCCACTCCTTGGTGACCGTCTGCTGCGAGATTGGAAGAGTGTCAACATAATCCGAGTCGTCGTAGGGAGTGTTCGGATTGTCAGGCTTCCTCTGTACTGGAGAATAAATCGTGGATTCCTGATTTTTCTCAGACATATCCATGTCAAGATTTACAACCACGTCGCCAATCTGCTTTCGCGAGGGCTGTTTTCCCTCTCCCGCGCCAACCTGGAAGCCCTCAAGCATGTTCACGATGTACGCCTTGAGCTTCGCCTCCTCGTCGTGGCGGATTTTCTGCTGTTTTTGAATGGCCGTAAGCCTGTCGAATTCAGAAAGGCTCTCAAAATCATTGAGCGTCTTTCCCTCTGTGTCGGAAATTGTGAGGTTTTCAGCCTTGAGCCCCTCAACCATTGTAAGGACAAGCCTTTCAACGCTTTTCTGTCTTCGCACATTGCTTTCAAGATCGCTTGAAGATGAAAGGCGGAGGATTATGGACGCCGAAACGGGATTCTGGTCGGAGCGGAAAAGCCTTGTTTCGGGAATGTTTATCGTCACCCACGCCTTCTGTATTCCGTCCAAAGCCTCAAGAGACTGCGCCACCTTGGCGGTAACCGCGTTCTTGAGCTTTACGTTCTGCTCCTGATCGGTGTCCGACCACGAGCGCCTGTAGAACTGCTGGTAGGGATCCCATGTCGAAGGCTGCAGCCCCTCCGAAAGAAGGATGGAAAGAAGCCTGTCCCTGTTTTCATTTTTTCCGATTGAAATGTATCCCGCGTCGTCAAAGGAAGCCCTGACTCCCTCGTTGTTGAGGCGCGCGACAATCTGGCTGCGCATGGCTTCATCTGAAACCGGCGTGTCGTAGAGCCTTACAGTATCGGGCCTAGAAGATACACGTGCGGTCACGACGACGGCTATTATCATCACCACCACAACGGCTATAAGAATAACTTTTTTAACGACCGAAGAGTTCTTCCAGAAATCCTTGAATTTCTCGGTCATCTTTTTAAGCCATTCGTTCATTGAACCCCTCCCGTGAACGAATTTCTAAAGAAATTTATCTTGAATTTTACGAATTATACCATACAAGGAGAAATTCCACAACAGAAACAGCAAACAATTAAAGAGATTGACCCTACCGGGTGGTTGAAATTTCGCTCCAGCCCTGAACAAGCCTGTCGATTACCGTGTTCGCAAGATTCAGCGACATCCTTGCCTTGCTCATGGCGATTGTAACCTGCTCTATGTTCACCTCGTCCGGAGAGGTTATCAGTTTCTCCTGCATCGCCCCGACGTTCACCTGCTGCTGGTTCATGGACTTCACCGCGTCCACAAGATAATCCTTGAATGAAAGCCTTGTTTTTTCAACGCCGACCCTGGCCGAATTTTCAGTTTTAAAGACCCCTGAAGCGTCCTCGGTCCTCATCAATTTTTGATGTCCGTAATGCGCCTGGTCGGTCCTTGTCATCTGCAACGAACCGAATTCTGGAATGTTCATCTGCCCACCTCACATTGTCTGGAATTCTAAATCAAGAATTCACGATTGTCTAGTGCCTGCAATACCTGAAAAGCCTAGCGTCCGATGTCGAGGGCCGCGGAGAACATACTTTTTGCGCCCTCGATTACAGTTGAGTTCGCCTCGTACGCGCGGCTTGCGGCTATAAGGTCCACCATCTCGTTGACGATGTTCACGTTTGGATATTCAACATAGCCTGTGTTAGGCCCTGACTTTATGGCGTCGGGGTGGTTAGGCTCGTACACCAGGCGTCCCGGAGAACTGTCCTTTACTATCTCGCGGACCTTCACGCCCTTTCCAGGTCCATTGTCAAGGTCTTCGGGACAGAAAGGAGTCCGCCACTGCGGATTTTTTGAGGATATCGACTCGAATATAACACGTGAACGCTGGAAAACACCTCCTTCGTTGGTGCGGGTGGTTGAAGCGTTTGCGATGTTGTCAGAGATTACGTCGGAACGCAGCCGTTCCGCGGCCATTCCTGTTGAAGCGATGTTGATAGAAGTAAAAAGTCCCATAAAATCCTCGTTCTAAAAAATCAAAGAAAAAGAAGGAACACCGCAGTCAAAAGATGTTGCGCGCCCTCAGCCAAAAATTATTTTTTCATCACAGAGTTCACCTGCGTGAAGTGGAAGTTTGCAAGCTGTGTAAGAAGCCTGTACTGCATCTGTATCTGGAGGATGTTGTTCGCCTCGGTTTCCGCGTCGACATTGTTTCCGTTCGCCTTTGACGTGCTTGTATAGTCAAGCACCCTTCTGGGCTCCACGTCTCGCCAGTCGTAAGGCTCGTTCAGGGCGAAGTGCCTTTCATCCGTGCGTATGACCTGAAAGCCGTCACGCGCCTTCTTTTCGCTTTCAAACGCCCTTTTCAGTTCGCTTTCAAAATTTACTGTGGTGCGCTTGAAGTTTGGAATTCCGCTGTGAGAAAGATTGTTCGCGGTAACCTGATAGCGGAGCGTAGTCGCCGCCATAGTCCTCTGCAAAATATCTATGGACCTTGTAAAATCATTCATAAGACACTCCAAGGCGGTTTTACGTGTGGAAAAAAAGCCAGCCCTACATAGAGTGTCGGAGAGCCTTGAAAAAAGTTTAGGATTTTTAAATTATTTTCTGGTAGAGGACGCTCAGAGAAGCGTCAGAAAAGTCTTTCTTCCCAACCAGGGCGCGAATCTGGCTTTCGGAATATTTTGATTCCGGATAAAGAACTACGCAGGATGCGTCTCCCGGCCTTAGAAAATTCTTTTCACCAAAGTCCGTGTACCGGGTCGCCCCAATAGAAACCATTATGGAAGACGGAACGGGACCTGATTTCATATAGCCAAGAACGTCTTCCAAAGGTCCTTCGTCCTCCTGGGAGTTGAACTGTCCTACAAGCCAGTCCGCAAGACTTTTGAACATACATGAATATGAGTTCACGGGAGAATTTTCGCCGTATTCAAAAAGTTCCGACGAGCGTTCAAGATAACTTGCTATCCTGTAGCCGTTCAGCACGGATTTTTCATCGAACGAAGAAAGTTCTATCAGATTCCTTGAAAGCCCCTTGGAACATTCACCCCAGTTTTTCTTCTCGCTTATCTTGACGGCGCCCTCCTTCCTTATCGAACAGTCGTTAGACGCTCCAAAGCGGACTCCTTCAAGCGTCTTTATCTTTCCATCTTCCCAAACGACATCAAAAACAACCGCGCACTCGCTTTCCATCTGTATCTTCCGTTCTTCACGCGGACATATTATTTTTTCAGACGAAAACGGAAACACTTTCAGGAAACTCGGCGCGTCCTTGAACGAGGAAGGAAAATACGTCGGGAAAATTCCCTTGGGAAACTCCGTCCTGACGGGCCTTCCATCTGTTTCAGAATGTCCTGCATTTTCGTCCGCGCAGGAATTTGTGGCGCGTTTTTTTTCAAGAAACCTGAACGAATCAAGTTCCCCCGCCTGCTCAAGATGTCCCGCAAAATTTCCCGCGACTCCAAAACACGCCATTTCACTCAAGTTAAAAGCCATTTTAATTCTCCTTGGATGATTTCATCATGTAACATTCTGAATTTGTTTTTCCGCACACATCAAGCGCATGGTCGCACCTTGAAAAAAACGGACAGCCCTTCCAGTCCGACGCAGGGTCCTGGACGCGCCCGCGTATGAACGCCATTTTTGAAAGCGTGTGGTGGGTTCCAAATGACGGAATAGAAGCGACCAGGGCCCTGGTGTAAGGATGGCGTGGATTTTCAAGAAGCGACTTTGAGTCTGAAACCTCGACTATTTTTCCGCCGTACATCACAAGAACCCTGTCGCTTATCTTTGAAACAAGGTTTATGTCGTGGCTTATGAATATAATCGAAAGACCGCGTTCCTCCCTGAGCCTCAAAAGAAGCGATACAATCTGGGCCTGTATCGTAACGTCCAGCGCGGTCGTAGGCTCGTCTGCAATCAGAATTTTGCATCCCTGTGCGAGCGCGAGCGCGATTCCAATCCTCTGAAGCTGTCCGCCTGAAAACTGGTGCGGATAAGACTTGAGTCTTCCCTCCGCGTCCGAAAGCCCCACCTCCCTCAAAAGAACGGAAGCCCTTTCAAGGGCGTCGTTTTTTGATATCTTGGGCTCGATGTTCCTGTACGCCTCAAGGAACACGCTTCCAATGTTCTGCAGGGGGTCGAACGCCCTTCCCGATTCCTGAAAAATCAGGGCGATTTCGCGGCCCCTGTACAACCGGAGGGAATCATCGTCAAGAGAGGAAAGTTCAACGCCGTTGTAGAAAATTCTTCCCGTCACGCAGGCGGAACTGCCAAGAAGCCCTGTTATAGCCGTCGTGCTCACGGACTTTCCGCTTCCAGATTCGCCCACGATTCCAAGAACCTCCCTCTTCATAAGGTCAAAGGAAATTCCCCTCGCGGCGTGGATTTTTACAGCCTTAGACCGCCTTAAAACGTCGAACGTTACATGAAGGTCCACAACGGAAAGAACAGAGTCCTCTGGCGGTGAAAAATCAGAAGAAAGTTCCGCATCGCCAACAGTTTTTTGCTTCCGTCTATTTTTCCACCTCCGTCTGAAAACAGAACTGTAGGGGTCGTAGAAGTCGCGGAGAGCGTCGGCGACAAAATTGAACGCGAGCGTTACAACAAGGAGCATGAACACAGGAAAAAGAAGCCACGGAAAGTTCTTCAGGTTTGAAACGGTCGATATGTCACGGTTTATGAGGGAGCCCCAGCTTACGGAAGGATCGGAAATTCCAAGTCCAAGATAACTGAGCGTCGTTTCGCTCATTATGAATCCAGGAACGCTAAGCGCGGTGCTGACTATAAGAAGGCTTGAAATCTGTGGAATTATGTGGTGGAAAACGACCACTACGGAAGGAATTCCCTCAAGGGCCGCGTCAACTATGAAGTCCTCGCGTTTTATCGAATGAACCATTCCGCGTATCGTCCTTGCAGAACCAGGCCAGCCGACCAGGGCGAGAATCAATGTTATCACCATGTATGAAGTTCCGCTGTCCATCCTGCTGTTCAAAATGGAGCGCAGAAAAAGAATGAAGTACATGCTTGGAATGAGCATGAAAAATTCAGCCGCCCTCATTATGGACCAGTCCACAGCCCCGCCAAAGTAGCCTGAAATTCCTCCAAACAGAACCGCAAGAAGAAGCGAAATTGCTGTCGCGACAAATCCTATCGTAAGGGAGATTCTTGAACCGTGCACAATCCTGCTGAAAAGGTCGCGTCCAAGGTTGTCAGCCCCAAGGATGTACGCCGGATATTCGCCGTCGCTTCCAAAAAGATGAAGATCCGACCTGAACATTCCAAGAACCCTGTATTCCTCCCCGCGTACGAAGAATTTAAGCCTGTGTATGTGGTCTTCGTCGCTGACACGGACGTAACGCCACGAAGACTTGTCAACCGCCCTGCATTCGCGGACAAGTATTCCCCTGGCAGAAATTTCAATGTTCGCGGGATGAAAGGTGTTCTTCTCGTATGTCAGAGTCGCGGGATACGGTGCGAAAAAATCCGCGAAAACCATCACAGTGTAAAGCAGCAAAAGAATCGCCAGGGAACAAAGCGCCAGCGGCCGGAATTTTATGAATTCAAAAAACTTTTTCACGGTCTACGCCTCCTTTCCGTATCGTATTCTTGGATCAACAAAGGCGAGCATTATGTCGCTCAAAATCATTCCAAGAAGCACAAGGGCGGAAATGAACATTGAGTTTGCAAGCACAAGGTTTATGTCCTGCTGGAGCACCGCCTCATACATAAGGCGGCCTATTCCTGGATAGGCGAAAATTATTTCAAGCACCATGGAGCCGCTGAAAAGACCTGCAAGAAGGTTCGCGCTTCCTGTTATGTATGGATTCAATGTGTTTCTGAAGGCGTGGTTCAGATACACACGCCTTTCGACTATACCCCTCGCCCTTAGCGCAAGTATGTACGGAAGCCCCATCTGGTCGAGCATGGTGGAGCGTATCATTCGCATCGTTCCTCCAAAACCGCCAAGAAAACTTGCAAGAAGCGGAAGGAAAACATGGTGGACGTAACTGAACGAAAACCTGAGCGGCGACGAACGGAACGGAAAATCCGGGTACGCCGTGACAGGAAAAAGATTCGTCGCCGACGCGAACAGCTGCAGAAGAATCAGAAGAAGGATTCCGGGAAAAGCGTGAAAAAAAAGCGCGAAAAAAGTCACCGCGGCGTCAATCCTGCTTCCCGCCTTGCTTGAAAAAAAGACTCCCAGCATGAACGAAAAGAGCGTTATGAATACAAGAGAAATCAGATTCAAAAGGACAGAATTCCATATCCTGCTGCGTATGAGAAACGAAACCGGCGCGCGTGAAACAAGGCTCGTTCCAAGATCGTGGTCTATGAAAACTCTTTTTAGCCACTTCACATACTGCACGTAAAACGGCCTGTCAAGACCGAACTCCTCCCTGAGCGCCGCCATCTGGCTTTCGCTGAACGAGGCGTCGTCAGAAACGCCCCTCGACTGTCTTGAAGAATTTTCCATTCCGCCCATAATCTGCTGGCTCATCATCTGGTCAACTATGTCGCCGGGCGCGAGCGCCATGAGGGCGAAAAGCGAGAGTCCAAGCAGAAAAAGAAGGACTACCATGGTAAGAAAGCGTCCCAGTATGAAACTTGCAAGCGGCGCCTTCTTTTTTAGGGTCTTCCACGGAAAAGAAAGGACATTCGCCGCCCTCATTGGAAAAATTTTAAAATTCTTCATAAAAATCACCTTTTTTCTTCAAGCAGGATGAAAAGAATTTTCACCATCCATACCGCGAATTAAAACAGCTGTCTTTCGGAAAGAAAAACCCTGTCCGTCATCGCGCCGTTTTTATTGTCGTAATAAAAATTTGAAAAATCCCATCTTCCCCTCAGGGCTACAAAACTCCTTGGGCGTACAAGATATATGACCGGACACTGCTCAAGTATTATCCTCTGGTACTCGTTCCATATTTTCCACGACTCCTCAACGTCTATCGTATAGGAGCCTTCGTTGTACAGGTGGTCTATCCTCGCCTCCCAGTCGGTCGCAGGTTCCGTCTGGAGCGGATTCCACAGGTGCAGATTTCCGCCGCTCGGCCACACGTTGCTCCCCTGCGATGGAAATGAATTTGAGCCAAGTCCTATTATTATCGACTGCCATTCATAAGTTTTTGTAAGTTCATCGACAAGTTTCTGGAATTCAACCTGACGGACGTTCAGCTTCACTCCAACCTTTGAAAGTTCGTCCGATATTATCATGGCGATGTCCGTCGCAATGGAAGATGAAGACGGCACGCTCAGGTCGAACTCAACTGCATTTCCGTTAGAATCGCGGAGGACCTTGGAAGAATCCCTGTAAAAGCCCGATTTTTCAAGAAGTTCCACCGCCTTTTCCGGACTGTATCTGTATTCAAGCTGAATGTCCGGATTGTAGAATGGATTTATCTCTGAAAAAAAAACGTAGTTCGCCTCCGCAAGCCCCCTGTAGGTCTGAGATATTATCCTTTCCCTGTTTAAAAGCGAACTCATCGCCTGCCTGAACGACTTGTCCGAAAACCATCTGTAAAACGGCTCGTTCCTGTTCTTTGGATTCTGGTTGAAGCTCCAGAACTGACTTGAAAGGCTTCCTTCGGCATTGAACACCCTGTACGAATTTTTCTGCCTTTGAACAACGTCGTAAAGTTCTTCAGGACGCACTGAATAAAGTTCGGTTTTTCCCTGCCTGAAAAGAAGATAGTCCGTGTTCTTGTCGCCTACAATCTGAAAAATCGCCTCGTCGTAATACGGCAGGCTCCGCCCCTCGCCGTCTTTTTCCCAGTAGTCGGGATTTCTCCTGCACACAAGCCTCTGACCGGGCGTGTATTCGGTTATGAACCATTTTCCGCATGACGGAATCGTCCTTACGTCCACATCGGCTGAAAAAAGATTTTTCACCGCCTCCACTCCGCCTTCGTCCTTGGCCTTTTTGTACAGAAAACTCGGACATATCGTAGGATTGGATGAAAGGAAAGGATCTGCCACGACGCGCGGATATATGAAGTCAAAGCGTTTTTCGTCAACCTTGACGCACTGGACTTTCCCCTCGCTTCCGTCCTGCATCTTTACAAAATGCGAGTTGTATCCGCTGGACTGGAACGCCTCGTCGCCCTCTATCTCGTTGAACCAGAACACGACGTCGTCGCTTGTAACGGGAATCTTTTCAGATTTTCCGTACCATGACCAGAACGCGTCCGGACGCAGGGTGTAATGGACTGTGAGTGTTCCGTTTTTTTCGTCGGTTTCTATCTCGGCGGAGGCAAGATGGCTCTTCCACGCCCTTGAAACAGGATCGTATTCAAGAGCGCTTGAAAGAGTGAGGTCTATTATTCCCTTGCTAGTGCCGTCGCGTTCGGCGATGTGCTGGTTGAATGTCTTGGGGTCGCTTAAAATCGTGTCGCGCCATGTTCCGCCAGGACGGCCCGCCTTGAACGCCTCACCGGAATACGGCTTTGTTTCTGTATTTTCAAGAAGAAGCCTGTCTCCGGACGCGATGAGTTTTTCTATTTCAAGGAGGCTCATTTCCGGAAGCCTTCTGCATGAGGATGCAAGAAAAACCGCGGCGGAAACGAGCGCCGCCCATTTTATGCAAACGGAACCTGTTTTCATTTTAAAATCAGTTCTTTACGTCCACGGAAGAGCCTGACGAACCCTCGATTTTCTTCTGTTCAAGGTTGTCCTTTGCAAGAACCACAGAAGTCATAGGCGGAATCGTAATCTTTCCGTCGGAAACAACGACACCCTCCCTGGCGGCGTAAACCATCTTCATTCCAGAAGCGATTTCTGGAAGTTTTACAGTTTCAGTCCGTGTGGTGGACACGTTGTGCATTACAAATGCGGTCTGTTCCTCGCTTGTCATGGTGTAAGACTCTACCACGGCGCTGTTCACTCCAAGGGCGGAAAGCCTTCCCTTGAAAAGCGCGGGATTCGACGTCTTTACACGGACTACACGCTTGTAGTGGTTCAGTATCGAAGAAGGATCTTTCTGCTGGTCGGCGACAGAAACAGTGTTCCTGTTGTAGACGGAAGCGTTCTTGTACGGGCCAAGTTCATGCCAGTAGGTTTCAAGTTTGTCCTTTCCAGGTCTGTTCCAAATCATTGGAGTTCTTTTTGAAGGATCGTCCGCGCCGCTTTTCATTGCAAGTTCCTCGCCGTAATAGATGAACGGACAGCCTTCCACAAGAATGTACATATCCGCCGCAAGTTTTATCTTTGCAGGATCGTTTCTAAGGGATGCCGCGGAACGGGGCTGGTCGTGGTTTGAAAGGAATGGAGCGTCAACGTAGAGCGGATTGTTCTCGGCGTAAAGCGCGTACTGGCTTTCAAGGCTTCTTGCATATCCGTTGAAAGACTCAGGCTCGCCATCCGGCGCGTTCTTCCTGTCGTTCGCCTCCTGATTGTTTATAATCTGGGAAATCAATGTTCCAAGGTCAAAATGGAAATTTGACGGAGTTCCCGCCATGTACCTCGCGCGCGTTGCCGTCGGCTCCCACACCTCAGCCACGGAATACGAGTCCGGATTCACGGAGCGGATATAGTCGTCAATCTCCTTCCAGAATTCAACGGCCTTTGAAAGGGTTTCGCTTCCAGGCCTTACCTCCGCGGCGTTGTATACGTGTCCCGCGGCGTCGAACCTGAATCCTGAAACACCCTTGTCAAGCCAGAATTTCAGAACCTTCTTGAATTCTTCACGTACAGCAGGCTCGTCCAGGTTGAAGTCAGGCATCTGCGAGCCAAAAACACCGGCGTAATAATAGAACATTTCCCTGCCATTTGAATCGACACCCTTGTTCTGCAGGTCCAAGTTCCATATCGCGCCACCCAATGCCTTCTGCTTCAGATTGTACGGTCCCCTGTAGCCAAGTTCAGGCACGTCGCAGTCCTCGTCGCTGATCCATCTGTACCACGACCTGTATGGGCTTGAAGGGTTCTTAGACTGCTTGAACCAGTCGTTGTATGGAGATGAATGGTTGAACGTCATATCGAGAATGACCTCGATTCCGCGTTTTTTAGCCTCCGCCATGAATTTTTCAAAGTCGGCCATCGTTCCGTATTCGGGATTTATTGAATAGTAGTCGTCAACGTCATAACCGTGGTACGAAGGGGATGCAAAAATCGGAAGAAGCCAAAGTCCCGTTACACCAAGGTCGTCCGTCGTGGAATCGTCTCCGTCGTTCAGATAGTCAAGTTTTTTTGTAAGACCTACAAAGTCTCCGATTCCGTCCTTGTTGCCGTCCGCAAAGGCCCGCACAAAAAGACTGTAATAAACGCCCTCGCCCGGCTTTTTTGCCTCGCGCTTGACGGGAGCGAGTTCCGTTACGGCAAGTTTTGAATCCAGGGGAGCCTTCTTGGGCTTCGCGCAGAACGCGGAAACTGAAAGTGAGACTGACAGAACCGCAAAAAGAATTCTTTTTTTCAACATATTTCCTCCAAAAATTGAAACGACGACATTCTAACACAAAACCACGTATTTTTGTGCAGAATCCTTAAAAACCTTGATGAAAAGGCAAAAAAAATGCAGGCGGCATCACGCCGCCTGCACATAAAACTATAGAGCCGCCATCAGGTTACTCTTTACCGCTTGTTCCAGCCAGTGAAAGAAGAAGCGTCTTCTGTCCGGCCATGAAAAGGATTGCAAACGGAACCGCGACAAGAATCGCACCCGCGGCGAACATTGTAAAGTTGTCGTTGGAGCGGCCGCTAATCATCTCGTAAAGTCCTACAGCAAGAGTCTTTTTATCGTCCGAGCGAAGAATCATTCGAGGGAAGATATAGTCCATCCAAGGCCCTGTAAATGAAGTGAGGGCAAGGAAAACCAGCTGAGGCTTTGCGGCAGGAAGTATTACACGTATGAACGCCACAAGAGGAGTCGCGCCGTCTATGTAGGCGGCTTCCGCGATGTCGTTCGACATCGTGTCAAAATAACCCTTCATAAGCATGGAGTTGAACGGTATGGAACCCGCGGAATATACAATCACAAGACCCCAAAGGGTGTTCAAGGCGTTGAACTTCCAGAGGATTACGTACGTCGCAACCATTCCAATGAACGAAGGAAACATCTGAAGCACAATCATCGAAGCCATTATCTGCTTTCTTCCCGTAAAACTGAAACGGCTGAAAATATATCCCGCGAGGGTACAGATTATGACGGTGATGAAGGTGTTCAGACAGGCAATCTTGAGCGTGTTCATATACCAGTGCTTGTAGTTTGTTCCAAGCATTGGCTTGATGCTCTGGCTTCTTTCCGCCGCATTCAACTTGACGTATTTGTCCGAATCGGTCAGAAGCCTCCTGTACTGGTAGAGGGAAGGCTTCTTGAAGGCGAACGACGACCTTGTCTTTGAGAACTTTCCAGTTCCGCCGCAGTGGTCGCAGTCCATCAGCATCTCGCCCTCTTCATAAGAAAGGACTTCCGCGCCTTCCCGCTCTTCCTTTCTTGCAACACGTTCGACAGTTCCTTCTCCGTTACATACTTCGCAGTCGTACTGGATCGTGGTGTCCTTCTGTGAAGTGAAGGGAATCACCGACGAAGCGGCAAGGGAACTTGAAACGGAGAACGACGAACTTACCGTGAAAAGAACAGGATAAATTACTATCAGACAGTTTATTATCAAAATCAAGTTCAGAATGATACTGATTGGAGTTGATTTGTTTATGATTTTTTTCATTTTTATACCTCTCCTTCCCTGAATGACTTGGTTCTTGTAAAGTTATACAGTGCGAAAGGCACAAGAACAACGAATACCAAAAGCGAAAGTACGGACGCAAGGTGGTATCTTGAAGGAGTGTTCATCGTCAACTTGTATATCCACGAAATGAGAAGATCCGTAGAACCGCAGTTCGTGGTCGTTGTAAGACCCGGCTGAGGCATGTTTGGTCCACCACCCGTAAGGAAGAATATCGCTCCAAAGTTGTTGATGTTTCCCGCAAACTGCATGATCAAAGTAGGCTTCAACTGGAACATTACCAGTGGATAGGTGATGCTCTTGAACTGCTGCCACTTTGTAGCACCGTCGATTACCGCCGCCTCGTAGAGGGAGTTTGAAATCGCCGTCATCGAAGAAGTTGTAAGAATCATCGAATATGGAAATCCAATCCAGATGTTTACAAAAATCAGCGAGAATTTTGCAATGTTCGGGTTTGAAAGCCAAGGAATAGGCTGTTCAGCAAGTCCTATCATCTGAAGGGTCCTGTTTATAGGACCGATTGTTCCGTTCAAAAGGTTCGCCCATACAAAAAGCGAGAGCATTGTTGGAATGGCGTAAGGGAGAATGTACACAGTCCTGAAAAATCCTGGAATGACCACACGCTTGTCCTGAAGAACGAACGCGTAGAAGAATCCCACGAAGAAACAGGTGAACGTCGCAAATATCGCCCAGATGATTGTCCATACGGCAGTAATTCCGAATGTCCTGGCCCATTCACCGCCTCCAATCCTTGTGGAGAACATCGTTACAAAGTTCTGGATTCCAACCCAGTCAACAAGGTTGTTAGGCGGAATGTGGTCCGGTGAAGAGTAGTTTGTGAACGCCACCAGAGCGGAGAACAGCAATGGAACAAGCGAGAAAATCGCGATCATCACGATGCTTGGCGCGATTCCTATTGTTGCGAACGCGTTCTGCGAGATGTCGTTCCTTGCTTCCTTCATGGTAGGGAATTTTTCATTCTTCAGGATTTTTTTCACAGCGGTCTTCGCGCTGTTGACGTTGATTATGTAAAGAAGAACGAAGAACGCCATGACGATGAGCGCAAGGATTCCGTTTATCATCATGAAAACCGAGTGGTCCATGTATTTTGCGACCGTGGTAGGCTGCCTTGAACCAAGCGTTACAAGACCCATGATTGAACTTACGATTGGACCTTGGAACCACGCCCTGTGGATTGTGGTCCTCTTTCCGTGCCTGTGCGCCCTTTCACAGAGGGTACATCCGTCGTAATTTTCGTCAAAATCGTTCACGATTTCTGAAAGGGCTTCCTTTATGTCCGCCCTTGAAGAACCCTTCATTTCAGACTTGACGGATTTAACTTCCGCCCTGTACTTTGCGTCGGCAATTTTTACCATCGCCTTTGCAAGTTTTTCGTTGTACCTGGCGTTAAGTTTCTCGTAGAAATGTACGATTTCACCAATTTCTGTGTCATATACGAACGTTTCAATGGTGTCAATCTGTTCGGAAATGTCGTCGTATGTAATAAAGGCAAAATTCTCATCGGCCAGTTCCTTGATCATCTCAAGGTCGCTGAAGTGATCCTCGGCGTCTTCAAGAATCTCGTCGGCTTCCTCAAGAACGCTTTCAGCAAGTGCAATCTTGTTTTCATTGCCCTTTGATTCCGCCCTGTCAAGCTTCGCCTGAGCCTTCGCCTGATTTTTTTCAGCCTTGGCGACCGCCGCCTCCGCCGACCTGTAACTCTTTTCTATATCTTTTATTGCTTTCTTTTCTACAAAAGACTTCATAGACGCAGTGCGGGAATCTACGAGCCTGTCAATTTTTTTATAATCGTTTTCCTGTAGATACTCAATCATCTCGACTGTATCAGGAAGTCCCTGCATTTCATCATCAATGCTCTTGTTTGCAGGAATAATTTTCTTTGCACCGAACACGATGGCGCATATCATGATGATTTCGACCATAGCGAAAAGCGCACCACGAATATACTGCTTTAGGTACAAAATCTGTCCTAAGCCCATAAAACATTTCGAGGCCAGCGGCGCTTTTTTAAGTTTTTCTGGGTCTATGGTATTGCTCATTCCATACTCCTTTATAAAGAAATATACAGCGTGCACGCCCAAGCGAATGAAGGCATGCACACTATAACCGATTGTCTTTCAGCGAATGAAAGGTCGCAGAACTAGATTATTTTGCGGCTTCCATTGCGGCGGCGGCCGCGTCGAGAGCGGTCTTTACAGGATCTCCGTCCCAGATTCCAGAATACGCTGAACCCATTGCAGACCAGTAAGTTCCAAGCTGTGGAATTGTTGGCATTGCAACAGCATAGTCCAACTGTTCCTTGATTCCATTTGAGAGAGGATCGTTTGTAGAAATGTCCTTTCTTGGTGGAATCTGGTCTGTAAGTTCATACCTCTTCTGGAGCATGTCCTTTGAAGTCATAAACTTAGCAAAATTCTTCGCCTGTTCAGGATATTCAGAGTATGAGGATACGAATGCAAGGCGAACGCCTGAGAATGAGTTTGCCGCAGGCTTTCCAGTTCCAGGGAACGCAGGGATTGTGGCGATTCCGAAGTCAACTCCGGCTGCCTTGAAGTCGTTTGTCTTCCAAGGACCTGCGATGATCATCGCCGCCTTTCCTTCCGTGAATTCAGCGTTGCAGAAGTCGCCAGAAGCGTCGGCCGCAGGAATGTCAAGAATCTGCTTTCTGAGCCCCTGGAAATATGTGAGTCCCTGAACGGCGTTCGCGCTGTTCAAGTTGTGCTGCTTTCTGTCGTCATGCTTAGGTCCGAAAAGTGGAGCGCCGAACGATTCCATGAACATATATCCATAGTATCCGTCTGCAACAGGCCATACGAGGGCGTACTTGTTTTCAGCCTTGTTGTTGAATGTCTTTGCGAACGCGATGACTTCGTCCCATGTCTTTGGAGCGTTCTTGATTAGCGCCTTGTTGTAGAAGAGGGCGTATGTTTCCGCTCCCAAAGGATAGCCGTAAACAACACCGTCGTATGACGCACCCATTTTTGCCATGTCGTTGAAGTCCGCCATGTATGCGGCCGCGTCGTCAACAGGAAGAACGTGTCCACCTGTTACAAGGGCGCCGATGTGGTCGTGTGGGGTTACAAAGATGTCCGCACCAACTCCGGCAGGTCCGTCAAGTTCGATCTTCGCACGAGCGTCCGTAGACTCTACAGGTTCGAAGTAGAACTTTGTCTTCTTGTCGATCTTTTTGTAGGCGTTGATTGCATACTGGACGAACTTCTTCTCCGGTCCAGCAGATTCCCAAATCATCAACTGCGCCTGTTTCTGGGCGAAGAGAGATGACGCCGCCATTGCGAGAGCGGCTGCTGCGCAAATAATTCTTTTCATTTTATCCTCCATAAAATTGAAATAAAAAGATATTTTTTATAAACGGATTACCGTGGCGGTAAGAGGGTCAAGAGTTACTGTTTTACCATTGATTTTCACACCCTTTGGCTCAGCAATCCCACCTTTGTCGGCATTCTCGTTATCTACTAATATTACACCATTATTTAATGAAACACCAGCATTAATTTCCACGGCGGCAGATTTAACGTTCACAAGGACGAAATACCTGTTCCTTCCGTCCTTTATGGTGTACCCGAACACAAGACCAGACGAATCCTCGATTCCAAGGTCCTTGAAATTCTTCCTGATTTTCTTGGCGTCGCCCACCCTGAACGCGCCGCAGCTCCTCCTGAGGTCCACAAGTCCGACCGTGTACTTCAGGAGCGATTCGTAGTCTCCGTCAAGCGTCCATACAATCTGGTTCACGTTGTCGGCGGAATCGTAACTGTTCCTTACAAAATTTCCAATCGACTCGTTCCTTGCGTTGTGGAAGTTAGGCTTGGTGCGTCCCCTCTCCTGTCCCGCATGAAGGAAGGCGATTCCCTGCGATGTAAGCACCATGAAATTTCCAAGCCTGATCCTTGAAACTATCTCGTTCCTGTCCCTGTTTTCATCAAGCCTCAGATTGTGCACAATGCAGTCGTGGAGCGTAAGTCCGTCGTGGCATACAAGATAGTTCAGGTTGTCGCCAGGGTCGTCCGCCCTGTAGTTGCTCATCGGGTCGCCAACCACATTGTAGAAAAGCCTCGTTCCATCCGTTGATTTTTTTGTTATGAAGCCCCTGCCCGTTTCGTTGAATCCGCCCGCCTTCATTATGTCGCGGAATTCGTCGTTGAACACGGAAACACTGTCTGTCCTTCCCATATAGTTCTGGTCCATTCCAACCGTGCCGGCATCTCCGTTGTACATCTTCCAGCCCTCGCCCACAAACAGCACGCTTGGATTTATCCTTGCGCATGAGGCGTATGAATCCTCAACGGAAGACGCCTCCATGAGTCCCATGAGGTCGAACCTGAATCCGTCCGCCATGTACGACTTCACCCAGTGCGTTGTGGAATCGACCACAATGCGCTTCATCATGCCGCGTTCGGTCGCCGTGTCGTTTCCGCAGCCTGAATTTGACTTGAACGCACCCTTGGAATCCGTGCGGAAATAGTAGCCCGGCACTATGTCGTCAAGAAACTGGGTCGTCGCCATGTGGTTGTACACAACGTCAAGCAGGACTCCGATTCCGGCCCTGTGGCACTCGTTTATGAGGTTCCTGAGTTCCCTGATTCTACAGTAAGGGTCTTCCGCGTCGCTTGCATACCAGCCCTCCGGCGTGAAGTAGTTGTGCGGATCGTAGCCCCAGTTGTAGTTGTTTCCGGAAACTGTTCCAGAATCTTCAAATTTCTTGTTGTTCTCGTCGTTGAAATAAAAATTCACCACGGGAAGAAGCTGTATGTGCGTTATTCCAAGCGACTTGAGGTATGGAATTTTTTCCACGAACGAGTTGTAAGTGCCGGGAACGCCCTTCACCCCGCTGTCTGCGGAAATTGTAAAATCCCTTACGGAAACCTCGTAAATCACGGCATCCTCGCGCTGCGCAAGGTTCACGTACGAAGAATCAAATCTTCCCGCTCGCTCGCTTTGAAGGTTTACAACCGCGGCACGTCCAACTCCGCCCTTTCCATCGTGCGGCGCCATTGAAAGCGCGTAAGGGTCCAGCACCCGGACCGTTCCCTTTGAGTTTTTTATCTCGTATTCATAGAAAAGACCGTCGATGTCGCTTCCCTCATACACGGCGGACCATACTCCGGTTGAAGAATTCTTTGTCATGGAAAGAACCTTTGACGGACTTGAATCCCTTGCCGCCGAATACACAAGAACCTTCGCGGAGGAAGAAGTTGGAGCCCAGAGGTTGAACGAGGCCCTGTTTCCGTCAAAGGAGCAGCCCAGGAACGTGTCCGCGGAAGGAACTGTCGACTCCGCAATCTTTACGGCAAGAGAAACTCCGCTTACATTCGCATCTCCAAGGAAGGCGGGATTTTTCAAGACAAGTCCGACTCCTATGTCGCACTCTTCCTCAAGTTCGATTGTAACTTCCTTTGTGAAGTTTTCATTTAGATTCATCGGACTTTTTGTATTGTAGACCTTTTTAATCCCAAGTTCCTTTCCGTCGGTGGAAACCACGGAAAAACCCGACGCCCCACCGTCTGTGTCAAGGGCGTACCTGCCTGAAAGCGTTAAAGAAATTTCACTGAGGCTTGCGAGGCTCGCGGATTTTACGGAAGGCCTGTAGTCCGCGGCGGCGTATGTCGTCTGGTCGCCTGAAAAAATCGCGACCTTTTTGGACGACTTTATGTTCCATATGCGGTCCTCCCTGCCGTCCTTCTCCCATTCGTCTTTCTGGCGGACTATGAGTCCCACGGCGCCGTCGTCTGAAACAAATTTGACGCCGCCCGTCTGGCTTCCGTCCATGCGGAATTTCATGTATGCGATTCCGTCAATGACCTTCCAGTCCTGAGTGTACGGCCATGCGGCCCCTCCATCTCCGCCTGGAACCGCCCACATCCAAAGCGCCCACTTTGAATAGTCCGCGTCGGACCTTACGTAGTAGACCACAAACTCGTCGTCGGCGGGATTCAACTTTGAATCCACGCGAAGCACGTCCGCCATTTTTGACGGGGCGGCGTTGTCAAACGAGCCCGGGACTGCGGAGTCCGCAAAAAAAACAGCCGCGGAAAAAATAAAAACAACCGCGGAAAAAAGCACAGATTTAACTTTCACAAATGCCTCCACTGCAAAATAGAAAATAATTACAGAACATATTAACTGAGTTTCCGTCAAAAAGCCATGAAAAAAAAATAAAACCTTGTGTTATAAAACTTTCCGTCAGGCTGGATTACAGCCTGGGAACTGGAATGAAACGCTATTTTTCAAGGTTCAAGAGCCTGTCCGAAGGAACCTTGCTGAAATACTCGGCGACATTGCGCCTTGCCTCGTCGGGCGTCGCAGAGTTCAGCATTTTGGACTGGAAATAATGGGCGAACGAAAAATTGGCGGTGTAATAGAAAAAAAATCTATTGAGACGGGTCTTCCAGAACTCCGGCGGCTGGTATTTTTCAACGTCGTCTATGAAGCCGTACGCGATTTCATCCGCAAAAAAATCTTTTTTTGGAAGGACGCCCTTGAGCCGTGCAAAAATCCAGGGCTTCTGCGCGGCGGCCCTTCCTATCATCACTCCCATACAGCCGGGGCAGGCGGAAAGGACCTTTTCAAAACTCTCCTCGTCGAAAACATCTCCGTTCACAACAATCTCCACTGCGTCCGAGGCGTAGCGGCCTGCAAGGGCCTCGGCGTATTCATACCTGGGTTTTTCCCTGTACCTGTCCTTCTGAGTGCGCGGATGCAGGGCGATTCTTTGAACTCCGTTTCTTACAAGCATGTCGGTGAAAGAAAAAAATCCATCGTCTGTAAAATCTTCGCCTCCAAGACGGCATTTCACTGAAAAACGGCGGCATCCTCCAAGTCCGCCGCGCACTACCGATCCCACCTCGCGCACAAGTTCCTCCGCCTCGGAAAGCGGTCTAAGAAGCCACGCTACTCCCGCTCCGCTACGCACTATGTCAGGGGCGGAACAGCCCATGTTCAAATCTATTCCAATCCCTGGAAGCGTCTTGAGTTTTTCAGCCGCCTTCACCATCGAGGAAACATCCTTTCCGGTCAGCTGCCATACGATTTTTTCTGGAACGGGAGCGGCGTCAATGTAGAATTTTTCCCATTGACCTCCATGCACGAGCGACGGGGCGTTTATCATCTCGTTGTAATACTCGTCGCAGCCTGAAAATTTCTCAACCAGAATTCGGAACGCGCAGTGGGTCAGTGTCGCCATCGGGGCGGAAATAAGTTTCATTTTTCACACCTTTATATAGAAGTGGAAAGATGATACAGCAAAAGGGAAATTTTGTAATCCCGCTGTTTTAAGCATCCGCTGTTTTAAGAAATTTTAAATCAGAGGGCGGTTCTGCGGCCCCACATAAGGATACACGTTTAAAAAAGACGTTTGACATACTCATATTTAAGGGGTATTTTTAACACCATGTTCGATAGAAAAAAATACAAACGTTTTGCAAAAATGCAGTTAAAATCAAGATGGTCAACCCCCGTGGTGATGACTGTCGTAACGATGGCCATAGTGTCGCTGATGAACATTCCAGAGTTAAGACGCACGCTGCAGGATTCAGCCGCAATGCTGCAGTTCTCCGAATCAAACGGAATAGACATCACAAGGCAGTTTTTCCTTTCAACCACAGACCCAACTCCCAGAAGCGTATTCGGATCGCTTGCAAGCTGGGCGGCGCTGTTCGTGCAGTTCATACTCGTGTTTGCGATGACGAACGTGTACGTAAAGATGAGCCGGAGTCCGGAGGCGGTGCGCTTTTCAAATTTCATAGACTCGCTCTCGCTCTGGTCAAAGGCGGTTCCGTGCGGACTATGGAAGTCCCTCTGGCTTTTCCTGTGGTCCCTCCTTTTCTTCTTTCCAGCCGTCGTCAAGTACTACGCATACTCGCAGACTGAATACCTTCTGCTTGAATACCCTGAACTTTCAGTTACAAAGGCGATGCGCATAAGCATCCTCATAACAGGAGGACACAAGGGAGACCTTTTCATACAGGACCTTTCGTTTCTGGGCTGGGCGGTTCTCGCATCCATTCCCGCCGGTCTTGGGTGCTTCTGGCTGCTGCCGTACATCTCGATGACCAAGGTGAACGCGTTCCACGGACTTTTAAAGGATGCGGTTTCATCGGGAATCCTCACACGCGAAGACCTCAGGGGCTGATTTTTATCTGGAGATTTTTATGAAGAAAGGAAGAAAGAACGGCGTAATAGTGCTTGTGATAATTCTTGTGATAGCGGCCCTTACAGCGGCGGTGGGAATATTCTCAAAGGCGCCTTCAAAGGCGGACTTCATGAGACAGAAGGACGGCTACATGAGGTTCGTGCTAGAAAAAAAAAGACGCGAAGGATACATAGCCGCCCTGCACATAAACGGCGTCATACAGAAGGAAAATTCTGACTACAGCCAGACGTGGCTTTTAGGAACGATAGCCTCGCTCAAGAACGACCCCAAGAACAGGGGGATCGCGGTGTTCATCGACAGCCCCGGAGGCTCGGTGTACGAGGCGGACGAGGCGTATCTTGCGCTGCAGGACTACAGGACGACGGGAAGACCAATATACGTGTACCAGGGAAGCCTTGCAGCGTCGGGCGGATATTACATCTCGTGCGCCGGAAACAGAATCTTTGCAAACAGGAACACCCTCACAGGCTCAATCGGAGTAATAACCGGAAGTTCATACGAACTTACGGGACTTTTTGAAAAAATCGGAATAAAATCAGAAACCATACATTCCGGCCGGAACAAGAATATGTTCAACATAAACGAACCTGTAAGCGACGAGCAGCGAAGGATAATGCAGTCCATAGCGGACGAATGTTACGCACAGTTCACTGGAATAGTCGCGATGAGCAGGAACATTCCTATTGTTGAACTAAAAAAAATCGCGGACGGAAGAATATACACGGCAAAACAGGCGCTTGAATGTGGACTCATCGACGCCATAGACTCGTGGGAGGGCATGATCGCCGCCATGAAGAACGACTGCTTTGAAGGACGGGACATACAGACGATCGACTTCAAATACGAAAGAAACATGACATTCCGCGACTACATACTTGGCGGATTTTTTGGAGGTGAACTTTCCACTGCAAAAAAGATAATCGCCGAAACAAGCCTGCAGTACCCCGCCTACCTTTACAGATAGAAGAAACTAGTCTCCGTCCATAATCCGTTTTATGCGCGAATAGGAAAATCCGTTGCGCAGCATTGAACGGATTATTTTTTGTCCGGAGGAATCTGACGGAGCGGAAGTCCGTAAAAGTTTCTCGTAACACTTCCTGCAAAGGTCGTCCTCGGAGTTTTCATCGAAGAACTCGTCAAGGGCGCGTTCCGCATCGTCTTTTTTAACGCCGCGAGCCATAAGTTCCGCCGAGAGCCTTGACCTTCCTTCAAAACGGTTTATCTTCCTTGACGAAAGCCACGCGGAAGCGAACCTGTAGTCCGAAAGAAAGCCCTCGCCTTCAAGATAGTCCAACGCCATTTCCACGTGTTTTTTTTCAAAACCCTTCTTCATAAGTTTCGCGGAAAGCGAAAACCTGTTCTGCTCGCACCTTGCAAGATAGGAAAGCGCCCTGACCTCCACGGCGTACGAAAGCCCCGCGGAAAGCAAATCGTCCTCACGCTCCTCGGAAAAACTTGCGCCCGCAAAGATTTCATCCTCGCAGACAAATGAAAGATAGTCCACGCGCAAAAAAAAAGCAGATCCCGTGTCGGAGGCTATTTTTACGACCCCCGCGGAAATCTGCTCTTTGGTTTTGACAACCACTTCGACAGGTCCTCTTTCGACTAGCGCTTTGAGAACTGGAAGCGGCGGCGCGCACCCTTCTGACCGAACTTCTTTCGTTCAACCATTCGGGAGTCTCGTGTGAGGTATCCGTTTGACTTGAGCGAAGTCCTGCAGTCAGGGTCAATCTGGAGCAAGGCTCTTGCGATTCCATGGGCGCAGGCAACAGCCTGTCCGTTAAGACCACCACCAACAACGGTTATAACGATGTCGAATTTTCCGTCGTTTGATGAAACAAGGAGCGGCTGGAGAATCAATTTTGACTGTTCTTCTGTGTCAAAATAATCCCTTGCTTCCTTGCCGTTGATTACAACCTTTCCAGAGCCTTCACGTACGAACACGCGGGCAACGGCCGTCTTTCTTCTACCTGTTCCAATAGCAATATTCTTTACCATAACTTGAATTCTCCTGATTAAAGTTCAACAGCCTTTGGATTCTGTGCTGCGTGTGGGTGATCTGAACCTGCGTAAACCTTTACGTTGTCCATAATCGCTCGTCCAAGACGACCGTGAGGAAGCATACCCTTTACGGCAAGTTTCACTGGATCTTCAGGATGCCTTTCAATGAGTTTTTCAAATGTATAGTGCTTGAGTCCACCCACAAAACCTGTGTGCTTGTAGTAGATCTTCTTCTGTTCTTTTCCGCCTGTAACGGCAACCTTGTCGGCGTTGATGATTACAACATAGTCACCCATCTCCTGGTTTGGAGTGTAGGTCGCCTTGTTCTTTCCACGGGCGATTGCCGCAGCCTTTGCGGCCACACGACCAAGAGGCTTTCCTGCGGCGTCGATAACGAACCATTCGCGCTTCTGGTCTTTTTCATTTACGAAAATAGTTTTCATGTATATACCTTAAAATTATAAAGTTGTATGCGTACAGGCCTTTGCATCCGACCTTATATACGCAAGATTTTCCGATGAGCGGTCGAAAAATCTTTTATATACGGGGATTTGTACTATATATTTTTTTTCAAATACAGTCAACGATTCGGACAAGCTTATAAACAATTCGGACAAGTTTTTATCGGACGCCCGCACGCGAGGTCCGCATAAAAAACGCACGGTTTATTTAGAAGAATCCTCCGCCGACGACTCCTTCTCCTCCCTTCTGGCCTCCTTCTTGTCCTTTATGTCGGCGGCTCCTATGAACACGAGTATGAGTCCCGCGAGGGCCGCGAGTACAGGCGCGCCGCCCTTCAGGAAGGCTATGACTTCCGGCGCCCATGCCAGAGGTCCCATGGGAAGGACAGCGAACGCGCAGAATAGCGCAAGCAGGATTCCAAGAATTAAAGAAAACATAAAGATTCCCCCAAAAAAAATAATGTCTTTAAATAGTATCGAATATCGTGAGAATTCGCAACAAATGATTTTGACTTTGGCGCAATTTTCAATTTATTCGATTTATTCAAAAAATCCTATTGACAATCGGGGGTATAAACATCATTTTGATGATTGCGATTTTTATCCAAAATCCGCATTGCGCGGAACTTTATTTCATTGTCGATGAGGAACTTTTAAGTGAAAGGAAGCCAGGTTACAATCGACCATGTGTCGAAGCGATTCGGAGACTTCGTCGCTCTTGACGACATCAGTTTTACAATAAGGCAGGGAGAATTCTTTTCCCTGCTTGGACCTTCGGGCTGCGGAAAGACCACCCTGCTTAGAATTCTCGCGGGATTTGAATTTCCGGACGAAGGCGCGATACTCCTGGACGACAGGAACGTTGTGAAATTCCAGGCGAACAAGAGGCCCACCAACACGGTGTTCCAGACATACGCCCTCTTTCCGCACCTTACAGTCTACGACAACATAGCATTTCCGCTAAAACTCAGAAAGGTTTCAAAAAAAGAAATCGACGAAAAAGTACGGCACTACGTGCACCTTGTGCAGCTTGACGACCACATCCATAAAAAACCGAGCCAGCTTTCAGGCGGACAGAAACAGCGCGTGGCGATAGCGCGCGCCCTCATAAACGAACCAAAGGTGCTTCTTCTTGACGAACCGCTTTCCGCCCTGGACGCAAAACTCCGCTCAAGCCTCCTCATAGACCTTGACAACCTGCACGACAAGATTGGAATCACGTTCATATACGTCACGCACGACCAGAGCGAGGCTCTTGCAGTAAGCGACAGGATTGCCGTAATGAACAAGGGGCACGTACTTCAGGTTGGAACTCCATTTGAAATCTACGAAAGCCCAAGCACACAGTTCGTCGCCCAGTTCATAGGAGAAACGAATCTTTTTGAAAGCACCGTGGTAAAATGCGACTCCTACAAGGTCCCGGGGAAAACCGACATAGAGCAGATGGTGACGCTGAACGTTCCGTCTCTTGGAATGCAGGCCCACTTGACGGGCGAAACACAGGCGACCATGGAAGAGGACAAGAACATCCTTGTAACAGACTACGAGCATACGGACGAAGGACAGAAAGTGGCCTTCACGGTGCGTCCTGAAAAAATAAAAATCACGCTCGAAGAACCGGACGTCAAGGGAAGGCGGGACATAAACGTGTTCAAGGGAATCGTGGAGGAACCGATATACACGGGCTTCCAGTCGAAATTCTACGTTCGGCTTGAAAATGGAACGATAGTGAAGGTGTTCAAGCAGCACACGAACTACTTTGACGACGGACCTGAAATCTCATGGAAGGACACCGTGTACATATCGTGGTCTGCGGAAGACGGATACATCGTCGAAGACATCAACAAATAGTTTCTTTTTTATCGATGGAGATTTGAAATTTGAACAACGTCTACATTTCAGGAAACAGCGGAAAGGCAGGAAAGGACGGCCACTCGGACCGCGGCAGGAAGATCAGCCCAGGTCCTTTCTACGCATGGCCCATGGGAATATGGTTCTCGCTGTTTTTCGTGGTTCCGCTTGTAATAATCGTCGCCTACTCGTTTATGAAGCGTGATATGTTCGGCGGAGTTGTAAGAAAGTTTTCGTTCGACGCGTACAGGGCGATTTTCGCAATAGACGGCGACACAGGAAGGTTCATCTACCTTCCCGTTCTGCTTCGAACCCTCATGATGACGCTCGTGTCGACCCTGGTTTCAATACTGATAGCGCTTCCGTGCGGATACGCCATTGCAAGGAGCAGGCATCAGACTGTCCTGCTGATTCTTGTCATAGTTCCATTCCTTACAAACTCCCTCATAAGGATATTCGCATGGATGACGATTCTTGGCGAAAACGGACTTATGAACAAGGTGTGCGAAGTCTTTGCAAACCTCTGGTACTTCATTACAGGAAACAGGGAGGCGGTGTTCAAGGCGAACAAATTCATGTTCACCAAGGGCGCTGTAATACTTGTAAGCATCTATATGTATCTTCCTTACGCGATTCTTCCGATCTTCACGTCCGTGGACAGATTCGACTTCACATTGCTTGAGGCGGCGCGCGACCTTGGAGCGACAAAATCAGGCGCGGTGTTCAGGATTCTTCTCCCTGGAATAAAAAGCGGAATCATAAGTTCCGTGATTTTCACGTTCATACCGATATTCGGAAACTACACCGTGCCGCAACTTGTGGGAAGCACGGAAAGCTACATGCTTGGAAACATAATAATGGACCAGATTACAAAGGCAAGAAACCTTCCGCTGGCCTCGGCGTTCAGCGTGATTCTTACAGTCGTAAGCATGGCGGCGATTCTTTTCATGCTCTCTTCCGACAAGAAGGCCGCAAAACTCATCGCCGCGGCCGGAAGTTCGCCATCCTCCAAGGACGCGCAGAACGCCGCCCCAAAAGATTCACAGAAATCCTCCGACCCATCTCGGCCGCAGATTTTTGCAGAACCGACGGAGGCAAGATAAATGGAATTTCTTTTTTCACTCATCATGTCGGTCCTCCGCAAAAATCCACACGCAAAGACCGAGTCAAACAAGCACGCAAGACGCAGCTGGAAAAGAAGGAACAGGACGTTCAGTTTTTCAAACGCGGTTCTTCTCCTTTCGCTGCTTTTCCTTTTCATTCCGCTTTTTGTAATAATATTCTATTCGTTCAACAAGTCCGAAGGGGCGTCATTCACAGGTTTTTCGCTTGTATGGTATGAAAAACTATTCCTTCATTCAGGAACCCTCTGGCAGAGCCTCCTTTACTCCGCCATAGTGGCCCTTTCCTCCGCCGTCATAGCGACGGTGCTTGGAACCCTCGCCTCTATTGGCGTGTGCTGGCACAGATTCTTCGGAAGGACATACATAAAGACGATTTCATTTCTTCCAATGGTCCTTCCGGAGGTAATAATGGGAATCTCGCTCCTGATTTTCTTGAGCGGAATAAACATGAACCTTGGACTTGGAACAATAATAATCGCCCACGCGACATTCTGCCTTCCTTTCGTGTATCTGATGGTGAACGCAAGGGTTGACGAGTTCGACTATTCCATAATAGAGGCCAGCTACGACCTTGGCGCCACGGAAAGACAGACGCTCTTCAAGGTCATAATACCCGCAATAATGCCCGGCGTCGTATCGGGCTTCATGATGAGCATAACGCTTTCAATCGAGGACTTCGTCATAACCTCGCTTGTAAACGGAAACGTGGTCACGCTTCCAATATACGTATACAACATGATAAGGCACGGAGTAAGCCCCGTCATAAACGCGCTTTCGTTCGTCCTCATAATGATGATAAGCCTTCTTGTGGTGGTGCTTCGAAAGAGCCTCAAAGGATTCGCCGCGGCGCATTGATGCCGGGGCTTGATGCGCCTTAAACAGGCGGAAATCTTTTTCAACAACAGGGAGAACGGAAAAACTCCCTGAAAATTACGTTCGCGTCGCGGACTTTATATCACACGGACGTCAGGAAAAAATAAAGGCGGCGTAAATCGGGTCAAAAAGCGCCTGAAAAACGCCAACGAACACAAAGTTTCCCTGAAAACATTTTGCAGGACGCCCATCTTGGAAGTAACTTATGAAAAAATCATCGGTTATGGCTGTCGTTACAGCCGCATTGACACTGGTTCTCGCTTCTTGCCAGCAGAAAGAGAAATTGAATCTTTACACGTGGACGTACTACACGCCAAAGCCTGTAGTGGCCGCCTTTGAAAAGGAATTCGACTGCAAGGTTGTGGTGACTGAATACGACTCCAACGAAACCATGTTCAACAAACTTGTGAACGGAGGCGCGAAAAGCTTCGACATAGTGGTTCCAAGCCAGGACTACGTGTCGATCCTCCTTAAAAAGGGAATGCTCCAGCCGATAAACCAGGAAAAATTCACCAACAGGAGCAGGATAAATCCAGAAATCCTTGAAAAAATCACATACGACCCAGACATGACGTATGCAGTTCCATACTACTACGGAGCGGCTGGAATCAGCGTGAACAAGAAGAAGGTTCCGGGCGGAAACTACGAAAGGACATGGAACATATTCGCAGACCCTCAGTTCAAGGGACACGCCAGCATGATGGACGACTACCGCGAAGTCATCGGCGACGCGTTAAAGTACAGGGGATACGCCGTATCTACCATGAACGAGGCGGAACTTGACGAGGCCATAGGACTCATAAAGACAGACTGGCTTCCACAGATTGTAAAATTCGACGCGGAAGGATTTGGAAAGGACTTCGCGCGCGGCGACCTGTGGCTCTGCCACGGATACGCCGAGGTCATATACGGCGAAGTTCCACAGGAGGAATGGGAGGACACCATAGACTTCTTCATTCCAGAGGACGGAGGCGCCGCCTACCTCGACAGTATGTGCATACTCAAAAATTCAAAGAAGGTGGACCTTGCAACGGAATTCATAAACTACATACACAAGCCTGAAAACTACGCGCAGTTCCTCGACTTCTTCCTCTTCCCTTCATACGTGAACCTTGAGGCGGACGAATACAGGACCACAACACCGCTGTATCCAGCCGAGGCGATGGAAAACTGTGAACTGAAGGACGACATAGGAGATGCGATGGGACTCTACTACGAAAAGTGGGAAAGACTCAGGCTGCAGTCAAACTAGCGGCTCGCGGGGCGTAAAAAACCCCGCAAACTTCAGGTTCTTTTACAAAATTCGGCGAGACACCAAACTTACGGTAAAGAAATTTTGACAAACAACAAAACTCTTAATAAACTAATTCTGATGGAAGAGCTTGACTTCATGTCGATTTTAAACGCTTTTTCAAGCCCAATCCTTGTCGCAAAGCCCCTCAAGGCAAACAACAGGACCCAGGACTTTGAACTGGTGTTTTTTAACGACACATTCCTACAGAAAATAAACCGCGCCCTCAGCGACTGCCGATACTTCCACGAGTTCAAGCAGTTCCTCTCGCCTGACGTTCCCTGGCTTGACCTTGCCGACAAGGCGCTGAACAACATTCCCGTAGATCCCATAACATACTATTCTGAACTGAGCGACGCATGGTTCAGGGTTGAAATGAGAAAGACGACGGACAACCTGCTTGTAATAAACCTTGAGGACATCTCCAAGGAAAAGGAACAGGACGAAAAACTGATAGAAACAGCCTACATCGACGTTCTTACAGGTCTTGCGAACAGGAACAGGTTCAACGAGGACTTCAGGAGTTTTGTAGATCAGGCGGAATTCAGCGGAACAAAAATCGGACTCCTCCTGATAGACATTGACAACATGAAGAACATAAACGACCTCAAGGGACACGCGGCAGGCGACAAGATGCTTAAAAAAGCCGCGGAAATCCTGGGTCAGT
Source organism: Treponema sp. (assembly GCA_041855945.1). GTDB lineage: Bacteria > Spirochaetota > Spirochaetia > Treponematales > Treponemataceae > Treponema_D. The sequence goes on along the minus strand of JBHAFG010000032.1, from coordinate 24,974 downwards.
TCAATCCACGCACCATGACCTCATACCGTTTTGGCGGCGACGAATTTCTTGTGGTGGTAACCCACGCAACATCAACGGACTCGATTGTGAACGCGGCGGACACGATTTTCGAGCGCTTCGCCATGGAGCAGATAGACATTTCCGGCGGAATCGCGGTGTTTCCCGACAACACAGAAGGCGCGGACGACCTTTTGAGGTTCACCGACATAGCGATGCAGAACGCCAAGAAGAAAGGAAAAAAGCAGTTCCTCTTCTTTGAGCCTGAAATGCTCAGGGAATTCATACAGAAACTCAACATGCAGTCAAAGATGGCAGCGGCGATAATGGCAAGCGACTTCTACCTTGAATACCAGCCGCAGTTCGACATAGCGACTGGCGACCTGAGAGGATTCGAGGCCCTGATACGATGGGACGACAAGGACGCGGGCGTAATAGGACCTGCCGTGTTCATTCCAATGGCAGAGGAGACTGGACTCATAATTCCAATAGGAACATGGGTGTTGAACACCGCGTTCCAGACGCTTAAAAAATGGCAGGACGAATACAGTTTCAACGGAATAATATCCGTGAACATATCGCCAATGCAGTTGAAACAGCCCACGTTCATCGAGGACCTTAAAAGGCTTCTCTTAAAATACGCCATCGACCCCAAATTCATCGAAATCGAAATCACCGAAGGCATAATGATAGACAACATAGACGACGCGATTTTAAAGATGGGGCAGTTAAAGGAAATCGGGTTCAGACTTTCGCTCGACGACTTTGGAACCGGCTACTCCTCCCTGAGCTACCTTCAGATGCTTCCGCTGGACACGCTTAAAATCGACAAGTCGTTCATAAACGGACTTACGGCGGAAGACGGAGTGCAGGCGAACATCACGAACGCCATAATCACAATGGTCTCAAAGATGGGACTTGAAACAATCGCGGAAGGCGTGGAACATTCGGCCCAACTTGAAATACTCAAGGACTTCCACTGCCATATAGTGCAGGGCTTCCTTAGGGGAAAACCAATGAAGGCCTCCGAATGTGAAAGATTCCTTTCAGGCGACAGGTCGGCGCTGCTTACAATATGAGATTTTGCGCTTCAAGATGCGCTTCAAGAATAGAAAAAATAAGTTTTTTTTGATACTATGGGGCGTCTGCAATCGGACGCCCATCATTTTTTTTAAGGATTATTTATGTCAGACCCAAAAATCGAGTTCAAGAACCTTGTATTTGACGCGTTGAAATTTTACATGGACGCAAAAGGAGTGGAAGGGGAACTTTCCGCGGAAAAAATCGCGGTTGAAACTCCGCCAAAACAGGAAATGGGCGACCTTGGAATTCCCATGTTCGTGTTCGCAAAAACGCTTAGGCTCGCGCCCCCACAGATTGCATCGGAACTTGTAAAAACAATCGAAGAAAACTTCTCCTCAAGGATTGAAAAAATCGGAGAACTCCTTGCGGCAGGTCCATACGTGAACGTGAAGCTGAACAAGGCGGACTCCTCAAAAAAAATCCTTGAAAAAATCAGGACGCAGAAAGATGCCTACGGAAGCATGGACGAGGACGGAAAAAGACCCCTTGCGCAAAGAAAAGTAATGGTAGAGTTCTCCTCTCCAAACACAAACAAGCCCCTCCACCTAGGACACCTCAGAAACGACGCGCTTGGCGAGTCCGTAAGCAGAATCCTGAAAAAAGCGGGCGCGGAAGTATACAAGGTTGATTTAATCAACAACCGCGGAGTGCACATCTGCAAGTCCATGCAGGCGTACAAACTCTTCCACGAAAAAAACGGCGACACGCCCGAATCCCTTGGAATGAAGGGCGACCACTTCGTAGGACAGTGCTACGTCGAATTCGACAGGTACCTCAAGGGAGAAAAAGACCGTCCTGAAACCGCCCATCCGGAAGCAAACCAGATGGCGGAGGAAATGCTTGTAAAATGGGAGGAAGGCGACGGAGAGGTGCGCGCCCTGTGGCAGAAGATGAACGACTGGACGCTGGACGGCGTAAAGGAAACTTATGCAAGGACGGGCGTAAGCTTCGACAAATACTACCTTGAAAGCGAAACCTACCTCAAGGGAAAGGACGAAATTCTCAAAGGCCTTGAAAAAGGCGTGTTCTTCAAGGCGGATGACGGTTCGGTGCGCATAGACGTAACCGACGTGGTTGGAGCCGGAAAGGACGAGGACAGCCACGAAAAAGTACTCCTCAGAAAAGACGGAACCTCCGTGTACATGACGCAGGACATCGGAACCGCGATAAGCCGCCACGACGACTGGGCGTTCAACCAACTTGTATACGTGGTCGCAAGCGAGCAGATATACCACTTCAAGATTCTGTTCTACATATTGAACAGGCTTGGCTTTGACTGGGCGGAAAAACTCTACCATCTCAGTTACGGACTTGTAAACCTTCCAAGCGGACGCATGAAAAGCCGCGAGGGAACTGTTGTTGACGCGGACGACCTGATAGACGCGCTGCACGCCGACGCGCTTGACGCCATAAAAGAAAAAGGACGCGACGGAGAAGTGGGAGACGCGGACGACGTGGCTGAAAAAGTCGCGCTTGCGGCCCTGCACTACTACCTTCTTCAGGTGACTCCAAAAAAGGACATGCTTTTCAATCCAGAAGAATCCTTGAGTTTCAACGGAAACACAGGTCCATACCTTCAGTACGTGGGCGCAAGGATAAATTCGATACTTGCAAAGGCTTCGGAGGAAGGTCTTTCATCCGAAAACTGCGACGTGAACCTTCTTGACACGGAAGAGGAATGGACGCTCATAAAGGCGCTGGGCGATTTTCCAAACACAGTAGTGCGCAGCGCGGAAAACTTCGATCCGAGCGTGATGACCGCATACCTGTACGAGGTTGCAAAATCGTTCAGCAAATTCTACCAGACCTGCCCAATTGTAAACGCGGACACCAGGGAACTCGGCTCGGCAAGACTTTTCCTTGCGGAATGTACCCTGACGGTCATGAAAAACGCAATGGAACTTGTGCTTGTGCCGTTCCTTGAAAAAATGTAGCCCGACACGGTAAAAATGACGCTCACCTGTCCATGAGCGTTATTTCAACACGCCTGTTCCTGGCTCGCCCCGCTTCGGTCGAATTCGGGGCTACAGGCTCTTCCGCGCCCTTTCCCTGCGTGAATATGCAGTTTGGATTTCTTATGTCGAGTTCAGAAAGAAATTCCGCGACCGATGCAGCCCTGTCCTCGGAAATCCTCATCTGGTTCTTTTTAGTTCCCCTGTCGGCGCAGTGTCCCGTAATCAGAAGGTCGTTGTCGAACTGCCTTAAAATCTCTGAAATCTTACGGAGCTTCACCTTCTCGCTTTCCATAAGACGCGACGAGTCGGGCTCAAACTGTATGTTCTCCACGGAAATTGTAAGCCCCCTCTCGCCTGTAGACACCTCTACATCCTTTATTCCGGTGTCCTCCACAAAATCCCGAATCTTCCTGATGTTCTCGTCAGTTCCCGACCTCTTGAATTCCTGAACCTCGGCGCTCGCCCTTCCAGAGAAGGTTATGTTGTCGCCGTAGAAAGTTTCAATCTCAATCCTGAAATCTTCGCTGTACCTGTCTATGACGCCTTTCTCGTTGTCCCACCATATTTTCTGGTTGGAGTGTCCCATCGTTACACCGGGAAAATTAAGGTTCGAGCCGTCAAAAGAATCTGGACGCGGGCTTTCAAAATAAAGATTGTATCGAACTTCTATGATGTTCAAAGTCCTTTTGCCAGAAGAATCAAGTTCATCTCCAGCATACCTGTACGTCGCCGTGAAAGGAACTTTAAATGGCTCTGCTATCCCAAAAGTCTCCCTCAGGTCGTGAGCCTCGTGTCCTTCAAAAGTCCATTTTTCGCCGGGTTTTACAGGTTTTTCGGGAAACACGGGAACGTCGCGTACGGTTGGCATGAAATACATGTCTGAAATGTCGTATACTCCACGAACCGAGCGCAGGAATTTCGACTCGTATTCCTTTCCCCATTCAGAAACTTTTCCCGAAGTTCCAGTCGCCTTTTCGCTCGTCATAAAAACGGCGTCCGCCATTCCTGAGCCGTCTTCAAGAACGTCAGTGACCACGCTTGAAATTCTGTTCACAATCGTGGCCCTGTGGCTAAGCCGTGAATTCAGATACACGTCCTCGACCACGGTTGAGATAATCCTGCTCGTGTCGTCCTTCCTGAATTTGAACCTAAAGAGCGTTCCCTCCTGAGCGTGAAGAAGTCCAAAAAAAACAAGAAGAGTTCCAATAAAAAATCTTTTCATAAAAAATCCCTGTAAACCTTAAGATGTTGCAAAATTCCGCCGTCCGTCAAAAAGTTTTCAATGTCAGAGTAAAAATTTCAGACGCGGCGGACGACATTCCTTTACATTATCGGCCTGTAATGGTATTTTTCACCTATGATTTTCTTACAGGGCATGAAAAATCTTCTTGAAAGGTTTTCACAGGGAACGTTTTTTCCCGCGCTGATTCTGTTTCTTGCTTTTTCAGTTTCTGCGCTTTCTTTTTTTGCAGGAAGGCTTTCGGAAAAAATCTCCAGTGGAAAAAAAATAAGGGAAAACCGAAGCGACGCGGTAAAAAGAAGCAGGGCGGTCATAGGCGGGCAGATGGCGGAACAGATTGCGCCATACCTTCCTGATTTTCCGTGCAACGCGGCTGACGCAAGGTTTGTTGGAAAACCGGTTGACTTCATCGCCTTCCCAGGACTTGCGCAGGGCGGAAAAATCGAAGAAATCCTTTTGATAGAGGTAAAGACTGGACTTTCAAAACTTTCCGCACGTGAAAAAGAGGTGAGGGATCTGGTTGAAAAAGGAAAAGTTAGGTATGAGGAATATTATTTTTCTGCCGATAAATCAATATGAGCGAATTTAGACAGTTTCTTCCTGTAATCATAAAAGTCCTCACAAACAGATACGTCATTTTGACCGTGGTTGCCGTGTTCCTTTACGTTGACTTCTGTATTTTTGTCGCGAACTACAGGAAACGCCCCAAAAAGAAGAAAAAGAAGATTCAGCGACCCGTACAGCAGAACATTGAACAGAACGATGGCGGAAACGCGGAAGGAAATTCCGAAGAAACAGGCGGAACGGACGACGAAAACGCCTGACGTGAAGCTTGATGCGCGAGATTTTTTTTGGCGCGCCTTCTTCATTCGGCGCCGCAGAATACCTTCCCTTCCATAAAAATTTATGGACGCGGATTTTTCCTTCGTGGAAAAGCTGCTTCTTTGAATCCACGAACGCGCTGTGCGTCCATATCTTGATTCCAAGCCTGTACATGGAATCGCGGTTCATGGCGTAAAGAAAGGCGTCTTCAAGCGTTCCGTCCGTATGAAACCTGTTCCGAGCCTTTATCATTGAAAGAAGTACATCGCCTGGCGAAGGAAGGCTTTCTCCCGGCATCAGAAAGACAGGCTTCCTGTAAATCCGTGGAATAAAAAATCCATGTCCGGAAGATCCAAGGCGCGGAAAACGTTTCTTTGCTTCCGCCGACCTTTTTTTTGAATCGCATAAATCGCATCCAGAACACACGGCATCCTCTCCACCAAGGGCGCGAAGCAGGGTTTCCCTCCTGCACGAAGATTTCAGGGCGAAATCCCGCATGACGGACTTTCGTGAGCCGTCCTCAAAATTACGCGCCTTTAGAGAATCCTCGTAGTTCCACAGAAGGATTGCGTTCGCCACCTCCCCGTCCCTTCCCGCGCGCCCCGCCTCCTGCACGTATGCCTCGGCGGTTTCCGGAGGGTCAAGATGTATGACCGTGCGTATGTCCGACTTGTCTACGCCCATTCCAAATGCGCAGGTCGCGCAGAGTATCGCGTCCTTTTTGTCGAAAAACCATTTTTCAACTTCGGACTTTTCCGACCTTTCAAGCCCGGCGTGGTAGAATTTCGCGACGGAGTTTCCATAGGCGAAATTTATTTCGCGCGCCATGTCCTGCGCCCGGCTCCGCGTTGAACAGAAAATCAGCATCGGCCGCTCCTCCGTCCCTGCAAGAAAAAGCGCCGCAGTTTTTTTGCTCGCGCTCCTGTACACGTAGTAATGTATGTTCCGCCTGTCGCATTCACCGCGTACAACGTGCGCTTTTCCGTCAAATAGAATTTCCGCTATGTTTCCAAGAACCTCGTCGGAGGCCGTGGCCGTAAAGGCGGTGACAACGGGCGCGTTTATTTTTTTTATGACGCGTCCAAGTTCAAGATAACTTTTTCTGAATGAATTTCCCCATTCTGAAACGGTGTGAGCCTCGTCGATTGCTATGTGCGAGATTCCGGAGGCACAAAGTTCTTCAAGAAGCTCGTCGTTTTGAAGGACCTCTGGATTTGCGATTATAATCCGGCAGCCGTCCTCGCGGATTTTCCTGAAATTTTCACGCCTTTCCATGGCCGTCTGACCTCCACGGAACACAACGCTTTCAAGAGAGCCTTCCGCCATCCTGCGTTCCTGATCGGACATGAGGGCAAGAAGCGGATATATTACAAGCGTGGGGCCTGGAAGAAGCAAGGCGGGAACCTGGAAGCATAGCGACTTTCCAGCCCCTGTTGGAAGAAGGACTATCTGACGAGAGGGAGTTTCAGTTTCGTCGCGGGAGGAGGAAGCGGCGAACGCGTCCATTATGTTTGCGACCACAAGCCTCTGCCAGGGAAACATGTATTTGATTCCAAAAGCCTTTTCGCAGGCGATCGCCGCCTCGTCGTCGGAAAATATGTCCTCGGCGGTGATTTTCAGGTTTTCTTCTTCCATACGTAAAACTCCTTTCGGCGTAAAATAAGTTCTGGCTTTGTGGCGGCACAGTCATGGCGACACATCTGCTGCAACACCATTACGGCCCGTTCACTTTATTGCAGGTTCTGTAAACCCTTTCAGGTTTTCAAGGAAAAATCTGAAAGACGCGGCAAGGATTGCAAGGGCCGGCGGAGCCGGTTCTGGAGCGTAGCGGAGGAATGAAGCGGAAGCGGAACCCTGAAAAGCCTGTTTTTTGCGGAACTCAAGTGGAGCAAAAAGCCGCCATGATTTAAAAAAAAAACGCACATATTGATGTTGGCGGAAAAATGTCAAAAACTGAGCATTTTTTGTTCTGGACGTAAAAAAAACTGTAAATAAAACTGAAAATACGCTATAGTCCTAGGAATGTACGAAGTCAGAGTGAATGCAGATTTTGCGGCCGCGCATTTTTTAAAGGACTACAACGGAAAATGCGAGAACCTGCACGGCCACAACTACAAGGTGTACGCCCACGTGCGCGGAAAATCGCCTGGCGAAGGCGGAATGCTCCTTGATTTTTCAAAACTGAAGGAATCTTTAAGGCGAGTGTGCGGAAAACTTGACCACACGAACCTGAACGACATGGAAATTTTCGCCCAGAATCCAAGCGCGGAAAGAATCGCAAAATACATATTCGACCGCCTTGTCGATGATCTTTGCGGCGTTGGGATGGACGTTTCGTTCCGTAAGGAAAAGGAAGGCGCGTGGCTTTACGCCGTGGATGTTTTTGAAACCGATTCAAGCAGGGCAAGATACAGCGTGGACCTCGTGTAACGAAACAGTGCGGTTATGTACGAAGCGCGCGGCTCTGTAATGGAGGACGCGCCCCTGCTTAAAAACAAAACCTCATTTTTTTCGCCGCGTCCTCCCATGCAAAAACTCAGGGGCGATAAAAAAGTTCCGCCTCAAAGCAGACGGAATCTTCCTGCCTGCCTACAACGGTAACCTTCCCTTCCTGTTCGCTGAACGAGGCGAAAAGTTCAATCATCTGTCCCTGGACGGCCTCCCTGCTGTAGTTGATTTTAAAGTCCGTGAAAACCTTGGACTGGAATTCAGGCGGAAGCAAATCCACCACGAACGCACCGTAACGGGCGTTGTTCATGTGTCCGTTTCCGTCGATGTCGCTGTACCATATCGGTCTTTTAAGGATGGGCTTCAGGTCTTCTGGAAGCGGGATTTTTTCAGGACGGAGGCAGTCGTGTTCAGTCTGGACGGTGGGCTCCTCCCTGAGCGTAAAATCCCTTATCCTCATCATCCGCCTTTTGTTCAGGTCCACCAGAAGCCACGTGGAAAGCCCCGAAACCAGCGGCTCCCTTGTGTCGGTGTCGAAAATCTCGTACGCGCGGACGAACTGCAGCGCCTCGGGTTTTTCCTCCCAGGTGCGTATGGTTATCTTCTGGTTCGCCCTTGGCATGGAATGAAACCTGAACGACTGTCTGCTTACAAGAATTCCAAGTCCACGCTCCGAAAGAACGTCGTAACTCATAATCCTCTGGTTGAAGTCCTCCACAGCCGCGTCCGTGACCATTCGGAGAAGTTCAAAAAGGCTCAGCCTGTGGTGGGCGTCGCACTGGCAGAAATACACCTGGTTTTCCGTAAAAAACTGGAAGTTGGGGCCTTCCACCTCGTGCCACTGTCTGTAGTCAATCATAAAACCTCTTTTTTATTTCTTTATTCTTTTGTTTCTTATTTTTGGGCGGCGTTTTGCAGTGCGGTGAACGGCGCAAAAACTGCATGGGCGAAAAAAATCCCTAAATCCTTACAGGAACTCCGTCGTTCAAAAGGAAATCCTTTATTGAAGAAACGGTGTATTCGCCTGAGTGGGTCATCGAGGCCACAAGGGCCGCGGCCGCGCCTCCCTCCTTCAGCACGGTGGAAAGATGTTCAGGTCGCCCCGCGCCGCCGGAAGCAATCACCGGAACGGAGACCGCCTCCGATATCATCCTTGTAAGAGCCACGTCGTAGCCGTCCCTTGTTCCGTCCGCGTCCATGGAGTTCAGCACGATCTCGCCCGCTCCAAGTTCAACCGCCCTTACCGCCCATTCCCTTGCGTCAAGTCCCGTATCGACCCGTCCGCCATGTATGGTAGTTCCGTATCCGCTTGGCTTTGACAGATCCCTTCTAACGTCCATTCCAAGCACGATGCACTGGTTTCCAAAAATTCTTGCGCCCTCGGTTATAAGCGATGGATTTTTTACAGCGGGACTGTTAAGGCTTACTTTCTCAGCCCCGGCAAGAATCGTATCCCTTATGTCGTCCACCGTGTTTATTCCGCCTCCAACAGTAAACGGAATGAAAACCTGGCTTGCAACCCTTGAAACAAGGTCCAGTATAGGACCGCGTCCTTTGGCGGACGCCATTATGTCGTAGAATACAAGTTCGTCAACACCCTGCCTGTAATACTCCGCCGCCATTTCAACGGGGTCTCCTATGTCTACATTGTTCAGAAATTTCACGCCCTTTGTGGTCCTTCCGTCCTTGACGTCAAGACAGACGATTATACGCTTTTTCAGCATTGTCCGCCTCCAACAAAATTTCTAAGAATCTGTATGCCACGCTCACCCGATTTTTCAGGATGGAACTGGAACACCGTTATGTTTCCACTTTCAACGCAGGAAGGAACCTTCACGCCGTAGTCGCAGGAAGCCTTTACAACGGAAGAATCGCATGGACAAATCACGTATGAATGTACAAAGTAAAAATCAGAATGTTCGGGAACGTCCCTGAACAGACTTGAACCTCCGTTCTCGTAGGAAAGGTCATTGAATCCAATCTGCGGAACCTTCATCCTGTTCAGCCTGAAGTCGATTCCGGCCTCCCTCCACAAATTTGAAAAATGGCGTATGCGTCCAGGAATCAGCGAAAGACATTCAGTGTCGCCCTCCTCGGAATGTTCAAAAACAATCTGGCTTCCAAGACATATCCCGGCAAGCCTGCGTCCTGAAGCCGCCCATTCCTTCAAAAAAACATCGAATCCCGACTTCTTAAGATTCCTCATCGCAAAGGCCGCGTCTCCAACTCCAGGAAAAATAAGCCTGTCGCAGTTTTCAAGGTCGCACGGTTTTTCCGACATAACAAAAGAGGCGCCGATGGACTCAAGCGCGCGTCTTACGCTGGTGATGTTCCCAGCATTGTAATCCACAATACCCGTCATGCGACCATTATAGAAATTTAAGAGATTTAATTCAATTAAAGTAAAAAAAGAAGATAAAAAAAAATCCGCCCGGAAAAAAAAGCCGGACGGACCTTTGCATCACGCCTCATTCACAAAAGCGCGAGTGCAGCGCTCTTTTAAAGCCCAAGCCCACGCCGCGGAACATTCTACGCCGCGGAAAATCCCACAACGCGGACTTTGTTGCGGCGTAACATTCCGCGCCTTGGAAAATCCTGCGACGCAACAAACTACGCCGCGGTTATGGAAATCTTTCTTGGAAGAGGCTTTTCCTTCCTTCCCATCACGACGGAAAGAACTCCGTTTCTAAACGACGCTGTAACATTCTCGGCGTCGACGTCCTCAGGAAGTCCAAAACTCCTTGAAAACTCAGAAAGCCTTCTTTCACGTAAAAGATATTTTTTTCCCGTGCCAGCCCCGGAAACAGAACCGGAAACTGCATCCGAATCGGAATGTGAATCAGCGTCCGCCCCGCCTTCCGTCGATTTTCCTGCGTCCGACGCCACGGAATCTTCCGCCACGTCTTCCCTTGAAGAAATCGTCAGAGTTCCCTTTTCAATCTGGATGTCGACTCCATCCTCGCTCCTTCCTGGAAGTTCCATTTCAAGAGTGTAGGACTTTTCATCCTCCAGCACGTCAACCCTTGGCACCGCGGAAGTTGCACAGTCCGTTCCGAAAATCGGATGGCCCGCATACCTGTTAAAAAGTGAATCAAAAATTGAAAGTTCGTTCATGTCATGCCTCCTAGCATATTTACAGATTCCTGTAATTTTGTTTACACCTGTTTATATGCAAAAAGCGTGCCAAGTTTTACAAAAAAAAAGAAATGCAAGAAATGTATTGGAATATTTTCATCAGGGCGGCTTTTTGCTCCACTACGTTCCGCAAAAAACAGGCTTTTCAGGGTTGCGCTTACGCTCCATTCCTCCGCTCTGCTCCAGAACCGGCTCCGCCGGCCCTTGCAATCCTTGCCGCGTCTTTACAGGGAAGTTTTTGACCATAACGTGTAATTTTCACACAGTAAAACGAGTTATATTTACCCGTTTGGTTAAAAATGCCTATCTTTTCAGGAGTTCAGGGCGGTATTCAAAGTGCATGTTGTCCCATACAATCCACGAACCGCCCCATACAAAGCCTTCCGCGATGAACGAGTCTATCACTGCCTGCGGCGGACTCCACCTTTTTGAAAGCGGCGTCTTCCACCACGATTCCGGATCCCACTGCCTCTGCCAGCCCCAGTATATGGATTTTTGATAGTAACCCCTTGGAAGCACGTCCAGGGCGATTCCAAGGCTGTGGAAGGAACGGTTTTCCGTGTCGCGCACGGACCTCCAGTTGTAGCAGTCTATGCGGTCAAGCGAATCCTTGAATTTTTTAAGTTCATCCGTCTGAGCAAGGGCGTTTATCCTTTCCTCCACTTTTTTGAGGACGGGTACAATCCTTTTGTGAACGTTCACGGAAAATCCAAGGAAGTCCGTCCTTTCGATGTTAGCCTCGATTTCCGCCCTGCCGCCGCCGTATATGAAGTTGTAAAGAAAAGGCGGATCCACAGGTCCTTCCCTGCGGTTTTCAGGCGAGGAAAAATCCTTTATGCGCCTTATGTCGTCTTCCGTAAATTTTTCGGGGTCCGGAACTTTGGGGCTGTACCTGTAGAGCATCCGCCTGTATTCCTGCGCCGAAGAAAGTTTTTCCTTTGGAAGAAAACGTCCGCCGCACCAGTAAAGGGCCGCCTCCACCTTCCTTCCATTTGGAGCGTCCTTCACAACGTGCACAAGCCAGTCGTTCTCCTCCCTGTCGTAACTTGCAATGAACTCCATGTCGGGATAGGCGCGCCTGAAAACTGAAAGCCCCGAAGGCTCCCACCATTTTGAAAACGGAAACACAACCTCCCTGGCGTGAACGAACGAGGCCAAACACACAAGAGAAAGGACAAGCAGAACCCCTCTAAAATTCTTAAAGACTGTCGGATTTATTTTCTGTACTCCGATACGCTTACTCCTCTTCAATGAACACGTTCTTCACGCCTCGCATGAACCTGTTTCCCCTGTCAAATTCGTTTGCAAAAAGACCGAAACTTGTAGCGCCGGGCGAAAAAACCACCACATCTCCTTCAGATGAAGATTCGTCCACGTACAGTTTAAGGGAACGCAAAAGCCCGTCAAGGTCTGAAAAAGGTCCTTCGTATCCAACAGAAGCGTCGTCAAGAGCCGCCTTCAGTTTTTCAGTTCCGCTTCCGCCAAGAAGAAAAACCGCCTTTGGACGATTTTTGTTTGACTTGTCGGCGAGCGTCCGTACAAGCGGCTCGAAGCACAGGTTTTTGTCAGTTCCGCCGCATACAAGGACAACAGGCCGGTCGAACGCAAGGCTCGCCGCGGACGCCGCCTCTGGAACTGTGGAACACGAGTCGTTGTAGAACCTTACGTTTTTTCCGTATGTATGAAAATATTGGAGCCTGTGGTCTATTCCATGCCATTCTGAAAGAATTTCTGAAATCCTTTCATGCGGAACATTCATCAGAGCCATTACAAGGGCGGCGTTCAGCACGTTCGTCCTCATGTGGCTTCCCGGAACGGAAAGTTCCCCAAGCACTGCAACAGGTTTTTCCATTCCAGAAAGAAAAAGTTTTCCCTCGGACCTGCCCGACGAAAAATCCTCCCACACGCCAAAGAACTTCTCCTTCGGAACATTCCTTGAATATCCCAGCACCTTTCCGCGCGTCTCGGATGCGAAAACCCTTCCCCACGACGGAGCGTTTTCAGGACCTGTTCCCTCCTCGTCGGGATCAAAGTCGACTATCGTATAGCAGTTTTCATCCTGGCATTCGTACACAACCTTCTTGTCGGCAACGTAACTTTCCATGCCGCCGTACCAGTTCTGGTGGTCTGGAACTATTTTCGTCAAAACTGCGATGAAAGGCTTCAAAGAGCCGCGCCCCCGAAGGTCTGCAAGCTGCCAGCTTGAAAGTTCAAGCACCACGGGACTTTCTGAATCGGTCTCCTCAAGGAACGTGAGCGGACTTACTGTTATGTTTCCGCCAAGAAAGGCGCGGAAACCCGCCTTTACAAGTCCATAATGTATCGCGCTCGCGGTGCTGCTTTTTCCCTTGCTTCCAGTTACCGCTATTACAGGAGAAGATGTAAAGTGCAGGAAGATTGATATGTCGGTCTCGATGTTCCTTGCGGCCGCAAGGTATGGGTTTCCTTCGATTTTTACGCCTGGATTTTTTATAACGCAGTACGCGTCCCTGAAGTCCTGAATCCTGTGTTCGCCAAGCACGAAATTCAGCGAGCCTTCAATGTCCCTCATCTTTTCTATTGTGGGAAGGAGCATTTCACGGCTCTTCATGTCCGTAACAGTAACCTCCGCTCCATGACGGACGAAAAACCTGGCGCACGCCTCTCCTCCTCCGTTCAGCCCAAGCCCCATTACAGTAACTTTTTTTCCCCTTATGTCGGAAAGTTTTTCAAACGCGCATCCGCTTCTGTATGTGTGCATAAAATCTCCGTAGGAAGGTCAGCGTGAAGTCTGGAGCCTTCGTTTTGACTCAAAGCGTCCAAGCGCCTGCATTGCAAGAACCTGTAAAAGTTCTGAAAATGGAACGCCCGCCTTTTCACACATCTTTGGAAACATCGAGATTGGCGTAAAGCCGGGCATCGTGTTTATTTCGTTCAGGTATATTTTTTCAGAATCCCTGTCGATGAAAAAATCAACGCGGGAAAGCCCCGAACAGTCCAACGCCCTGTAGACCTTTACCGCACTGGATCTTATGGTTTCGCTCATGTCGGTGGAAAGGTCGGCCGGAATCAGGAATTTCGCTCCGTCCGGGTCGTTGTACTTTGCGTCAAAATCGTAGAACTCATGTGTGGGACGTATTTCACCCGGAATGTACGCCTTCACCTCGCACACACGGTTTTCCGGGCATGATGTAACGCTGTTTCCAGTTACAGAACATTCTATCTCGCGAGCGTCAAGGCATTTTTCAACAAGAACCTTGTCGTCCCAGAGGAAGGCCTCCGCAAGTGCGGCGGAAAGTTCCCTGGAGTCGCTGGCCTTTGACGCTCCGTTGGAAGAGCCTGCAGAACACGGCTTTACAAAAAGGGGAAAGCCCAGGGTCTCCACCGCGTTCTGCACAATCTCGTCGTATACAGAACTGTCAGAAAGGTCGCTTCTGGTAATGCACACGTATGGAACTACAGGAATTCCAAAGGCCTCCGCCACAAGCTTCGTCTTTTCCTTGTCCATCGCAAGTGAACTTGACATTACGGAACAGCCTACGTATGGAATGTCCGCCATCTCGAAAAGCCCCTGTATTGTTCCGTCCTCGCCGTACGTTCCGTGCAGGGCTGGAAAAACAATGTCAACTTCGATTTCAGAAGAACGCGTGAAAAACGCGCGTTTTTTTCCGGCGGGACGCACAAACACTTCGGAATCAGGGTCCCGGTGTACTGAAAGGGAGGAGGACGCGTCGTTCAAAATCCTTTCCCTTTCAGATTCAGGCTGAAGATACCACCTTCCGTCCTTGTCGATCGCTAAAAGCGTAACGTCGTTCGCCGCGGAAAGTCCGCGCACAATTGAAGAAGCGCTTACAAGGCTTATCTCGTGTTCGCCCGAGCGTCCGCCGTATATCACTGCAACATTCATTTTATTTCCCCCATTTCCGAAAGCGCCTTTTCCGCCTCGGCAATCTCGTCGTAGGGCATTACAAAATCCCTGTATATTATTGAATTCTCATGGCTCTTTCCAAGCAGCAGCACTATGTCGCCCTTCCCTGCCATTTTAAATAGTTCCCGAATCGCCTTTTTCCTGTCTGGAATTATGAAAAGGTTTTCGCCCTCCCGTTTTCCTTCCCTTGAAGCCCCGGCGGCAATCTCCCTCAAAAGAGTCTCAGGGTCCTCGCCTCGCGGATCTTCGTCCGAAAGAAATACAAAGTCGCAGAAACGCGCCGCAATTTCGCCCTGCAGCGGCCGCTTTGTCCTGTCGCGTTCGCCTCCGCTTCCAAAAAGACAGAACATCTTTCCCGTACAGCGTTTACGCAATGGAGGAAAAATCGTCTCGAAAGAGGACGGGGTGTGCGCGTAATCTACTATGAGTTCAAAAGGCTGGCCCTTTTCAACCAGCGTCATGCGGCCCTTAACAGGCTTTACGTCCGGAACTTTATCCGCCACTTCTGAAAACGAAAGCCCCGTAACGGATGAAACCGCCGTTATGGCCGCCATAAGGTTGTAGCAGTTGAACGCGCCGGGAAAAGACGCCCTTACGTCGAACGTGGTCCTTTTTCGTGGAAGCACGGGGTCGAAACATTCAGGAAAGGCCGCGCCCTCTCCGTCCGCAGAAACCTTGAACTCAAGTCCGTATCTTGCGGAGGCTATGTTCATTCCCGTCATGTACCTGAGGTTTTCAGGAATTTTTGGAAGGGAGACCGCGTTCTCGCCTATTTCCGCGGCGGATTTTCCTGCAAGACCGTTTGCCGTGAATCCGTACACGTTTTTTGAGGTTGATTTAATGAAGTATTCCGCGCACGGATCTTCAAGGTTTACAATTCCAATGGACGGTATCTTTTTTTCCTCGCCCGAAATGGTCTTCACATGGTCGTGCCTGTCCAGAGCCCTGAAAAGATTCGCCTTGTCGTTCCTGTAGTTCTCGAAATTCTCGTGGAATTCAAGATGTTCAAGGGTCACGTTCATAAAAACCGCGCAGTCGAACAGGACGTTTCCAAGCCTGTTCAGTTTTGCCGAAAGTCCGTGGCTTGAAGACTCCACCACGGCGTACTGGCATCCGTTTTCAAGCATCCTGTTCAGGTGGTGCTGTATCACAGGGGCTTCGGGAGTGGTCTGGTGTTCGGGGTTAGCCTGAGCCTCCCCTCCGAAAGAATACTCCACGGTTGATATGAAGCCCGCCTTTTTTCCGCACAGGTTCAAAAGCTGCCAGATGAACGAAACGGTGCTTGATTTTCCCTCGGTGCCCGTAACCCCTATCACCACAAGACGTTTTGACGGAGAATCGTAGAACGCGTCTGACACGGGCGCCATTGCCCGCCTTGAATCCTTTACGCGTATGAACACTGGAACGCACTGTTTTTCACTTGAATTTCCAGAGGATGAAAGTTCAAGTTCAATCTGCCTCTTCACCACGGCCTTCGCGGATTCAACCTGGACGCCCCGTGAAAGTTCCCCCTGGAATATTATCGCCGAGGCGCCCTTTTTTATGGCGTCTGGAATGAAGGCGTTTCCGTCGGCATGGACTCCAGGCCAGGCAAAGAAAAGAGAGCCGTCCGTTACGAGCCTTGAATCGAACACAAGGCCGCTTACTGAAACGCCTGAAACGTCGCCCGGATCGAGCGGAGTTTTTCCGTCGCAGGCGACAAGTTCATGGGCGAACGACGGAAGGAGCTGTGAAAGGTATTTTTGCATAAGAATCTCTTGTAAAAGACATTGAATCCGCCCACCGCAGATTTTAAGGAAATCTTAACGTTTTTTAAAAAATTAGTTAACTTGTGGGGAACGTAAAACCCGCCTAAAAACGCATTTCCTTCACATCCGGCTGGATTTTTAAGTTCAAACGATGTCGTTGTAAAACTTGATTCTTTTCATTATTATAAAGGCGAATTTTGATTCCGAATTTCTGGAAGAATGTTCAACACGCAGAGTAAAACGCTTTGAAACTATGCCATATTATGGAGTTCCTATGTCATTGCTGGATGTACAGAATATCAACGTAAAAGTTGAGGAAAAGCAGGTCGTTCAGAACCTGAGCCTTAAGATAAACCCGGGGGAAACGCACGTCCTCATGGGACCGAACGGAGCCGGAAAGTCAACGCTTGGAAACGCGCTGATGGGAAACCCGGTCTATACGATGACCTCCGGAAAGATTATTTTTAACGGAGCCGACATTTCAGAAGAAAAGACGGACGCAAGGGCGAAGGCGGGACTTTTCCTTTCGTTCCAGAATCCGCTTGAAATTCCTGGAATCAGCCTTGAAAATTTCATACGCTCCGCCATGCAGCAGAGGACCGGAGAACGCGTGAACCTTTTCAAGTTCCAGAAGGAACTGAAGGCGAACATGGAATTCCTGAACATGGACGAAAGCTACGCAAAGCGGGATCTGAACCTTGGTTTTTCAGGCGGAGAACGGAAGAAAAGCGAGATACTGCAGCTCCTCATGCTAAAGCCGAAACTTGCGATACTGGACGAAACTGACTCGGGGCTTGACGTCGACGCAGTACGAACCGTTTCCAGGGGAATCGAGGAATACAGAAAAAGGCATGACGGCGGACTTCTTGTAATAACCCACTCCACAAAGATTCTTGAAAGCCTTAAAGTGGACCGCACGCACATCATCGTGAAGGGACAGATTGTAAGGACGGGAGACGCTTCGCTTGTAAGGGAAGTGAACGAAAAGGGCTTCGACCAGTTCATGAACCAGGCCGAATGAAGACGGCGCGCGGGCGATTTTTACTGCGGACAGATTCCGCATCCCGCCCCGCGAATTTATTTTTTTTTAAGGAAACTGCATGTCTGAAGAAAAAACAAACATCCAGGACATAAACCGGGAATTCTACGACTTTAGATACGATGAGTCCGAAAAGGACTTTTACCGCATGGAAGAAGGACTGAATCCTGAGATAGTCAGGAAACTCAGCGAGGAAAAGGAAGATCCAGAATGGATGAGGAAATTCCGCCTTGAATCGCTTGAACTGTACAATAAAATGCAGGTATCCACCGACTGGATGCCAAACATCGAAGGACTCAACATGGACGACATCGCGACATACGTGCGTCCAAAGACAAAGATGAGCGGCCGCTGGGAGGACGTTCCCTCCGACATAAAGGACACGTTTGAAAAACTTGGAATACCCGAGGCGGAACGCAAGAGCCTTGCCGGGGTAGGCGCGCAGTACGACTCTGAACTTGTATACCACAACGTACAGAGCGAGGTTGCAAAGCAGGGGGTTGTATACCTTGACTTTGAAAGCGCTCTAAAAAGTCCTGAATGGGGCGGAATGGTAAGGGAATATTTCATGACGCTCATAACGCCCAAGGACCACAAATTCGCGGCTCTTCACGGCGCTGTATGGTCCGGAGGCTCGTTTGTATATGTTCCAAAGGGCGTGAAACTTTCTTTTCCATTACAGTCCTATTTCAGGCTGAACGCAAAGGGCGCGGGACAGTTCGAACACACCCTAATAATAGTCGACGAGGGCGCGGACCTGCACTTCATCGAAGGATGCTCGGCTCCAAAATACAACGTCGCAAACCTGCACGCAGGAGCGGTCGAACTTTTTGTAAGGAAGGGCGCAAGGCTTAGATATTCCACGATTGAAAACTGGTCCAAGAACATGTACAACCTGAACACAAAACGCGCCAAGGTGGAGGAGGACGCGTCCATTGAATGGGTCTCAGGCTCGTTTGGAAGCCACGTCGGCTGCCTGTATCCGGAAAGCGACCTTGTTGGAAGAAACGCCTCCGCCCAGTTCACTGGAATCACCTTTGCGGGAGCGGGACAGGAACTTGACACGGGCGCAAAGATGATACACCTTGCGGAAAACACCACAAGCACAATCTCAACAAAATCAATATCAAAGGGCGGCGGCTCATCAATATTCCGTTCAGCGGTATACATTGGAAAGAAGGCTGAAAATTCAAAGGCGAGCGTTTCATGCCAGTCCCTCATGCTGGACGCAGAATCACGCAGCGACACCATACCTGCGAACGTGGTGCTCACCTACAGCGCGGATCTTGGACACGAGGCGAAAATCGGAAGGATAAGCAACGAGGCCGTGTTCTACCTTATGAGCCGTGGAATAAGCGAGGACGAGGCAAAAAACATGATTGTAAGCGGCTTTGCAAATCCTGTATCAAAGGAACTTCCGCTTGAATACGCAGTGGAAATGAACAACCTCATAAGGCTTGAAATGAAGGGAACGCTATGAAAGAAATCAGACTGAACAAACTTCCTTCTCCAACATGGAGCTGGCTCAAGATGAACGACGCGCAGTTGAAGTTCGACGCGGCTCTTGAAAACATATATCCAGAAACCGAGGGCGGCGCGGACCTTGAATGTTCTAAAAACAGCCCCTCCCCCGCAGGCACATTCTTCATACAGGACGGAGGAAGCGGAAAGGAGGCGGAAATTCTTTTCCAGAACGCAAAGACCGTCCACGTGAAGTCAAGGAAGGACTCAAAGACGCAGGAACACCTCACCCTCACATACGACCTTTCGGGCGTGGATGGAGCCGCCGCGGTTCAGAGGCTTGTAGCAGAGGAAAACTCAAGGCTCACCGTTGTGATTGAATCAAAATCAGACAGGAACTCAGGCGGACTTTTCGCGCTCAGGACCGAGATATACGCCGCTCCTTATTCGGAAGTACACGTTGTAAAAGTCCAGACACTCTCGGACATTTTCACTCACGTGGACGACACCAAAATATTCGCGGACGACGGGGCGAGCGTGGAAATCACACACGTAATCCTTGGCTCCGCAAAAACTTTCATGGGACTTGCGGCGGATCTGAAAGGCTACAGATCGTCGTTCCATTCAGACATGGGATATTTTTGCAGGAACGGACAGGAATTCGACATGAACTGTCTTGTAAACCACTTTGGAAAAAAGACCAGTTCTGAAATGCTTGTGTTTGGAAGCCTTGAGGGAAACGCCAAAAAAACGTACAGGGGAACAATCGACCTTAAAAACGGCGCCAAGGGCGCCGTGGGAGTCGAACAGGAAGACGTGCTGCTCCTTTCAGAAAACGCAGTGAACAACTCTATTCCTGTAATACTCTGCACCGAAGAGGACGTTGCCGGCGAACACGGAGCGACAATCGGACGGCTGGGCGACGAGGTTCTTTTTTACATGGAGTCGCGGGGAATCGGACAGAAGGCCGCGGAAAACCTCATGGCGAGGGCGAAAGTGCAGCGCGTGGCAAACAGAATTCCCGAAGGACGGACAAAGGAAGAAACGGACGCATTTATGGACGAACTTTTTGGAGTGGACTGATTTTATGGCAAACGAATACAGAAAAGACTTTCCGATTTTTAACGGCGGCGAAAACCGATCGCTCATCTACTTCGACAACGCGGCCACCACGCAGAAACCTTCCTGCGTGATCGAGGCCATGAGGAAATACTACGAGGAGGAAAACGCAAATCCATTGCGCGGACTCTACTCGCTTAGCGAAAAGGCCACCAGGGCGTACGAGGATGCGCGGCACACAGTCGCCGCGTTCATAGGAAGCAGGGACTGCGAGGTTGTGTTCACACGCAACGCCTCTGAAAGCCTGAACCTTGTGGCGTACACGTGGGGACTTTCAAACGTAGGACGGGGCGACGAGATTCTGGTTTCAATAACAGAACACCACTCGAACATACTTCCGTGGCAGATGGTCGCCCAGAAAAACGGCGCTAAAATCGTATACATGGAGCCAGACAGACTCACGGGCGAATTTCCAGAGTCCGAGTTCAGAAAAATAAACAAAAAGACAAGGCTTGTCGCGATAAGCGAGGTTTCCAACGTGCTTGGAACAAGGCTTCCAGTAAAAAAAATCGTGGACGCGGCACATTCCGTTGGAGCGGTATGCGTGGTTGACGGAGCGCAGGGAGCGCCGCACGTGAAGATTGACGTAATGGAAAGCGGAGCGGATTTTTTTGCGTTCAGCGGACACAAAATATTGGCGCCGATGGGAATAGGCGTACTGTACGGAAAAAAGAGCCTGCTTGAACAGATGCCTCCATTCCTTCGCGGCGGAGAAATGATTGAATACGTAACACGCGACGGCGCCACATGGGCGGATCTTCCACACAAGTTCGAGGCCGGAACCGTGAACTGCGGCGGAGCGGTAGGACTTGCCGCCGCCATAAAATACGTGGAATCCATAGGAATTGAAAAAATCGCAGCGCACGAACAGAAACTCGCTGAGATTCTGATGCAGGGAATGAAGGAAATTCCGCACGTGAACATAATCGGAAGCCCCGACCCAAAAAAACATTCAGGCATCGTAACGTTCACCATAGACGGAGTGCATCCGCACGACATAGCATCTCTTCTTGACACTGAAAAAATCGCAATCAGGGCGGGCCACCACTGCGCCCAGCCGCTTGGAGAATACCTCGCCCTTCCTGCAAGCGCAAGGGCGAGCCTCTACATTTACAACGACCAGGACGAGGTTGAACTATTCCTGAACGTTCTTTCAAAAATAAGAAAAATGAGTGGCTACAAGGACTGATTGGTTGTACAATGTACGCAGAGGTGGTCTTGAAGGTCTTGCGTTTTTTAAGAAAAGTTTTTTTCCTCGCCGCGGTCGCGCCTGCGCTTGTTTCGTGCGCGTCCACAAAGTTCTATTCGGAAAAGAATGTTGAAATAGTTTCTGACTTTGAGGACGAGGAGGAAGCCCCCCATCTGAACATTGAACCTGAATCCGGTCCGGAAGATTTTTCAGACTCGTCAATACATTACATAGAAACGAACAGGACTGTAAAGTCAACGTGCAGCACCGACGTCCAGCTCGCGGCGTTCTACACGTTCGGCTTTCCGTGGGTGGTTCTTGGCTGCACCGTCCGTGAAACCGTCAAGGTCGCGGCATACTCCGTTCTGAACGCGGTTTCAGGAATGTTCGCGTACTACAGGCTCCGCGACAACAAGCCTGCAGGAACACTGGGCTTCATACTTCCAGACACAAAAAAAGAAAAGAAGGAATACGCCCAGATGATGGAGGAATACAGAAAATCCGACCTGTACAGGTACAAAAAATACAGGAAACCTTTAACAAAAGCCGAAATTACTGATAATATAATCGTTGAAGAAGTCTACTGGAACGACAGGCGGAAAACGGTTTCGTCAACAACCAACACAGTTTCCGTAAGGACAAGCGTTTCGGATTCGGTCCAGAGGATTTCAAAAAAGGCCACCATTACAGGAAGCGTGGTCGGATCGTTCACATCCATTGCCCTTGGAATTCCAAGCTGGGTTCTGGGTTTTGCGGCGGGAATTGCGTATGACCGCCAGTAAGACAATTTTTACAGGAGTGCCATAAAAACCATGCCGCAGCGCAGGGCTTTTATACACAAGTTTGCGTCGCAAACGTCTTTATAGACCGCTGTTTTTCACAAAGCAATAGAACAGCGTAAAAGTCAAAGGAGATTGAATATGAAGAAAATCGTATTTATCGCAGGAGCAAGCCTGGTGCTTGCACTCACAGCCTGTTCAACCACAAAATCGGTGGCTGAACAGTCAAAGGAATACCCTGAATGGGTCATGCAGGAACCAAGCAGCGAGGATGGAATCTACGCGTCGGGCTCGGCAAAAATGGTTGACCCTATGGTCAGCAGAAAGATGGCTGAAGCGGACGCCGTGAACAGGCTTGCAAGAAAAATCCAGACCGTTACAAAGGACGTTACACAGACTATGATTTCAGGTTCTGCAACGGACTCGATCAAGGGATTTGAAGAGAACGCCATGCAGACGGCGGAAGCGTCCATAAGCGGATTTGAACAGAAGGCGTACTACATAGCGGAGGACGGAACTGTTTTCATACTGCTCTTCCTTCCATACAAGACGCAGGTTTCAAACCTCAACACGCTTGCAAAAAAATACAACATTTCTGAAGAATACCTCGCATCCCAGGCAAAAATGAAGGAAGCGTACGACAGGTATTTCTCAGGAAACCAATAATTTTCATACAAGGAGGCGGAGCCGTTCGAGGCTTCGGCTGAAGGCACAGATGGACACGCAGGAACTTTACAGAGAGATATTGAACGAACACAACATAAACCCCTCGCACAAAAGCGATCTTCCAGAAGCGAACCTGACGCTTGACGGAGTGAATCCAAGCTGCGGAGACAACATAACGCTGAACCTTAAGGTTGTGGACGGAAAAATAATCGACGGTTCATTCACGGGTTCAGGCTGCGCCGTAAGCCAGGCCTCCTGCGACATGATGCTGGACCTTGTAATAGGAAAGACGGTGGAGGAAGCGTCGGGTCTGAACGACGTGTTCATGGCGATGATACGCGGCGAAGGCTCTGAAAAAGACATAGAAATGCTGGACGAGGCGGGAAGCCTGCAGGACATAGCAAAAATGCCCGCCCGCGTAAAATGCGCGGTTCTTGGCTGGCGCACCATGAAGGAAATGTTCCAGAAGAACGCCGCCTGCTCCACCTGCACCGCCCCACACTGCAGGCAGTAATGAACGCACAGAATAACGTTTGATTTTGTGCCTCATCTTCATTCCGCAATGCTGAACGCAACCGTTACATTCCCTTTTCCAAGAATTGATTTTAGTTCTTCTTGAGTTGTGTTTTGGATTTTTCCCAAACGGGTAAAAGTCCAAGTGTTTTTGTCGTAGTAAATTGTGATTTGGTTTCCCTGATACAAAATTATGTCTCCTGCACTTGTTGTAATTTGTGTATCATTGCGTGGAAGCGTTGTTCCAAGTGGAACGACTTTTTCAAAATTGCCGTAGTCGCTCATGTTAAGAGTGATAGAGCCACCGCTTTGTTTTAGATAATCTACAAAGGCGACTGCCGACGAATTGTTTTCGAGTTCTGCTGTAAGTGTTTTTCCGTTTATTTTTATGTACAAGAGCATCTCCTGTGTACCTGCCAGTTCTCCAGATTCAGGTTCTGTTTTTGCAGGCGTTGAATAAGCGTTTGCACAGCCTGCTACAAGAGCGACAAGAATTCCCAAAAGTGCTAAAAATGGTTTTAACTTCATTTTTCCCCCATAAAAATTATAGCATGACACACAGGCATTCCAAGCGGAGCGAAAACCGCCAGTACAACCAGTGTCATGTTGAGTCGTAGACGAAACATCTCTTGTTGTAGGAGAGATCCTTCGCTTCGCTCAGGAAGACAGGCACTGGTGGACAGGAAGACAGCCTTCGCAAAGAAGACTGCCGGTGGTGTCCTTGTAAATACCTTACTTTAAATTTGTTTCAAAGAAGCTCTGCAATTTATCCCACGGAATATAGTTTGACTTTCCGCCGTCGTACAAGTCGCAGTGTGTTGCCCCTGGAACTATCAAAAGTTCTTTGTTTTGTGTGAACTTGTTGCCGTCTATCATATTGTTGTAGGCGGTCTCTCCCATGTAACGAGAGTGTGCGTTTTCGCCGTGTACAATAAGAACGGCACTTCTGATTTCGTTTGAGTAGTGCAAAAGCCGTGTGTTCAAAAGGCTTGTATTAGTTGTTAAAGCCCAGCCCATGTTTGAATTGAGTGAGCGAGGATGATAGCCGCGTTCTGTTTTGTAATAATCCCAGTACTGGCTAAAAAATGTGTCGCCCTCAGGTCTTTCATTTGGAAGTCCTCCCACCGTCGGATATTCTCCTTTTGCAAAGATTTTTGTGCGTGCAGTATTTGCTTCAACCCTTGCTTGATGGCGGGATTCTTCACTGTCAAATTCGTCGTTGTAACCGCCTGCAGTAACCCGGCTCATATCGTACATAGTCATTACAGCAGTTGCCTTTATGCGAGTGTCGATTGCCGCAGCGTTCAATGCCATTCCACCCCAACCGCAAATTCCTATGATGCCGATTTTTTCTGCATCAACATTTGGAAGGTTTGACAAAAAATCCACCGCCGCCTGAAAATCCTCCGTGTTGATGTCGGGGCTGTTCATATAGCGTGGTGTTCCGCCAGACTCGCCTGTAAAACTTGGGTCAAAGGCGATAGTAACATAGCCGCGTTCTGCCATAATCTGTGCGTACAAACCGCTTGACTGCTCTTTTACAGCACCAAAGGGACCTGCAACTGCTATGGCAGGAAACTTTGTTTTTCCATCTGTCTTTGGAGTGTACATATCTGCTGCCAAAGTTATTCCAAAGTGATTTGTAAAGGTTACTTTTTTGTGTTCAACCTTGTCTGATTTTGGGAAGACTTTATCCCATTTTTTTTCAAGTTTAAGTTTTTCCATACTTAACTCCGTTTTGCTTTGAAGCGGCAAAAATTGATGACAAGCCAACTCCTCCTATCATCATAACGATTGCGATTGTCTTTATCGTTCCAATCATTGTAAACCTCCGTTTGTTTTCTTGAATATAATCTAATGCAAGGGTTTAGTT
>JBHAFG010000031.1:0-88831 GCA_041855945.1 Treponema sp. | reverse complement strand
CTGTCTTGCGGAACACCAAAATCTTTTGCATTTAAAACATTCCAATTTACTTTGTAACCAAGAGTTTTTAAATGTTCCAGAATTATAGAAAGAGTTTTTCCTATTTTATCTTTTGAATTTTTTTATCGTGATTTACCAATCCTTCAACATTTTCAAGAATAAACCCTTTAGGTTTTTATTCCAAGTTCAGCACAGGCAAGTTCAAAACCTTTACGAATTCCACCGATTCCAGCGAATAAGTCTACGAATTTAATGGATTTAGCAAACTGCATTTCCCCACCTAAAAGCGAATTTCTTCGCCCAACTATAACATAGATCCAGTTCTTTGAGCATGCCCCCAATGCCCGCGGAATAAATCAATATCCGTCGCTCATCGCGCGGTTGTTGTCCTTTATGCACAATTCCTCATATACAAGGCTTCTCTTCCGCAGTTCCTGTTTTCTGGAATCAGGGAACGGCATGTTCCTCCAGAAGATTCCGCGCACGTCCTTGTCAAGACGCTGAACGCCCTCGGACTCCTTTGTCATCCAAAGCACATAGTCTTCTATAAAATACGCCTTAAGGTCGCCCTTTACCTTCATGCGTTCGATGTGCTGGTAATACTGACCCGTAAGACCTTCTTCCATCCAGTAATACGAAGCCTTTTCCTTTGCAACCTGCCATCTTAAATCCGCTACTGCAGTAAGGATTGCAATGCGCAAATCCCTTGGATACATTGGAACGACGATTCTTCCGCGGCTTGTAACACGGTTGTATCGGTCAAACGGCTCCCAGCAGAACCCTCGGTCGCCATAGGTTGGAATCAAAAGAACGTACGGAGGAATTCTGTTTGGAATGTTTTTATGGATTCGGCAGAACGCCCCGGGGTCAACGGACTCCACCCAGCGCATGAGTTCCACTACGTTTTCGCGGATTCCAGTGCCTTTTTCCGTACAGTGAAAAAATTCACGGGTAAACAGAGGGAACTGGTTTCCCTGGCGGCCAACAGTCATCTTTGCCATCTGGCGAACCGTCTCAAACTCGATGTTCACCGCGTCATTGTCCGCGACCATCGCCGCGGCGCCGCCGTTTTCAGAAAGTTTATGTTCGACGTTCTCGTAAACGCCCTTGGCGTCCTGAAATTCAGCAAGGGCGCGTGAAAGTTCCTTGTTGTTCTTTGAAAGCCTGTGCAGTTTGTCAGAAATCTGTGAAAACGTCTTTATCTGCATTTCAGTGTAGTCTGCAAGATGAGGCTCCGCGCCGGCTATCGGATTATGCTCGCAGATTGAATCTACAGCCTCTTTAAGTTCAATCTCAAGCATGTGGCGTTCGTTTTCCTTTATGTTCAAAAGGTTTTCCGCGCTCTGGAGTTTTCCAGAATTCTTTGACTGCAGCTGCTGGAGCCTTGACTGTTCCATGGTGGCGGCCTCTTCAGGAGTCGCGGCCTTGTGCGGAGTGCGTTTTTCGTCGGTCATGGAATTGTTCATGCGTCCCGAAGAAATTTCCTTGAACCATTCGTCAACATACATGACGGGAAGATTGTTTGAATTTTCAAAAACGGCGCGCGCAAAAAAATCCTTCTGTTCCGCCCTGAAAAGCGACGGAAGAAGAATTCCAAAACGCGCGAGCATACGCTTTGGCATTGGAAGGTTTGCGTCCGCAAGTTTTGGAGCAAGTCCGCGGAAAAGTTCCCAATACGCAGAAATTATGTTCTGCCTGTATACAGTCCTGTCTTTTGGGTCCTGGCAGGTCAAATATTTTGAAAGAACCTGATGAACCCTCTGGGCGGACTGGTTTTCTCCGGTCAACGCCGTCTTGTAATAGCCGGGGTCGTCAAATACAGGTGAAGGCTGGTCGTTCAGCATTTTTTCAACAGGCGGAAATTCTTTTTGACTTAAATCAACAACGTGGATTGACTTGTTGGATTTTGCAGCAGGCTCTACGGAATCTTTTCCGCCGTTTTTCTTTTCAAATTTTGCCATTGAAAAAGACGGGCCTGTATCGAACGAGGAAACGTCAATCTCCTCGGAATCAGAAGTTGGCGTTTCATTAATTACGCTGTCCAACAAGGCTGCGATAGACGGATCGATATCACTCATACATTACTCCAACTGCTATGATTCGGCAATTATACCACGTTGAACGAGTTTTTTAAATGAATTAATTTTTGCATACCTGTTCCCGGGTGAGCATCTCGTAGGTTACGCCGTATTTTTTTGCGATGTCCATTGCAAAGGAATTTCCTTCCGGCGCCGCAATTTCTATTTTGAACGAGCGTTCCCCGTTCTTGGAGCGTACAACCAGGGATTCCGCCCTGTTTTTTTCGCTGGTTCGATTGATTTCTTCTATGTCGAACGCAAGTTTGTGCATGTGGGTGTTGTAAATCGTCCTTATTCCCTTTTTCAATATCGCACGGACAGAATCTTTTGCGATGTAGTAGCCTTCCTCGAACGAGGTGGTGGAATATGTTTCGTTCAGGAGCATGAGGCTTGTTTCAGTTGACGCCGCATACATTTCCTTGAAGCGTCTGCACTCCTCTCCAAGCCGTCCAAGATCCATCGTCCTGTCTTCGTCCGCCGGAAAATGCGTGTATATAGAATCTGCAGGATTGAAGCAGAACGCATCGCCTGGAACGTAAAGCCCTGCCTGTGCAAGCACAAAAAGAAGTCCAACAGCCTGCGTTATGGTTGTCTTTCCGCCACGGTTCGCGCCTGTGAGAATGTATGCAAGTTTTTCGTGTCCGAACTGTATGTCGTTCTGCACAATCTGGTCTGGACCTGTTGTATCGTAAAAAGCCGAAAGCAGTTTGAAGTTGTATATTCCCTTTGCGTCCATGTAGCACTTTGGTTTTCCAAAAGCGATTTCCGGGCGGCAGAATTTGAAGCCCCTGTCCTTCATTGTCTTTATGTATTCTGCAAAGCGTATGTAAAATATGAACTGCGGTATGAGTTCAGTTATTTCTGTAACAGGAATGTACACGTATTTTTTCAGCGTCGTCTTCAACTTGTGCACTATGCTTCCAATCAGCGAATTTGCAATCTTATCCATGTAAAACGTTGAAGTCTGCGCGCGCGGATCGTTCAGCCCTGCTATGGCGATGATTTTTGACGCGAATTCCTCGCCGCCATCAAGCTGGTGGAATTTCAGGTTTCCGTTCCAGTCCGCCTCTGCGTTTATAAT
The DNA here is from genome assembly GCA_041855945.1 of Treponema sp. GTDB lineage: Bacteria > Spirochaetota > Spirochaetia > Treponematales > Treponemataceae > Treponema_D. Next base: position 85,672 of record JBHAFG010000031.1, on the reverse strand, counting down.
GTCCTTCTGGGCGACCTTTGCAACAAAATTTCCTATCGCCGAAGAATTTACAAACGGTTTTTTGTTGAATGAAACAAGTCCGATTCCGTGCGCCTCGTATTTTTCGTTAAGGTTCACGCCAAGCGTAACGCTCTTCAAGTTTTCAGTACGCGCCTTGAGGTTTGCGACGTCTTCCTTGAGTTCAGAAAATCCGTTGTCGCAGTATATCGCCTGTATGTGTTTTTTGAGCCTGTTCATTCCATCGGACTTTAAATTATAGCCTTCAAGACAGCCGTGAATCGCCTCCACGGATTTTATGTAGCCGTTTATCTGTTCAAGGTGGTGCAGAAGTTCCCAGGCGGAATTTGTTTCTTCGTAATGCCCCGAAAATCCGCTGAACCTTTTTTCGTAGTTTATCCGTTCAAGCTGTTCGACGAGTTTGCGGCACATTTCGGGATTGTTGAATATGTCGTCGAAAATTCCTGCACGGTATTCCGTTACATCGGGATTGTCCGTCATCTTTGAAAATATTCTTGCAAACTGCTGCCTCTCCTCGTTTTTACAGGCAACTTTGTCGCATATAAAGTCAATTCCAAGGTCGTGGAACGCAAGATCCGAAAGTTCACGGAAGTTTTCTTCGCCGTCTGGAAAAAGAAGGTCTATTTTTTGAATCGTCATGGCGAAATCTAACATTTTTTGACAAAATTGAAAACGCCCGACACGAAGCACAACACAACGCGCCCGGTGTAGGACGCCCTGTGCATGGCGAGCGAGTTGTAAGAGTTTATATGAATACTGTAATTGCAGGTTGTTTTACACTGCGTTCACTATCGAAAAAGCGCGTCCAATTCGCCATGCTGAAAGAAACTTATTGTACTTCGCAGATTTTTTAAGCAAAAATCTGCTCGGGCTTTCAGAATGGCTCGGTTGGACTGCTTGCTTTTTCTATCGTTACCGCACAATTTCCACCACCAACCATAATAGTTACGCACACTCTTACAACGCGGTCGCCCTGTACAGAGCGGGTTGTAATTATTGAGAAAACTTTGCTATAGACTATTATGACAAAATTTAATAAAGTGTCATAATAGTTGTTTGCTATTCTATCCAAAAAAGAGGGGTGCTAAAATGAAAAAAATCCTAGTCTGCAAGGAAAAGGATTCTCGCGAAACGCGTGTCGCTCTCATTCCAGATGACATAAAAAAACTGTGCGGCATGGGATTTGAATTCCTTGTTGCAAGCGGAGCGGGTGTAAAAAGCGGATTTTCCGACGAGGCTTACACCGCGGCCGGCGCGAAAATCATCAAGAATGAAGAGGACGCTTACGGCGAAAGCGAAATCATCGTAAGAATAATGAAGCCGGAAAACGTAAAGGGCATCAAGAAAGACGTCCTGCACCTGAGTTATATGGATCCGTTCAACGAAACTGAACTTTTGAACGAATTCGCCCAAAACGGAATACGCGCCGTTTCGCTGGAAATGATTCCTCGCTCGACGCTTGCACAGAAAATGGACGTTCAGTCTTCACAGGCATCGCTTGCAGGATACGTGGCAGTTCTTAACGCCGCGGCGCACAGTCCAAAACTTTTTCCGATGATGGTAACTCCTGCAGGTACTATAAATCCCGCTCGCGTATTCATAATCGGCGTTGGAGTGGCTGGACTTCAGGCGATTGCAACTGCAAAACGTCTTGGCGCAAGGGTGGACGCGTTCGACACACGTCCTGTTGTTGAAGAACAGGTAAAATCGCTTGGAGCGTCGTTTGTAAAAATCGATCTTGGCGAAATGGGTCAGACTGAACAGGGATACGCAAAGGAACTTACACCTGAACAGATTGCAAAACAGAAGGAAGCGCAGGCTAAAGTCTGTGAAAGATCCAACATTGTAATCACAACTGCAAAGGTCTTTGGACGCAAGGCGCCGCGGCTGATTGAAAAGTCCGTTCTTGACAGAATGGCGCCAGGCTCAATCGTTGTAGACATGGCGGTGTCCACAGGCGGAAACGTTGAAGGTTCAAGGCCGTTTGAAAACGTCGTAACAGAAAACGGCGTTACAATAATGTCGGGAGACCTTCTTGAACGGCAGGTTCCATACGACGCGTCAAAAATGTTCAGCGGAAACATAACGGCGTTCCTTACGCATTTTTACGACAGGGAATCAAAAGAATTCAAACTGAATCCAGACGAGCCTATCATGAAGGGCTGTCTTCTTACAGACGGCGGAAAAATCGTCCACGAAAGATTCATCAAAAAATAAACTGGAGAAAAATTATGGATGTAATGTTGATTTTTGTATTCGTCATTTCCGCCTTTTTAGGCGTTGAACTGATTTCAAAAGTTCCTTCACAGCTTCACACACCGTTGATGTCTGGAACAAACGCAATTTCAGGAATCACTGTTGTAGGCGCGATTACAGTAACCGCTGTAGGAGTTGGCGGAAAAATCGGACTTGTACTGGGATTCCTTGCAATAGTCTTTGCAACGATAAACGTTGTGGGCGGCTACCTTGTAACGGACAGGATGCTTGGAATGTTCAGAAAAAAGGATTCAAAATAGGCGGAAGATTTTCGTATGTCGTACAAGAAAATCGTCTTTTAAAATGGAGTTATTATGTCAGATATAATCATCAAAATCTTATACATGGTTTCATGTATTTTCTTCATACGGGGAATAAAACTTCTTGGAAAAACAGAAACTGCAAGAAAGGGAAACCTCTATTCGTCAATAGGAATGTTGGTCGCCTGCGTTACAGTCCTCTGCGAAAAGCAGGTGCTCGGCTCGTGGAGTTCAAACGTTCTTGAAAACGGCTACGCGTACATAGCGGCCGCTGTTGTTGCAGGCTCTGCGATAGGAATTGTATGGTCAAAAAAAGTACAGATGACCGGAATGCCTCAACTTGTTGCGCTTTTCAACGGTTTTGGAGGACTTTCATCGCTTTTGGTTGCCGTGGCACAGTATTACTGTCAGGAAAAAGGCGATCCGTTCACTGCAGTTTCGCTTGGACTTACAATCGCAATCGGCGCAGTGGCTTTTACAGGCTCGCTTGTAGCGTGGGGAAAACTTTCAGGAAAGGCGTTCAAAAAAAACGTGAGCATCCCTGGAAAAAACGTATTGAACGCCGTCCTGTGTTTTATAGGACTTCTTGCAATCGCCTCATACGCCTTCCTTACAGAAGAAAATCCGTTCGGTCTTGCAAATATTGAATTCATTGGAATCGCCGCAACAACAGCCGCATTCCTTGTGCTTGGCTTTACAATGGTGATTCCAATCGGCGGCGGAGACATGCCTGTAATAATCTCATTCCTTAACGCGCTTTCCGGACTTGCCGCGGCCTTTGCAGGCTTTGCGATAAACAATACAGTCCTTGTGGTGTCAGGCTGTCTTGTAGGCGCGTCGGGTCTGATTCTTACACTGATCATGTGCAAGGCGATGAACAGAAAATTTTCAAGCCTTCTTTTCAAGACGTTTGGCGCAAAGAAAAAATCAGGCGCTGCAGGTCCTGTAAAAGAGCCAAAGTCCATGTCTGTTGAGGACGCGTTCCTGATTCTTGAGGCGGCAAAAAACGTATGCGTTGTTCCAGGATACGGAATGGCTGTTGCACAGGCGCAGCACGCGGTAAAAGAACTCTGCGACAAACTTGAAGACAACGGAGCGGAAGTGAATTTTGCAATACATCCTGTGGCAGGACGAATGCCAGGACACATGAACGTGCTTCTTGCCGAGGCGAACGTGCCTTACGAACAGTTGAAGACCGCGGACGAAATGAATCCGCAGATGTCAAGCGTTGACGTTGCGATAATAATCGGAGCGAACGACGTTGTAAACCCGGACGCAATACACGACGAAACATCTCCTATATACGGAATGCCTATTGTAAACGCGTTCGAGGCAAAAACGGTGTTCGTGTTAAAACGCGGAAAAGGAACGGGATTCAGCGGACTTGAAAATCCACTTTTCACAAACGACAACACGGTTATGATTTATGGAGATGCAAAATCCACAGTCACACAGATTTCCGCAGAGTTCAACAGTTAAAATTAAAACAAAGGTCATAAAAAACCGTCTGAGCGGAGTTCAATCCCTGTAGGACGGTTTTTTTATTCGTCCGCATTTTTTGTAATGCACCACGCATTTTTTTGTAATACGACGCCGCAATTTGTCATACACACTTGCAAAGTGCAATGCAGATGAAATCGTGCTAAAATACAAAAATGACAAAGATACTGAAAATTCTTTACAGGCATCAGGACAAAAATTACGCGGACTTCACCGCAAAACTCATTCCAACCGTTCCGAGAGCCAAATTCATAGGAATCAGAACTCCCGAATACAAACAAATCCTAAAGGAAATTTTACAGGAAGCAGGCGACGAAATTCCAGAATTCCTGAATGAACTTCCGCACAGTCTGTTTGAAGAAAACATCCTACATTCAACATACATCTCACAGTGCAAAGATTTTGACGAGTGGGTGCAAAAAATGGAGGACTTTCTTCCGTTTGTGGACAACTGGGCGGTGAGCGACGGAATGAAGTGCAGACTTTTACGTAAAAACCACGCGGGACTGATTGTAAAAATCCGCGAATGGATTCAAAGCGACCTGCCCTACACAAAACGGGCTGCAATGCTGTTTTTGAAAAACGAATTTCTTGGCGACGACTTTAAAAGCGAATACCTTGAATGGGCGGCCAAAATCCGCTGCGACGAGTATTACGTGAACATGATGAGGGCGTGGCTTTTTGCAGAAGCGCTTGTAAAACAGTGGGAGCCGGCCCTGGCGTTTTTAAAACAGCGGAAACTGGACGACTGGACGCACAACAAGGCGATACAGAAGGCCCGCGAAAGTCTTAGAATCACGGACGAACGCAAGGCGTATTTAAATACGCTTAAAGTGCAGGGAAAAACGCCGTAACAGTCGTACACAAAAGCGTTGCAAAGGCGTACAAACTGCGCGAACAGTCCTACAAACGCGGAAAAGACCGTTACAAACGGCACGGACAGTCCTACAAAAACGCCAATGTAAATCTTTAAACTGCGGTCGCGGCGTTTGTGTGCTATAATCTTGAGTTATTTGGAGGAACTATGCTTAAATACCTAGTCAGGCTTTTAAAGGCGTTCAACGCAAACGTAAAGCCAAGCCAGATTGTAAATTCGTTCAGCATCGGACTGATTCTGGGACTCATGCCAAAGACCAACCTGCTTTGGTTCATGCTGCTGATTTTCTTTTCATTTGTAAGGATAAACAAGCCGGGGTATTTCATATCAATGCTTGTTGGGACCGCGTTCGCCCGCCTGCTTGACCCGATGTTCGACAGCCTTGGCTACGCCTTCCTGACGCTCCCTCCGCTGCAGAATTTTTTCGCGGCAGTATTGGACGTTCCGTTTGTGGCGTTCACAAAATTCAACAACACAATAGTGAGCGGTTCGCTTCTCTTTGGACTTTTGTGCTACATTCCGCTTTACTGCGTTCTTTTCCTTCTATTAAAAGCGTGGCGAAAATGGATTGCACCAAAATTCAACGACTCAAAGATTTTAAAGACACTGTATAAACTTCCACTTTTGGCAAAAATCGCCTCAAAAATTTCAGCAGGAGTTTAAAATGAACAAGAAAGACGACACAAAAACAACCGATACATCAGTTTCAAAAACCAGCGGAAAAGTTCAAACTGAAAAAACTGTAAAAACTTCGGAAAAAAAGGTAAAAATGGTTTCCGCAAAAAAACTTCCTCCTCTTTTCAAAAAGGAATACACCGTAAAAAAATATGAAAAGAAAATCGGAAGGCACATCTTCATAGAATCAGACAGAAAGTTCATCGACAAATTTTTTGAAAATTCAAAAAACGCAAAGGGCGAGGCGACAGTAAAAGTAAATCTTGACTCGAACATTCCGTCCTCAGACCTTGAACGCTGCAAGACCCTGGCAAAACAGATAAAAAGTCAGAAGGGCGGAATAAAAATCGTTCCGCTTGCGGCCGTAATAGTACTTGTCGCAGGAATCGGGATTTCATTCACGCTCTTTAAAAACGTAATAATAAAAAACGCGCTTGTATCTTCCATGCAGGGATTTTTCAAGGCAAAGACCGACATTCAGAAAGTGGACTTCAAGTTTTTTGACTCAAGCCTGAAAATCAGCGGACTTCAGCAGGCGAACAAAGATTCTCCGATGAAGAACATTTTCCAGCTGGACGAAATTCTTGTTGACTTCAATCTTGCAGACCTCTGCCGCGGCAAATTCCACGCGGAAAATCTTGTTGTCGAAGGAGTCGCCCTTGACACTGAAAGGACAAAATCAGGCGAACTTCCTTTAAAGGCTAAAAAAGAAAAGAAAAAAAGCGAGGAAGCAAAACTTTCTGCAAAATCCGACGAACTCAAGCAGAACGCCATGAAAAATCTGATGGCGATGTTTGAAAACTACAATCCAGAAAAAATGATCGAGGAACTGCAGGACCGGCTGACCTCTCCAAAAATCGCGGCGGAAGTTTCTGCGAACGTGCAGCAGAAAATCGCAAAATGGCAGGCGGTTCCGGAAAAACTTTCGGGTCAGGTTGCAGAATTCAGTTCAAGCGTCAACGCAGTTGCAAACACCGACTGGAGCAAGGTAAAAGACCCTGTAAAACTAAAATCCGCCCTGGAAACCCTGAACGGCGCATACACCACCGGAACTTCATTGAAGGCTACCGTAGACAGGACCAGTTCCGAAATAAAAACCGACGCCGCGGAAGTTTCGACATATGCAAAAAAGGTTGAATCCGCGGTAAAATCCGACCTTGGTCTTGTTGAAGGAAAAATCTCGGAAATCAAAAAACTTTTCAGCCCTGACGGACTAAAACAGATTATGGACGAGGCAGTACAGTCGATGCTGTATTCCGTGCTTGGAAAATATTATCCATACGTTGACACCGCCATGAAAAAGGCGCTTGAAATAAAGGACGCAACGGAAAAATCCGGCGCCAAAAACGTCGACAAAAACTCCAAAAAAACAAAGGCTTCAAAAAAACAGAAAAAAGAAGCACAGAAACGTCTTTCAGGAAGAGACGTTTACTTCAAGGCGGACGGCGTTCCAAAATTCCTTGTGAACAAGGCGGTCGCATCTGGCTATGAATACGGAAAGGACGCTGTTTTGGAAAACCTGCTTTTCAAGGGAGTTGCAAGCGACATTTCAAGCAATCCGGACATATACGGAAAACCTGCAAAAATCGAAGCGGACTTTAAAATTCTTGGAAAACCAAACAACGCAAGCATTGTAATTGACGCGCGTTCAAAATCACAGAATCCGCTTATAGACGCGTCCTACAGCGGAAAAGGCTATCCTGTTGCCGCGGACGCGCAGGTTTTCTCGTTCAACTCAAATTCAGACATACAGGCAAAACTTACGGCGGACGCAGACGGGAACTTTAAAATCGGCGGAAACATAGATATGTTCATGGACGGAATAAACGGAATGGAATTTGAACCTGCAAGACTTTCCGCCCTGTACAGAACCGCGCTTTTGGGCGTAAAAAATCTTACACTGGGATTTACAGTTTCATACGACAGCCAGAACGGAACATCCGTTTCGATAGACAACCTTGACAAGATTTCAGGGCAGATTGTAAATCCCATAACAGCCGCAATCTCCACGGAACTGAATTCCATAGCGAATGAATCAAAGGCAAAGGTTTCCGCCATGCTTTCTGAAAAAACGGGAATCGCAAACGAGAAAATCACACAGTTCACAGAAATTCAGAGACTTGTAAACAACCAGAAAAACAAACTAGACTCAACGCAGAAACAGCTTGAGGCAAAACGGCGTGAACTTGAAAACCAGATAAAAAACGCAGCGGCTTCGGCGGCTTCGTCGGCCATTACAGACGCCGCGGGCGGTTTTTTCAAAAAATAAGGACGGACGGAACTTTTTGGAGGCGCGATGATTCGGTTGGACGACTACACCTTTGACGGAACGACTGTTTTCAGAATAAAAGATTCATGCACGGACTCGTGCGGCCGTCAAAGTCTTAAAGGCGAACTTGTAGAACAGAAAAAAAAGAACGTTCAGGAAATAAAACTTCTTCAAGAAGCGATGTTTGCAGAATCGTCTGAATCCATACTTGTATGCCTGCAGGCTCTGGACGCCGCAGGAAAGGACAGTCTGATAAAACACGTTTTGTCAGGTCTGAATCCTATTGGAATGGACGTGTACAACTACAGGCTGCCTTCCGTAGAGGAAGCCAGCCACGATTTTCTTTGGCGTTACCACAAGAACGTTCCTGCAAAGGGAAAAATCGCGGTTTTCAACAGGTCGTATTACGAGGAAGTCCTTGTTGTGCGCGTCCACGAGGATTACAAGAACTACAGGGTTCCGCCGCGCGTACTGAAAGGCGACTACATCTCCCAGAAATTCAAGGACATCTGCGCGTGGGAAAAATACCTGTATGCAAACGGAACGCGCATTGTAAAGATTTTTCTGAACGTTTCAAAGGACGAACAGAAAAGGCGTTTCATAAAACGAATGGAACGCAGCGACAAGCACTGGAAATTTTCCGCAAACGACATAAAGGAACGCGCGTTCTTTGAACAGTACCAGACGGCGTTCGAGGACGCGATAAACAGCACATCAACAAAACTCTGTCCGTGGTACGTTCTTCCGGCCGACGAAAAATGGTTCGCGCGCTATCTTTTTTCGCAGATAATGCTGAAGGAACTAAAATCAATAAATCCAAAATTTCCAGTTCCAGCAGAAGATCAGAAAAACAATTTTGCGGAATGTAGGAAAATTCTTGAATCCGACTAGAACAGGTCGTATTCAACGGAGATTTTTTTTCAATACGCCGACAAATTCCTTCAATACAGCGCGGAATTTAAATTCTGCGTAAAAACAAGAATTCAAGCGCCATGCAGGTTAAAAAGACCAACAGGTTTGCGGCTACAATGCTCGCGCCCGCCGGAGTTGAAAGCGCAAAACTTGCAAGAATTCCTGCAAAAAAACACAATGTAGAAATCAGCGCGGAAAAAATTACAACCTTGAAAAAACTCCTGCAAAGCCTCATCGCGCTCAGGGCGGGAAATACAACAAGGCTTGAAATCATCATCGCTCCCATAAGCCTCATTCCCACAACGACTGTAAGGGCGGTAAGAACTGCAATCAGGGAATTGTAAAGGTTCGACCTGATTCCGCTTGAAGTTGCAAACGATTCGTCAAACGTTACGGCAAATATCCTGTTGTAGAAAAGCGCAAAAAGTCCAATTACAACAACGGCAACCGCAACGCCAAGCCACATATCCGTCCTGCTGATTGCAAGTATGCTTCCAAACATGAACGATGTAACGTCCGTGTTGAGTCCGCTTGTAATGGAAGTTACAAGAATTCCTATTGCAAGCGATGAACTTGAAATCAACGCGATGGAAGCATCTCCCTTTACCTTTCCGCCCGAACTCACACGCAGAAGAAGAAACGCCGCCACCACGCATACAGGAATCGAAAATGCAAGAGGCGACCAGTTCAACGCCATTGCGATTGCCATAGTTCCAAAACCAACGTGACTCAGCCCGTCTCCAATCATGGAAAAACGCTTCAGCACAAGTGTAACTCCAAGAAGCGAGGCGCACAGCGAAATCATAACACCTGCAACAATGGCGCGCGTTATAAAACCGTATGAAAAAAGCAGTGTAAAAAAATCAAGCATCTGTGTGTCTTTTTGGAAAATGAATGTGTGTTGCATTGCAGTTTGAAGAACAGCGGTCGCCAAGGTGTGTTTCACAGACTTCCATATTGCTGAGCGTACTGTAATGTTCAGTCTTTTTGTATTCCTCCGCAGTTCCAAAAAAAAGCGGCTCCCTGTTCATGTGCAGAATGTGGCTTGCGCTGTTCACCGCACGCTGAACGTCGTGGCTTACCATAAGAACCGCTATGTTCTGTTCTGTGTTAAGCTTTTTGATTATCGAATAAAGTTCTTCCGTAACAAGCGGATCAAGACCTGTTACAGGTTCGTCCAATACAAGAAGATTTTTTGCCGCGCACAGGGCCCGTGCAAGAAGCACACGCTGCTGCTGTCCGCCTGAAAGTTCACTGAAAGATTTTTCTGCAATTTTTTCAAGCGAAAGGCTTTTTATCTGTTTCTGTAAATTTTCCCTGTCCCTGCGGCTGTAAAAAAGCCTTCCCCTTGTAAGACAGCCAGAAAGAATCACTTCCTTTACGCTTGCAGGAAAATCCCGCTGTATATTGTTCTGCTGCGGAAGATAGCCGGTCTTGAGTTTGTCCAATGTGATTTTTCCAGATTTTATCGGAAGAAGCCCAAGAATCGCCTTTACAAGCGTGGTTTTTCCAGAACCGTTTGAACCCACGATACATACATAGTCGCCTGGATTGATTTTAAAATTCACCGACCTGCACGCCTGAAAATTTCCATAATTTACACAAACGTCATTACATTCAACAAGTGCCATAGTTTTTCCTAAAAATAAATTTACCTAAGCCCAGATTCCAGAACCTGCGCGTTTTTTGTCATCAAAGAAACCCACGTTTCGCCGTTTTCAAAATCGTCTTTTGTTACGTTCTGAACGGACTGAATCATAAGCGCCTTTGTTCCAGTGCTTTGCGCGATTGTATCGGCGATTTTATGATTTCCAAGTTCAATGTAAAAGACCGCCGGAAGATTCTTCCGCCTTACAGTGTCTATCAGCCGCGAAACTGTAGCGGTACTGTCCTCAACTGCTGTGGAACAGCCGGAAAACGCCGCGTCAAAATCCAGATTGAAGTAGTCGGCGTAATACGCGAACGGAAACCTGTCCGCCATCAGAATGAATTTTTCAGACTTTTCTGAAAGCACGCGGTTTGTATGGTCTGCCGTTTCCTGGATCTTTGATATGTATTGCGACGTGTTTTTTTGAACCTCTTCTGTAAATCCTGCAAGGTCCTGTATGTTTTTTTCCCCGGCGATTTTTATGAGGGAATCCGAAACTGTCTGCACGATGATCATAAAATTTTCCGGCGAAGTCCAGATGTGTTCGTCCGCCTCGTGAACGTTTTTAGAACCGCGGGCGATTTGTTCGTCTCCGTGAGAAACACGTTCATGTCCGCGAGAAAAATGTTCGTCTCCGTGCGAAAAATGTTCGTCTCCGCGAGCAATACGTTCATCTCCGTCAAAGACCGCCTCGTCCAAGGTCCATACATAATTTATGAGCGCAATACGTTTCGCCTTCATCTCATTTTTTGAACCTTCAAGTATTTTTTCAATCCACCTGTCGCTTTCGCCGCCTACATACGCAAAAAGGTCCGCGTTCTGAATTGAAATGATGTCCGCGGGCGACGGGTCATACGAATGGACTTCCGTTCCAGGCTTCACAAGAAGTTTTATTTCAATCTGATTCTGTAAAAGACCGCCAGAAACCGCACGCGCGGCGTCATAAAGCGGAAAATTCGTCGTTACTACAGAAATCTGAGCCTGCGATTTTTTTGCATGCCTTCCGCACGAAACAAAGGTGAATGTAAAACACACAAGCAGAAACAGCAATGTTTTTTTCATTTTATTTCCTTACAGTTGTTTTTTTGCGAACAGTTACGGCAGGTTCCGTAAAACACAGTCCTTGAGCGGTCAATACAAAATCCATGGTCTTCAAGAATGTGCGCGTCGATTTTTGAAAAAAAATCACAGTCCAGATGGACGATTTTTCCACATTCCTCGCATTTTATGTGGTAGTGCCGCACGCAGTCCGCCGAGCCATTTACGTACTGCCAGCAGGATTTTTTGGTTTTCTCGTCTGTAAAATTGCGGACCTTTCCCTGCGATTCAAGCCTGTTCAGATGCCTGTAAATCGTCGCTACTCCGATTTTTTTGTCCTCACATTCAAGCGCGGCCGCTATCGCAGAAACAGTGAACTCCCTGTCCGGGTTTTTATGAAGAAAATCTGTAAGAATCTGTTTTTGATTTGTCTTGTAGGAATTCATCATAAGTCCTCAAAATTGATAACCGTTCTCAATTTTGAACAATATATATAATTTGAAAAACTTGGTCAACAATACGCAAGACCTGTAAAATCGCACTGTAGAAAAAGCGCGGTTTTACAGTGCGGCAGCAATCGGAAAAAGCGCGTCCAATTCGCCATGCGCAATGAACAGAAAACTCTGTTTGTTTTTACAAATTTGAGATATAATGGACTGCATGGATGCCGAGTCATTGACAAAAGAAAATGTCGTGTTTTTTTTCAACAAATACAAATACAATTCAGACCTGATCTACCATCTTGAACGCAAACTTTTGAAGGAATCCTACGATTTTGAAAAATGGGAGACGCTTCGCACAAAGAATTCGGAACTTACACGAGAACTTTTTAAAGAAAACGAAGGTCTGATTGAAGAATACATAAATCCCGCGATAAAAAATCCAGAACTGCTCAGCGCGGAAACGCTGCAGACCTTCATGCTGCACCAGACATTCTTCCTTTTTGAAAACAACATCGACTCGCATCTGATAGACGACATGATTGAATCTGTATTGAAGCACTGCGAAATCCTTGCAAAACCGGTGCTTTTCAGCGCAAGAATGAACCTTGGAATAAGCAAGACGATTTCAATGAGCGACACATTCATCAACACGCTAAAATGCTTTGAAAAGGCGCTTGGAATATATCCGAATTTTTCTTCAACAGACGACTACAACACAAAAATACACCTTGTATTCTGCAGGACGTATGAAATGCTTGCGTTCTGCCTTTTCAAATCCAGCGACTACAGGCAGTTCCTGGACATATACAACAAGACCTGCGAAATGCTGGACGGCGGAACAGACGAACTTTACGCAAAAATGTGGGGCGAAAAGGCTGACTTTAAATTCCACGTTGAATATTTGAAACGCTTTTTCAGAATTTACGGAATTTTCACCGCAGGACAGAATTATTTTTCGTCAATCGACGGCGGCTACGACGAAAACGACAGGGCGCTGCACACAATATGCGACTGGCTCAAGGAGGAATACAGGCTCCAGACGCAAGAAGGCGAAGTGAACCTTATGATTTTCACCTACTACCATATTTTCCGCGAGCACACGGGAGAGATTTCCAAGGTGGAACTTTTTAAGATTTTTGAGGAAAAATTTGAAGAAATATTGGCGGTTGAACCTGGCGAGCGGCCGCGTGTTTTTCCAGAATCAGCGTTCCCTGACGAAGGAGATCCGGTAGACCCGAAATTTTCAAGAATGTTGGACAAAATGAAACTTTTCAACAGGACGTTTTCGTATCTGTATGTGTTCCTTCAGAATTTCCTGGTGCTGAGCGAAAACAGGCGAGTAAACCGTAAAATCGTCCAGGAAATGGTCCTTGAATTTGAAAATACAAAGTATTCGCAGAAGGGTTTCACAACCGATAAATTCGTCATTGAAATCATGAAAACCGCCGCGCAGAAGTTTGAAACCGAAAAAGACTTCCTTCTTTTGATACAGTCGATTTTTGTACACAGGCAGATTTGTTCAACAATACATTTTGGAATGATAAGCAGCCTGTCCGGAATATGCCTTTACAGGATTTTAAATGAACGCCCCGACCTCTGCGTGATCCCAGGAATTTTTCCTACAATCGACGACGTTGTAAAAAATAAAATCGAAATTTTAAAACTCATAAAGAACGCCGCGCTGCTGCACGACATTGGAAAGGCCGGTCTTACAAAACTTGTAAACCTTCAGTTCAGAAAAATCACAGACTCGGAATTCAACAAACTGCGGCTGCACCCGAACTTTGGAAAATCAATAATACAGGACGTTCCATACCTTTACAGATACATGGATTTTGTTGAAGGACACCATAAATTTTGGAACGACCAGCAGGGCTATCCTGAAAATTTCAGGCTTTCGTCATCGCCGTATAAAAATCTCATAAATCTGATTTCAATATGCGACATGATTGACACCACCACCGACACCAAGGGAAGAAATTACGCCCGCCAGCTGACCTTTGAAGAAATGCTCGAAGAAATGCGCCGTTGTTCAGGCACGCGGTACAATCCTGAACTTGTAGACTTCATAACCGGAAACAACGAACTTTTAAAGGAACTCAAGGAAATTGTTACGGCCGGAAGAAACTACAATTCGTTTCAGACCTACCAGAATTTCATAAAGCCGAACACATCGTTTTCCGTTGAAGATGAAAAGTCCATCGACCCGTTCGACGATTCCCATCTGCCAAAACTGGCCGAATTTTACAAAACCTGTTTTCCAGACGCCGAGGACGAAGGAATAAAAACGCACATCGAGGAACTTCTTGACGGAAAAAACAGGCGGATTTTTGTACTGCACGATTCCCTGAACAGAATTTTCGGATTTTTTGCGGGAAGAATCTGCAATCCAATCAACGGAGAAACGCCCTACTGTTTTGTTGACGAAATAATAATTCATCCCGCGCACAGACGCGTAGGACACGGCACTGAAATGATGAACCACGCGCTTGAAAAACTTAAAGAAGAAAAAATCAACAGAATGAAACTTTCAACGGTCAACAATTACGACGTGGAAAGTTTTTTCTGGATTGCAGGTTTCAGCCAGACAAGCAGATTTTTGATGGAAAAAGAATTTTAAGTCGGACAAAGGAAGAACTATACGGAGAATTTTTTTGTAACGGCGTGCGGTAAAACGCGTACAACACGACACGACTCAAGCCGCCGCAAAAACTACATCTACGCACGCCTTGTAAAACTAAAGCCTCACAAGTTCATACAAAAGAATCGAAGCCGCCTGCGCAACGTTCAGACTGTCAATCGGAGGTTCTTTTTTGCCTTCGGAAATTCCTGCAAAAGGAATCAGCACAAGTTCGTCGCAGTTTTTGCGCACCTCGTCGCTGATTCCGTTTTCCTCGTTTCCAAGCACGAGCAGCGCGGGCATTCCGTTGCATATTGACTTCATGTCGGACGAAAATTTGCTTCGGGCGGACAAATCTGTTCCGATTCTCGCCATTTTTCCCTTCACCGCCTTTAAAAGACGCTCCAGCGAGCCGACTGAATAAATGTTTACAAATTCCATTCCGCCTTCCGCAATTCGATACGAACTTGTAGTAATCGCGCTTTCAGTGTCGTCTTCTGGAATTACAATATTTTTTATTCCAAAAAAAGCGGCGCTGCGTACAATCGCGCCAAAATTATTTGCGTTCCTGACATGGTCAAGGACAAGAGCGTTTTCCCTGTTCGCTATCCACGAATCCGTTATGTCAGAATCAAGCGGAAGAATCTTTGGCATATAAATCATCGCGACAACACCCTGATGGTGAATCGTTCCGCTCAATTTTTCAAGTTCCTTGGGATCTTCAACCTTGTTGTAAATGCCCTTTCGCGCCGCGAGTTTTTTGCAAAGCCCGCCAAAAAGAGGAGCGACCGCCTCTGTAAAGTAAAGCCGGCGTATTTTGTCGCCGTTGTTTTTTTCAAGTTTTTTCACAGCCGCAAAACCGCACACGGCAAGTTCATTGTTTTGTCTGTTTTTCACAGGCGCCACCACCTAAGTAAAATATTTTCACCAGACTTGCAGTCCACAAAAATAGACGTTCAAATCCAACGCGATTATATCATCATTCCAACAATTTTTCTCACAGGACGGAGACTTTTAAGGCTGCGCGGAAGATTTTACTGTGTGGAGAGAAGTGTTATGAACGCATTTTGTAGGGGAGATGTTTCGCTTCGCTCGACATGACAGGAACTGCGTGCTGTATGACAAAAAGCATCCGGCATGACAAGAATGTCGCTACATCCCAGCCTTTTCTTTATTTCGCGTTAGGCTATGGAGCACCTGCAAAGCAGCCGACCGCAACGAGCGGAGCGAGCGAGGACGGTGAGCGGCAGCGAAGTGCGGAACAGCCGACGACGCAAAACTCGGGTTTTGCGCCGGAACGCCCGAAAAATCTTACACTTGAGAATCCTGTGTTACTCCGCGGGAACGATTACGTTGTACAGGCGGTCCAGGTCTTCCTTGCTGTAATAGTCGATTACAATCGAGCCTTTGTTTATTGAGCCTTTGAGGTTTACCTTTGTGCCGAAGATTTCAATGAATTTCTGTTCGATTGAGGCAAGGTCTGGGTCTTTGTTTTCTGTTTTTTTTGCGGGCTTTTTTGCCGCCGCCCTTCCGCCGTTGTTAAAATCGCGGGCCATGTCTTCCGCTACGCGTACTGAAAGTCCGCTTCCAACGATTTTTCCGAACAGCACGCGCTGGTCCGCCATGTTTTCGCACATCAAAAGGGCGCGCGCGTGTCCGCTTGTAATCTGTCCGTCAATCAGGGATTTCTGAATGTCTTCCGGAAGCTTCATAAGGCGGATTGCGTTTGCAATTGTAGGACGCTTTTTTCCAACACGGTCGGCGACTTCTTCCTGGGTCAAATCGCCCATCTTCATAAGATTGTAATACGCGTTTGCCTCGTCGATTGGATTTAAATCCGCGCGCTGGATGTTTTCGATAAGCGCGACTTCAAGTTTTTTGATTTTGTCAAACTTGCTCAGGCGGACTGGAACTTTTTTCAGTCCGAGCATTTTTGCGGCGCGCGTTCTGCGTTCGCCTGCGATTATGTAAAAATCACCGCCTTCCGCCGCCTTTTCAACGATAATCGGCTGTATTATTCCGTGTTCCCTTATGGAATCACTGAGTTCTTCAAGTTTTTTTGGATCGAATTCAGTTCTTGGCTGGCTTGGATTTGGAACAAGTTTTGCAGGATTAAGCCAAAGATTTCCGTCGTCGTCAACTTCGATTTCTTCTGGAATGTTTGCGGATCGATGCACATTTCCCGACGGCGTTTCAGGCGCCTTTGAAACCTCAACAGGAGAATCATTTACAATAGCCGCTATCTCGTCGCTCTGGTCCGCGCCCATCAACGCGTCAAGTCCGCGTCCGATTCCAAGTCCACCTTTTTTAGCCACGCTGAATCACCTCTTCCGCAAGTTTTTCGTAACTTTTTGCTCCCGTACATACAGGATCGTAACTGCATATTGGAAGTCCGCGCGAGGGCGCTTCTGAAAGCCTAACGTTTCTCGGAATTATGGTGTTGAAAACCACGTCCTTGAAATACGACTTTACCTGCATTACAACGTCCTGCGCGAGTCTTGTCCGCGAGTCGTACATCGTAAAGAAAATTCCGCCAATCACCAAATCTGGATTGAAATTTTTCTGGACTTTTTTTACCGACTGGAGCAGGAGCGTGATTCCTTCGAGCGCGAAATATTCGCACTGCATTGGAACCAGAACCGAATCCGCGGCCACAAGTCCGTTCAAGGTCAAAAGTCCAAGGGAAGGCGGACAGTCTATCAAAATATAATCGTAAAGAGGCTTGAGCGGATCCAACGCTTTTTTTAAAAAGAATTCGCGTTTTTCCTGATCTACAAGTTCTATCGACGCGCCCGAAAGGTCGATTGAAGCGCTGATTGCGTCAAGTCCCGCGACCGGAGTGTGCTTTACAGCCTGCTCCGGCGAAACAAGACCTGCTATAAGTTCATAAACAGTTGGTTTATCTTTGGAAACACTCACGCCGCTGGAGAGGTTTCCCTGAGAGTCGAAGTCTACAAGCAGGGTTTTCTTTCCGGCAAGAGCCAGATAAGCGCCAATGTTAATGCACGAAGTTGTTTTACCAACACCACCCTTTTGATTCACAAAAACGAAACATTTACCCATAGACGACAGTTTATCATTTTTACAGGAAATAGTACACAGGAGATTCTTCGCTCTGCTCAGAATGACCGGCACACTGAGCAAAGCGAAGTGTCTGTTCCAATGCGAAAATAGATGTTTCGGCTTCGGCTCAGAATGACACGATGTTGCAAAATCATTTTTTATCGGCGAAAAGTTCCAGATATTCTTTAAACACAAAAACACGATTGCGCTGCTGTTTTGTAATTTCTCTCAAGATTCCTTTTTCAACAAAGACAGAAGTCAAATCGCCTGCGGCTTTTGGTGATAAATTTGTCAGCGACTGAATATCTTTTATTGAGGCAACAGGGTTTTTAAATAGCCCAAGTAAAAGCGTGTGTGCCTGCGGCGAACGCTTACCCATGTTCAAAATCTTTTCTTCCACCCTTGATTTTAGCTGCATGATTTTCTGCAGTGTCCGGGTTCCTTCTTCTGCTGTTTCTGCGATTCCGACAAGGAAATATTTTATCCACTGGTTTAAATCATTTTTTTCACGCGTAATTGTAAGTTTGTCGTAATATAAGGTGCGATTTTTTTCAAAAAATGCTGAAAGATACAAAAGCGGTTTTTCAAGAATTCCAGAAGCAACAAGATATAAAGTAATAAGAAGGCGCCCAACTCTGCCGTTGCCGTCTAAAAAAGGGTGAATTGTTTCAAATTGATAATGGGCTACTGCAATTTTTATAAGATGCGGAACATTTATATCTTCATTATTCAGAAATTTTTCAAAATCTGACATAAGTTCACCAAGTTTTTCTGCTGCCGGCGGAACAAACGCTGCGTCAGCTATGCTCGCCCCTCCAATCCAGTTTTGCGATGTTCTAAATTCTCCCGGAGTTTTTTGCTCTCCTCTGCCGCTGGACAAAAGGATTTTATGAGCCTCTCTAATAAGCCTGCACGACAATGGCAATTCTTTTAACTCATCAATCGCTTTGTTCATTGCCCGAACATAATTATTTACTTCAAGCCAATCATCACGTTTTTCAGGCGTTTCAGGTTCTTCGCTGTCCAGTGCTTCTTCTATGTTAGTCTGAGTTCCTTCAATTCTGCTAGAAACAACCGCTTCTTTGTATATGTGCATTATTATAAAGGTGTCTATATCTGGAACAAATCTGGAAAATGAATTCAATTCACCTAATTTGAGCGAGGCTTTTTCAAGCAGGCTGTTTATTACATCGTCATTCCAAGAAAAAGGGTGATTTATCTTTGACGGCACAAAATATTTATACTTAAACCCAGATTCAAAGCTTCCCGAGACAAAATCTTCAATGTTCATAATAATTTCCTGTTTTTTTTGATTATCATGAACATAATAACACTTAAAGTAAAATAAAACAAACTCTTATTTTACTTTAATGCGTTTAAGTAAAATAAGAGTTTGTTTTATTTTACTTTAATTCAGTTTTTAAAGTTCCCTTACGGCTCGTTGTACAAATCACGGAAGTGATTTTCACCTCACACTGAGCAAAGCGAAGTGTCTTTTACAATGCGGAAATAGATGTTTCGCTTCGCTCAACGCATCTCGTTTTAATTCGACAAAGAGTGGTTT
Source organism: Treponema sp. (assembly GCA_041855945.1). Classification (GTDB taxonomy): domain Bacteria; phylum Spirochaetota; class Spirochaetia; order Treponematales; family Treponemataceae; genus Treponema_D. Next base: position 66,529 of record JBHAFG010000031.1, on the reverse strand, counting down.
TTGTTTTATAGTCTATCTTGACGTGTTCCACGCGGGCGTCGTTCGGTTTTTATTGGGTTTATGAAACTTTATTGTGAGGCGTGTTATGGAAACTTTGCAGAATTTGGGAAAGTTCACTTTTCCGGCGCTTTTGGAAAACAGCATCAAGAAATTCGGAGAAAGGCCTGCGCTTTCGCTCGTTGACGGAGAGCCTGTTTCATACGCCCAGATTGGAGAAAAATCTCTTTCAATCGCAAAAATGCTCAAGGGCCTTGGTCTTGCACAAGGAAGCAAGGTGGCAATATATTCGTCGGGCAGACCTGAATGGGGAATCGCGTATTTTTCAACTGTAAACTACGGCATGATTTCCGTTCCGCTTCTTCCAGATTTTTCCGACAAGGAAGTCGAGGCGATTTTTACACACTGCGGAGTTGACGCGATTTTTGTTGAACAAAAACTGTTTTCAAAAATCGAAAAACTCGGAAAGTCGCTTCCAAAAATCGTTGTAAATATAGAAGACTTTTCTGTTTTAAGATCTGAATCTGACTGTTCGACAGACGCAGACACGTCAAAGTTTTCTTCTATGGTTGGAAAAAACGTTTCATTCTTCAAGGATGTGGAACTTCCGCCTCCATTTGCAGACGAGGAGGACACCGCCTCAATCATATACACGTCTGGAACTACAGGACGTTCAAAAGGCGTTGAACTTTCACACAAAAATCTTGTATGGTGCGCGGTCCAGGGACAGTTCTTCCATCGCGTGAACAAACTTGACAAATATCTTTCATTTCTTCCGCTTTCGCACGTGTATGAATTTACAATCGGATTTGTAATGCAGGTTTTAAACGGCGCGTGCGTGCACTACCTTGGAAAACCTCCGGTTGTAAGCGCGCTTCTTCCCGCGTTCAAGAGCGTGCAGCCCACAATCGTGCTTTCTGTTCCGCTTGTAATGGAAAAAATATACAAGTCCAAGGTTCTTCCTGAACTGACAAAGACAAAATTCCTGAAATTCCTATACGGAATACGCCCGATTCAGAAAAAACTGCATAAAATCGCGGGAAAATCCCTTAAAAAAACTTTTGGCGGACACCTTGAATTCTTTGGAATTGGCGGCGCAAAGGTAGACCCAAAAGTTGAACGCTTTATGAAGGACGCAAAATTTCCATACGCGATTGGCTACGGACTTACAGAAACCTCGCCGCTGCTTGCAGGAAGCGGTGTGCGTATAACTTCGCCCGGAAAAATTGGCGTTCAAGTTCCAGAATTGGAATTGAAAATAAACAATCCCGACCCAAAAACACGCGTTGGAGAAGTTGTCGCAAAAGGTCCGAACGTGATGAAAGGCTATTACAGGGATGGCTCGCTTACAAAAGAGGCTTTTACAACCGAGGACGACCCTGTTGGCGCGGGATTTTTCAAGACCGGCGACCTTGGACTTTTTAAAAAACACCGCGGAAAGCAGTATCTTGTATTGAAGGGACGGAACAAAAATCTGATTTTGGGATCTTCGGGCGAAAACATATATCCGGAGGACATTGAATTTGTTCTGAACCAGCATCCGCTGATTGCCGAATCCCTGGTTGTGGAGGACGACGCAGGACTTGTCGCGCTCGTGCAGATGAACGAAGACAGGCTGAACGCAGAGGCAGAAGAAAACGTAAAGAAAAACGAAAACTGGAAGGACTTTGTAAAAGGCGTCCAGGAAAATTTAGACAAACGCGCGGAAGATTTAAAAAACGCTGTGGCATACGAGAGGGAACGCCTCATAAACGAAATTCAGTTCTACATAAACTGCCGTGTGAACAAAAGTTCAAAAATCAGCAAGATTCAAACAGTGCAGGAATTTCAAAAAACCGCCACGCAGAAAATAAAACGCTTCCTTTACGATTTGCGTTCCAAGAAAAAATAGGAATGGATTCTTCGCGGAAGGAAATGTTTCGCTGCGCTCAGGATGACACGCTGCGCTCAACATGAGGCCTAAATCCCTGCGCTATTTAGGCGGCGAGTTTGTAAAACAAACTCGCCGTAAGTGTCTATTGCACGCGGCAAAGACTAAATCTGTGCCGCGATATCCATAATCAGCTGTTCTGTTTTTTCCCAGCCCAGGCACGGATCTGTAATGGACTTTCCGTAACAGCCCTCGCCCACTTTCTGACAGCCGTCCTCGATGTAGCTTTCAATCATGAAGCCGCGCAGAAGTTTTTTTATGCGTGCATCGTGGCGCGCGGAATGAAGCACGTCAAAAATTATGCGCGGCTGTTCAAACGGATTCTTGTTGGAATTGCTGTGGTTGGTGTCAACAATCACGCCCGGATTTTTAAGGTCGCGCGCGTCGTAAAAATCACACAGTCTTACAAGGTCTTCATAGTGGTAGTTCTGCTGGTTGTTTCCGTGCTTGTTTGTAGAACCACGTAAAATCGCGTGCGTGTACGGATTTCCTTCTGAATGCACTTCCCAGCCGCGGTATATGAACGTGTGTGGATTCTGCGCCGCAAGAATGGCGTTCATCATTACAGAATAGTCGCCGCTTGTAGGATTTTTCATTCCGACAGGAACTTCAATTCCACTTGCAGTAAGCCTGTGTTCCTGGTTTTCAACGGAACGCGCTCCAACCGCAACGTAGCCCAAAAGGTCGTCAAGATACTGGTAGTTGTCCGGATAGAGCATTTCGTCCGCGCATACAAGGCCGCTTTCCTCAACCGCCTTCATGTGAAGCCGTCTTGTGGCTATGAGTCCCTTGAACATATCGGGCTTTGAATTTGGATCTGGCTGGTGCAACATTCCCTTGTATCCTTCGCCCGTAGTCCTTGGCTTGTTCGTGTAAATTCTTGGAACAATCATTATCTTGTCCTGTATTTTTTCCTGAATTTTACACAGCCTGCCGATGTAGTCCAAAACCGCGTCTTCCCTGTCTGCAGAACAAGGTCCTATTATCAAAAGAAGCCTGTCAAGCCTGCGTTCAAAAACAGCCTTGATTTCAGCGCGCTTCTGTTCCACAACCTTGCTTACACTTCCTGTTACAGGGTGCATTTCCTTGACTTCGGCAGGAACCGCAAGCCTTCGTTCAAAATCCATGTTCATATAATTCTCCTAAGCAAATCTTTTGTATTACCGACTGCAATATTACAGGTCGGATTCCCAGTCTTCTTCCTGCGCCTTGATTCCAAGTTTTCGCACCTGTTTGAAATAGTCGGGAAAACTTTTACGCACTGCGGAAGAACCGTTTATTTTTCCGCCCGTCAATGCAAGCAGCGTTGCAAGCGCCATTACAATCCTGTGGTCGTTGTGTCCGTCCAGTTCTTCTGTTGGACTTTTCAGGTCGCTCCTATAAACGACAATCCGGTTTTCTTCAAGCAGTGTTTTTACACCGAACTTTGAAAGTTCACGGCACATTGCAAAACCTCGGTCGCTTTCCTTTATTTTAAGCCGTCTTGTTCCTGTAAATTCCGCGCCTTCAAGCGCCGCGGCGACTGTAAAAAGAATAGGTCCAAGGTCGGGACAGTCTGAAACATCCAGTGTACAGAACCCCGAAGCGAGTTTTTTAAAATATTCGCGGTAAATCCTGTCGCCCTGAAGACTCTGTTCGTTCAAGCCAAGAACATTTACATTTCCTCCAAGAAAATTGAACGCCTCAAGGAAGGCCGAATTTGAAAAATCGCCCTCCACTACAGAATCCTTTGCCCTGTACTTTTGGTTTCCTGGAACATACAGCGTGCGCTCATCCTTCCATACAGCGGTGATTCCAAAAATTTTCTGTACAAGAAGCGTCATGTCTATGTAGGACCTGCTTTCAACTGTATCGGTAAGAACAATCGTGGAATCTCCGTCAAGAACCGGAAGCACATACAGAAGCCCCGTAACAAACTGGCTGCTTATGTTTCCTGGAACTGTAAATGTTCCGCTCCTTAAAAGCCCAGATGTTTCAAGTCCGCGTTCTGAAAGTTCAAAGCGTATTCCCTGTCTTCTGCAGATTTCTTCATACACTGAAAGCGGCCGGCTCATCAAAACCCTGCTTCCTGTAAAAATCGAGGCGGAAGAATCCATGAGCGAAATCGGTATGAAAAAACGCAGCGTGCTTCCGCTTTCGTTGCAGTCAAACTGTCTTGCGCCCTTTTGTGAGGGCGTTTGCGCGGCCGTTTGTGCAGCCGTGGTTGTTTGCATGGTCGAAACCGTTTGTGTATTGGAAGATTCCCCGACTGTAATACTTGCGCCTGCACGTGTTTTTTTACGTCCGTCAAAAAGACTCGCGCCGATTCCGTTCACAATTACAGAATTTCCTTCAACCTTTACATCCGCGCCAAGAGTTTTTATGCAGCCAAGGGTTGCAAGGATGTCCTGTGAAAAATGTACGTTCGACACCGTGCATTTTCCGTCGGAAAGCGCGGAACATATAAGGTGTCTGTGCGCCATGCTTTTTGAGGGAGGAGCGCTTACCGTTCCCCGCGCCAAAGATTTTTTTATTTCCATACAGTTTTACCTCTGTAAAAGATATTCCAGGGCTTCCACATAGCCTTTGATTCCGTGTCCGCTTATTGTTTTTTCGCAGGCGGCGCGTATGTAACTTGTCTGCCTGAAAGATTCACGCTCCTCGACCTTGGAAATATGCACTTCCACAATCGGAAGGGAAACCGCCTTTGCGGCGTCAAGAATCGCTATGCTTGTATGGGTGTACGCCCCCGGATTTATTACAATCGCGTCGAATTTTCCATGACAGTCCTGAATTTCGTCAACAAGGTCGCCCTCGTGGTTGGACTGGTAGAACACAATGTCAATGTTTTTTTCCCTTGCAAAATCTTCCACGGTCTTTAAAAGCGTGCTGTAATTGTCTGAACCGTATATTCCAGGCTCGCGTATTCCAAGCATATTTATGTTCGGTCCGTTTATCACCTTCACCTTCATAAAAGCGCCTCCTTTATTTTTTGTATTGAATGTTGAACGCTTTCGTCGGAATTTACTGTAAAATCCGCCGCCGCGGTGTAAATGGGCTTGCGTTTTTCGTAAAGCGTTTTTAGTTTTTCAATTGAATCTGAAAGCGGACGCGAATCTGTTGGGCGGATTTTTTGAATGTCCCTGTCAAGAAAAACAAGAATTCCGTTCTGCTTAAGTAACGCGACGTTTTCTTCGCGCAGTACAAGTCCGCCGCCGGTCGCAACAACGCCGTTTGTAATTGAGGAAAGTTCGGCACACACACCGGACTCAAGGTTTCTGAAATATTCTTCGCCCTTTTCATTTATTATTTCTGCGGGCGTCTTTTTTTCTTTTTGTGTTACAAGCACGTCCGTGTCGTAGAATTTTCTGCCTAGAAGTTTTGCAAGTTTTTTTCCAACCGTCGTTTTTCCAGAACCGGGCATTCCAATCAATACAATGTTCCGTTTTTTTGAAAGAATCGTTCTGAAAATCTGGTCGGATTTCTGCGCGTCAATCTTTGTGTCAAAAAAATATTCCGAAGCGGCTATCGCCTGCTGCACAAGCATGAAAAGTCCGCCTTCCGAAGAAATTCTGTTTTTCTGCGCGGAAATTACAAGGTTCGTCCTAAGCGGATTGTAAATAACGTCCACTACGCCCTGTAAATTTGCAAAACGGTTCACGTCAATCGGAGAGCCGTTTGTATTGGGAAACATTCCGCACGGAGTTGTATTGAATATGAAGTCCGCGTCGGCGTGCCTGCTGTAAGCCTCGTCGTATGTAACGGAATCCTCGGATGCGCTTCTGCTTACAGTTACAATTTTTGCGGCGTTCAACGATTTTGCCACAGTCCTTGCAGTCCTGCTCGTTCCGCCAGTTCCAAGCACAAGCACCTTGCTTCCGTCAATTTTTATTCCAATACGTTCCACAAGGCGTTTGAGTCCGATGAAGTCTGTGTTCCAGCCGTAAAGTTTTCCGCCGCGGTTCACCACGGTGTTCACCGCCCCTATCTCCATTGCGTTTGGGTCAACTGAATCAAGGTATGGAATCACCGCCTGCTTGTATGGAATCGTAACGTTTATTCCCTTGAAATCTTTTTTTGTCATGAATGAATCAAGCTCTTCCCTTGCGATTTCCTTGAGTTCGTAAGAGTATGCGCCAATCTGCGCGTGTATTTCCTTTGAATAACTGTGTCCCAGTTTTTCGCCAATCAGTCCGTATTCCATAAAATCATTCTCCAGTTTTACAGCATCCTGCACGTTTTACATCATCTTACACGGCGTTTTTTCCGCCAAAAAAATCCGTTCCATAACGCCCCGAAAGAGCGTCGTACAGCACAAGGGAGGCAAGGCTGTCTACAACAACCCTTGCCCTGTGTATTATCGCAGGATCGTGCCGTCCGTGTATCACAAGTTTTGAATCGACCCTGTTTTCCATGTCGATTGTGTCCTGTTCTTTATATATGGAAGGAGTTGGCTTTACAGCGCATCTGAAGATAACAGGCATTCCGTTTGTAATGCCGCCGTTTATTCCGCCGTTGTTGTTTGTAACCGTTACAACCCTGCCGTCCTGCATCCTGAACGGATCGTTGAACTCGCTTCCACGCGCGTCAACCTTTGAAAAGCCCGCTCCAAATTCAACGCCCTTTACCGCAGGAATTGAATACATTGCGTATGAAATCATTCCCTCAAGCGTCTGGAACCATGGCTCGCCAAGTCCTGACGGAAGCCCTGTAACGGCGGTTTCAAGAATTCCGCCAACGCTGTCACCCTCCAGGGCGATTTTTTCAGCACAGGACTTCATCTCCAAGGCACGCCGACCGTCAAGAACGGCAAAATTTGTATTGCAAAGGGCTGCCATGTCTTTTTCGTAGTCGTCAAAATCCCTGTCCTGTATGCCTCCAAGACTTTTTATGTGCGTTCCTATTTTTACGCCCTTTTTGGAAAGTTCAGGAATTACAACCGCTCCCGCCGCAACAAGGGCCGCTGTAAGCCTTCCGCTGAAATGTCCGCCGCCCCTGTAATCCTGAAAGCCGTGGTATTTTTCGTTTGCAGTAAAGTCGGCGTGCCCCGGACGCGCAAGTTTTGAAGTTTTTTCGTAGTCGTTTGAATGTTGCACCGAATTTGGAATCAATATGCAAAGCGGAGTGCCTGTAGTCATGCCGTTGAACACACCGCTTGCGATTGTAAATTCGTCCGCCTCAACCCTTGCAGTTGAAATTTTTCCTGAAGGGCGGCGTAAATCCAGCTGTGTCTTTATGAAATCCACGTCAACGCGAATTCCAGGCGCAAGTCCGTCCAGCACCGCTCCAATGTAAGGACCGTGGCTTTCTCCAAAAAGAGTTACCGAAAGATTGTTTCCAAGTGTATTTTTCATTTAAGTTCCCCTGTATTTATGGAAGTCTTTTTACATAAAACGCCGCCGCTCACTTCAACTTCTTGTTCAGTTCGTATGAACCCAGAACCTTGAGCATCTGGCATTTTTCAGAAATTTCTGAAAGCATTTCCTTTGCCCTGTCAGACGAAAGTTTTCCCTCCGCCTCGACGTAAAAATAATATTCCCACTGCGAGTCTTTTAAAGGACGGCTTCTTACAACGCGCAGGTTGTAGCCGTAATTTCCGATAATCTGCAGGACTTTTACAAGAGAGCCCGACTCGTTTTTCACAACAAACATCATTATGAACGTGCTGTAATCCTCGGCGTTTATAATTTCTTCCTTCACCTTTGAAAAAACTGCAAAACGCGTTGTGTTCGACGGATTTTCGTGTATGTTTGGAGCAAGAACTTCAAGGTTGTAAAGTTCCGCGGTTTCTTCGCTTGCAATGGCGGCAACGGAACTGTCATGCAGAGAGGCCACTTCCTGTGCGGCGCGGGCAGTGTTCACCGCCTGCCTCTGTTCAAATCCGTATTTTTTTATGAATGAAGCGCACTGGTCCAAGGCCTGCGGATGGCTTACAACCGTCTTTATGTCTTTTACAGTCGCTCCGCGCACGCCAAGAAGATTGTGCGTTACGGAAAGCGCGTATACACCGTTTACAAAAAGGCTTCCTGTAAACATCAGGTCAGAAACCTGTCCAACCTCGCCTGCAAAACTGTTTTCTATTGGAAGAACCGCAACATCACATTCGCCGTTTTCAACCGACTTGTATGCCGACTCAAAATCCGAATACGGAACAAGCGCGCCGTCAGGAAAGATTTTTTTTGCGGCGATGTTTGCAAACGCGCCTTCTATTCCGCTGTAAGCTATCCTTGCTCCCTCAAGAAGTTTGTGCTGGTATTTTTTTGAAACATCCATCAGGTTCTGTAAAAACTGCACGTAATACGGCTGCAAGTCTATGTTCTTTATGAACTGCACGCAGCGTTCTATGACCTGTTTTTCCCGCGAGGAGTCATACACCGGCATTCCGTTCTTTTTTTTGCAGTTCGCCACCTGCACCACAAGGTTCATGCGTTTTTCAAAAAGCTCCGCCATGTTCTGGTCAATCTCGTTGATTCCTTTACGGGCCATTTCAAGTTCTTTCATATATAGAATCCTCCAGTCATACAGTTTTTTTTCCGTAAAAAAAAACGGCTCCATTCGATAAAGAATAGAACCGTCGTTTATAAGGAACTTTTACAAGTCTTGTTCCGCTCTACGCTTTATCTGGCATTTCCATGTTCATTGAAAAAACAAAAGGAAAATGCAAAAAAAACAACCGCGTACGAGAAGAATGAAAATTTGTAAAATTCTCTGTTCAATGCTTTCATTTTTATACAACTGCCATGCAATTTTCAAAATATTAGCAAGATAAATGCCCATTGTCAACGCTGAACGCTTGTAGTATAGTACTTTTGTTTCTATTGTTAGTAACATGAACGCTGATTTTCGCTGCAATTCCGAAAATCAGAAAATCCAAAACACACAGGAGACGTAAAATGAAAAAAATCATAGCATTCACGGCAATGTTTTTACTGCTCGCATCGACTGTCTGCGCAAAGCCGCAGAAAAAACAGAAGGCAAAGAAGGTAAAAATCGGAATCGCAAAAATAGTGCAGCACCCCGCTCTTGACGACGTTGAACGCGGCGTGATGGACGCCATACGCGAGGCAGGCGTTGAAGCGGCGTTCGACCTTCAGAACGCGAACGGGGATGTGAACACCGCCGCGCAGATTGCATCCCAATACAGGGCCAAGAAAGTTGATGTTGCCGTTGGAATTGCAACTCCTGTTGCAGTGGCTCTTGCAACAACGCTAAAAAACACTCCTGTAGTGTTTGGAACTGTTACAGATCCTCTTGCCGCGGGTCTTGTAGACACGCTTTCACACGGAAAGGACAATGTTACGGGCATGAGCGACGCGATTCCTACAGTGGAACACGTAAAACTTTTCGCCCAGATTGCAGGAATAAAAACCCTGGGCTACATATACTGTTCGGCGGAGGCAAATTCAGTTTCGTCGCTGAACCTTGTACAGCAGGGCTGCGACGCGGCGGGAATAAAACTTGTAACACAGTCCATAAACACTTCAAGCGAAGTAAAGCAGGCGGCGGAAACAATCGTAAGCCGCGTGGACGGAATCTATCTTACAACCGACAACACAGTATTCAGCGCGATAGCAGCCCTTGTTGACGTTTTTGGAAAGGCAAAAAAACCGATTTTCAGCGGCGACGTTACGGCTGCAAAGGAAGGCGGAATTTTCATTGCAAGCGGATTCAACTATTACAAGGCGGGCCGCGCCACGGGCGAAATGGTGGTGCAGATTCTGAACGGAAAAACACCGTCTGAAATTCCAGTACGTTTTATGACAGGAACGGACGACAGCGACCTTCTGTTGGACCTGGACGCCGCCAAAAACTGCGGAATAGAAATTCCAGAGAACTACCTGTCTTCCGCCAACATGATTTTTAAAGACGGAAAACTTACAGAAAAATAAATCATCAGCACAGTGCCACTGTACGCACTGCAAGGCGGAGGCTTTTATTTATGATTTCCAGCATTGTTATGGAAGGACTCATTTACGGAATCATGGTGCTTGGCGTGTTCGCCTCGTACCGTGTGCTTGACTTCTGCGACATGACTGTTGACGGCTCTTTTCCAATGGGAGCCTGTATTCTTGCAGCCTGTCTTTCGGCGAATCTGAATCCTGCGCTCGCCCTTGCGCTTGCGTTTGCAGGCGGACTTGCGGCAGGACTTTGCACCACGCTCATATACACAAAATTGAAAATTCCCGACCTTCTTGCAGGAATCCTTACAATGACGATGCTGTATTCCATAAACCTAAGGATAATGGGCAACAGGGCTAACGTTTCGTTCCTTAGAATCCAGACGCCTTTTTCAAGAATTACAGAATTCATGCAGGAAAGGTTTGCGTCAATACCTTCGGACTGGGGCGTATGCCTCTTTCTTCTGATTTTTGTGGCGATTCTTACAGTTGGAATGACAGTCTTTTACCACACCGACCTTGGTCTTACAATGGGGGCCCTGGGCGCGAACGAGCAGATGATTGTATCGCAGGGTGTAAACCCACAGATTGTACGCGGAATAGGCGTATGCTTTGGAAACGGACTTTCCGCCCTTGCAGGAGCGTTCGCCGCGATGTACAACGGATTTGCAGACGTTGGAAGCGGAACGGGTGTCATAGTGAGCGGACTCGCCTCCCTGATGCTTGGAGAATTCATAATACGTTCCAATAAAATTTCGTGGCAGCTTGTACGGGTTCTTGCAGGCTCAATACTGTACAGGGCGATAATGTATCTTGGACGCAGTTACGGTTTTGTAATAGGACTTACTGCAAACGACCTTAAACTCATCACCGGACTTTTGATAATCGTATGCCTTGCAATCGCCACGATGAATGGAAAATTCGACCTTAAAAAACACATTTCGCGCAGAGGAGGACCAAAAAAATGCTGGAACTCAAAAACATCGGAATAACGTTCAGCCAGGGAACTCCGGACGAAAACGAGGCGTTAAAAAACATAAACCTCAAGGTGAACGGCGGAGATTTTGTAACGGTGATAGGCTCCAACGGGGCCGGAAAATCCACACTGTACAACATCATCTCCGGAAACCTTAAGGCCACCGTTGGAACGATAAGCCTGAACGGAACCGACATCACAAAACTTCCGGAATACAGAAGGGCAAGAAGCATTGGACGCATATTTCAGAATCCGCTTCTTGGCACTGCGGGAAAAATGTCGCTTGAGGACAACATGACAATCTGTCTTGAAAAAGGATTCAAGGGCCTCAGGATAAGCCTTAACAGGCAGAAGCGCGAATTTTTCAGGTCGGAACTTAAAAAACTGAACATGGGACTTGAAGACAGGCTTCGCGACAATGTAAACCAGTTTTCGGGCGGACAAAGACAGGCGCTCACACTACTTATGACTGTTCTTTCAAGACCGGAAATACTTCTTCTTGACGAACATACAGCCGCCCTTGACCCTGCGAACGCTCAGATTGTAATGAACCTTACAAGACAGTTCGCCGCAGAATACAGTCTTACAGTAATGATGGTTACACACAACATGCAGCACGCGCTTGACTACGGCAACAGGCTCTTGATGATGGACGCAGGCGAAATAATCATGGATATAAACGGCGATGAAAAAAAGAGCCTTACAATGGACGACCTGAACCAAAGGTTCAAGCAGATAAGAAGGCACGGAATTACAAACGACCAGATGATGCTTCAAGGCTGACAGGCAATAGACACAGCGTACGAAAATCGTGCAATACACAACGGACGCGCAATACCGCCTTTTTTGGGCGGTATTTTTTTTATAAATTCACAAAAAAAATCTGTAAAGCCAATTGACAGTTTTGTAAACATATTTTATAAATAGACATACCCACTATGCTAGTAGGTAGCAAGGGTGTTAGGGTGGAACCCTAGGAGAGGGGGTAGCGTACAAGACGGACGCAGGGCGTGCGGCTTGGGAGCGAGGGGGAGGCTTCCCCCACCCATACAAAACACAGGAGGCAGATATGTTTGAAAATTCACGTTTTGAAACAAAGCAACTTCATGTCGGACAGGAAACGCCTGATCCGGCGACAGATTCCAGGGCGGTTCCAATCTACCAGACCGCGTCCTACGTTTTCAAGGATTCACGGCAGGCCGCCGACAGATTTGCGCTTGCGTCTTCCGGAAACATATACGGCCGTCTTACAAACACCACGCAGGAAGTTCTTGAAAAACGCATCGCGGCGCTTGAGGGCGGTTCTGCTGCTCTTGCCGTTGCGTCGGGAGCGGCGGCCATAACATACGCCATAGAGGCCCTTGCAAAGGCGGGCGACCACGTTGTGGCGCAAAGGACTATTTACGGCGGAACTTACAATCTTTTGAAGCACACTCTAAGTCCATTTGGAATACAGACGACTTTTGTTGACGTAAGGAATTTTGGCGAGGTTCAGGCGGCGATAAAACCTAACTCAAAGATTCTGTTCATCGAAACGCTTGGAAACCCCAACGCAGACGTTCCAGACCTTGACGGACTTGTTGAACTTGCGCACAGAAACGGACTTGCTGTCATCGTTGACAATACGTTTGGAACACCGTTTTTCATACGGCCGCTTGAACACGGCGCGGATGTTGTTGTACATTCCGCAACAAAATTCATAGGCGGACACGGAACGACTCTTGGAGGAATAATCGTTGAATCCGGAAAAACGGACTGGAAGTCTGGAAAATTCCCGGCGATTTCAAGCCAGAACGCAAGTTACAACGGAATCTCGTTTGCCGACGCAGTTCCAAACGCCGCCTTTACAACATACATAAGGGCGATTCTTTTGAGGGACCAGGGCGCGACGCTTTCTCCGTTTTCTGCGTGGATTCTTTTACAGGGAACGGAAACCCTTTCGCTACGGCTTGAAAGGCACGCGGAAAATACAAAAAAAGTCGTGGAATATCTTGCGGCCCATCCAAAAGTCAGCAAAGTAAACCATCCTTCGCTTGCGTCGCACCCGGACCACGAACTGTATGAAAAATATTTTCCAAACGGCGGCGGCTCGATATTTACGTTCGAGATAAAAGGGCAAAAGGAAGACGCGTGGAAGTTCATCGACAGCCTTAAAATATTCAGCCTGCTTGCAAACGTAGCGGACCTTAAGTCGCTTGCAATACATCCATACACGACCACACATTCTGAACTTACGGCGGACGAACTTTTGCAGCAGAACATAACGCAGAGCACAATCAGGCTTTCAATCGGAACTGAACACATCGACGACATACTCGCCGATCTGGAACAGGCGTTCAACAAAATCTGACGGAGAGCAGAACAAAATCTGACGGAAAGTCGAAACCTGCCGGAGAACAGAACAAACCTGGCGGAAAGTCCAACAAAATCCGACAGGCAGTCTGACGGAGAGCAGAACACATTTTTACAGGAGAAAACCATGGCTAAAATATACAAATCAATCGACCAGTTGATTGGCGGAACTCCGCTTCTTGAACTTACAAACATACAGAAAGAATTTTCGCTTGAATCGAAAATTTTTGCAAAACTTGAATATCTGAATCCAGCGGGAAGCGTAAAGGACAGGATTGCAAAATCAATGCTTGACGACGCGGAGGACCGCGGAATTCTAAAAAACGGTTCTACAATAATCGAGCCAACGTCAGGAAACACGGGAATAGGACTTGCGGCGGTGGCGGCTTCAAGGGGATACAAACTTGTGATTGTAATGCCGGAAACTATGTCTGTTGAACGCAGACAGATCATGAAGGCTTACGGAGCGGAACTTGTACTTACAGAAGGCTCAAAGGGAATGAAGGGCGCGATTGAAAAGGCGGAAGAAATAAAAAATTCAACTCCGAACAGTTTCATAGCAGGACAGTTTGAAAATCCCGCAAACCCAAAGGCGCACGTTGAGTCCACCGGACCTGAAATCTGGAACGACACCGACGGAAAGGTTGACATATTTGTTGCGGGAGTTGGAACAGGCGGAACTGTAACAGGCGTGGGACAATACTTAAAGTCAAAGAAGTCCGACGTAAAAATAGTCGCGGTTGAACCCGACTCCTCGCCCGTACTTTCAAGAGGAAACGCGGGTCCGCACAAAATACAGGGAATCGGCGCGGGTTTTGTACCGGACGTTCTTGATACAAAAATCTTCGACGAGGTTGTGGCGGTCCGCGACGACGACGCCTTTGAAGGCGGCAAACTCATGGGAAAAAAAGAGGGCGTGCTTGTAGGAATTTCGTCGGGCGCGGCGTTATGGGCGGCGATAGAAATTGCAAAACGCCCCGAAAGCAGTGGCAAAAACATAGTGGTCCTGCTTCCGGACACGGGCGACCGCTATCTTTCAACGCCGCTTTTTCAGGACTAGCCGAGCGGTACGCGTGTTTCCGCGAGGGCGCGATGTCTTACTCGTTGTGCAGCGCGAGAGGGCGCGGCGTATTACAGCGAGGGCGCGATGCCTTACGCGGAAGCGCGCGAACAAATACACGAGGGGACGTTGAAACACGAGAAAGCGCAGTGTAACACGCAGGAGTTAGTTCCAACACATAAAAGCGCGCGTACCAATACAGCGTGCCACACAGTGCGAAAATGCGCGTTGCAATACGCGGGGATTGTAAACTTTTTTTACAAAATACAGTTTACAATCCCCGCTTTTTTTTCTACAATCAGCCTATGAAAAACAAATCGATTCTAAAACTTGCGTTCGTCGCGTTTTTTGCGGCGACAATCTGCGCCGGCTGTTTTTTCAGGATTCCGCTTGGACCTGTTCCAATCGTCCTGCAAAACGCCCTCTGTGTTCTTTCAGGCATCCTTCTTGGAGGATTTCTTGGCGCCGCTCCAACAGGACTTTTTCTTGCGGCGGGTCTGATTGGGCTTCCCGTATATTCGGGCGGAACAGGCGGACTTTCCGTATGGGCAGGTCCTACAGGCGGATTTTTTCCAGGATATTTCATAGGCGCCATGACGGCAGGCCTTGTGGCAGGAAAACCTTCAATCGACGAAAAAAAAGTTTCCGCCAAAATGGTTTTACGCCTTTCGCTTGCAATGTTCGCGGGAATGACGATTCTTTACGTTCCGGGCGTGTTCCATTTTTCAAGATGGGCGTTAAAAATGGGAAGAGTTCCAGCCGACAAGACCGCCTTCTCGTACACGCTTGCAGCCTGCGTCCTTCCATACATACCCGGCGACATTCTGAAGATTGCAATATGCGTTCCAGTCGCGTTAAAAGTCCGGCCAATGCTCGCCCAATACATTTCTGCCGACACAAAAAAGAACGTAGAACAGAACACGACGGATGAATAACATTCCGCCAAACAGGAAACTGCACTTCGCGGCTGCAAGCCTGGCTTCGCCTGTTCGCAGTAAAATGCAAGCCTTCAAAAATTCAAAACGGAGCAGTACGTGATAACAATCAGAAACGTGTCAAAAAAATTCAATACGGCGGACGGACTTACCGAGGCGCTCAAAAACGTTTCGTTCCAGATTCCGCACGGCGGCATTACAGTAATAGGCGGAGAAAACGGCTCTGGAAAAAGCGTCCTGATGTCGATTCTTGCAGGACTTGAAGAAGCCGACAGCGGCGAAATAATTTTTGACGGAAGTGCAAAAAACGCGGGCGCAGGACTTGTATTCCAGGAGGCGGAAACACAAATTCTTGGCGAAACGCCGCGCGAAGACATTGCGTTTGGTCCAAAGAATCTTGGAATGAAACCGGACGAAATTCAAAAGGCGGTTTTTAACGCCCTTGAAAAAACAGGTCTTACAAAAAAGGCGGATTTTCCTGCAAGGTTTCTTTCAGGAGGGGAAAAACGCAGGCTTGCCGTGGCGTGCATGATTTCAATGGAAAAACCTGCAATAATCCTTGACGAACCGTATGCAAACCTTGACTACAGCGGAGTAAAACAGGTGAACCGCCTTGCGCTCGACCTTGAAGAGCAGGGAAAAACCGTTGTAATCCTTACTCACGAAATTGAAAAGTGTCTTGGACTTGCACAAAAATTCGTTGTGCTTTTCAGGGGAAAAAAAGTTTTTGACGGAACCCCGGATGAGGCTGTAAAACAAAACCTTGAGGCCTGGAACATACGAAATCCGTTCAATTCATACACAGGCGTAAAGGATTTGGTATGGCTGTAAAGCGTAAATTTAAAAAACCGGTACAAAAACATTCAGCGTTCTCATACAGGCACGGAAATTCAGTTTTACACAGATGCCCTTCGTGGGCAAAAATTTTATTCATTCCGGCGGTGAACATCCTGTTTTTGTGCCTTCCACCACAGTTCTCGCTCTCGCTGATTCTGATTCAGACCATGACGGCGTGCGCATTGCGTTTTCCTGTAAAAGAACAGATTGCAGACCTGAAGCCCGTCATCTATTACGCGTTCCTGCTCTGCGTGTTTCAGATTTTTCTTACACTGTTTTCAAAAGGAAATTTTGTCGAGGACTTTGCGTGGAAAAATCAAAAAGAAACCGTGTTCATGCTTTTAAGACTTTTTTCGATGATACAGTCCGCCTCGCTGCTTTTTAAAACATCCACATCGCTTGAACTGCGCGAGGGAATCGGAAAAATAGAACGGAGAATCAGAAAAATCCTTCATTTGAAGGAACGGCTTACATTTACAGACACAATCTCCATGTTTTTAAATTTCATTCCAATGGTTTCAAAAATATGGAGCGAATCAAAGAGGGCGTGGACTGCAAGGGGCGGAAAATCAGGTGTAAAAATGTACATCGTGCTTCTTCCCGTACTGTTTTCCGTAGGAATGAAAAAGGCTTACAACCACTCGCGCGCCCTGGAAATACGGCGTTCAGTCTAACACGGAAGCACACGCACTTCGCCCGAAGCCAATACGCGTGTAGTTCCGTCCTTCAGCTGTACAACAAGACCCGCCTCGCAGTCTATGTCAACCGCCCTTGCCGTATAAACGCCCTCCTCCGAAGATGCAAGCGGACGCACTGAAACATTTTTTCCAATCAAAAAAGAGGCGTTCCTGTATTCTTCAAGGACTTTTTTTGAATCTTCCTCAAGAATCTGTAAAACTTCTCCTGCAACAAGGGCCGCAAGTTTTCTTCTTGGAACAGGTTTTCCAATTCCGCCCGCAATTTCCCTTACATCCGCAGGAAAAAATTCCGGATTTTCAAGAATGTTTATTCCAATTCCAATTACAGCAGAATCTATCATTCCAGTTTCAAAATTTGTCATTCCTTCCGCAAGAATTCCGCATATTTTTCTGCCTTCGTAAAAAATGTCGTTTATCCATTTTATTTTTGGTTCTATGGCGCAGAGTTTTTGTATGACCCTGCAAACCGCGACAGCAGTAAAGGCTGTAAGACGGGCGGGACTCTGTATTCCTCCGATTGGAGCGTAAATCACAGAAAGATATATTCCCGTTTTTGAAGGCGAATAAAACACCCTGCCCATGCGCCCGCGTCCATCAGTCTGACATTCCGCCACGTAAATCGAATTCTTTAAAATCCTTCCACTGTCGGTAAGTTTTCCATCCGCTGTATAAAGGCTTCCCGCCTGCGAAAGAAGACGTTTTGCGTATGAATTTGTTGAATCAATCTCGGAAAAACATTCGATTCTTGCAGAGGCGAACTGTGGATAGTTTTCCAAAAAAACCGCCCTCACGCCTTCTTCTGTAATAACGTCCGAGGACGCGCTAAGGACGTAGCCGCCGTTTGTAGTTCCCGAAATCAAAAATCCGTCCTCACGCAGCGATTTTACGGCCTTCCATATTCCCGCCCGACTTATGCCGCAGGCTTCCGCAAGAACCTCGCCCGAAACTGAATTTTCAATGTTCTGTGAAAGAATCTGAAGAACTTTTTCCCTGGTAGTCATCTAACTGTCGCCCCGAACAATGACGCCGCCGCCAATAATTACGTTCTCGCTGTAAAGGACAACCGACTGCCCAGGCGTAACGGCGTTCTGCCTTTGTTCAAAACTGATTTTCCATGGCTGACCGATGTATGAATGTCCGTCGTCTTCGGATGGAACGTATTTTTCAACCCTTGCAATGGCGGACTTGCTTCTAAGACGGATTTTCGTCATCGCCTCGAACGTTTCATTCGGTTCAATGTCGCCCGGCCATACAAAATCGTCCGCTATGAGATATGTTGAACTTAAAAATTCTTTTTCGGCTAGCACAATCTGGTTTTTCTCGGCGTCAATCTTTTGAACATACACAGGAACGTTCGCGGCAATTCCAAGTCCGCGCCTCTGCCCAACTGTATAATGCTCGATTCCCCTGTGAGTGCCCAAAACCCTGCCGTTTACGTCAACAAAATTTCCAGGAACTGAAGGCTTGTCCTCAAAAAGCAGATTGAAATAATGTTCGTCTATGAAATCCTGACTTTCCCTGCGCGAAGCCGCCTCAAGTCCCGCTTTTTTTGCAAGTTCATACACCTCGCTCTTTTTTACCTGGGCAAGAGGAAAACGTACTTTTTCAAGAAGTTCGGAAGAAAGCCTGTAAAGAAAGTATGTCTGGTCTTTTGAATCGTCGCTGGCGCAGGCTATCATGCAGGGCCTTGTGTCAGTTCCCCAAATCCCCTCGCCCGCACGTACAGTCATCGCGTAATGCCCGGTGCAAAAATAGTCGTAGTCAACGTTCAGTTTCTTGAGGCCTTCAAGAAGGGCGCCAAATTTTACGAATTTATTGCATCTTATACACGGATTTGGCGTTCTTCCTGCCCTGTACTCGCTCTTGAAATATTCAAGAACCTGTTCGTTGTATTCTTTGCTGAGGTTTATTACGTAATGTTCTATTCCTTCTTTTTCACAGAATTTCCTGCACTCGTCAATGTCCTCTTTTTCGTGCGGACTGTAACAGGCATCGTGGAACGCCTTTTCCGCCTGCACCTCAGGTATATGACCGTCCCAAAGCCACATTGTAACTCCAATTACCCTGCAGCCGCGCTGTTTAAGAAGCAGGGCCGTCAATGTGGAATCAACTCCGCCCGACATTCCCACTACAACGGTGGAACCAGATTCCGGGAGTGGCTGTGGAATATACGTCATATTTTTCCCCTGTACAATTGAATTCTTTATGCAAGAACAAGCTTGTCGCTTACTTCGCCGTTTACACTGAACTTTGCAAGAAGGTCCTCAACCTTCAGATTTTTCTTTTCTTCGCCGCGCACGTCGTACACAACCCTGCCGTCCATCATCATTATGAGCCTGTTCCCGTAACGAATCGCGTCCTTCATGTTGTGCGTTACCATGAACGTTGTAAGCCTGTCCTTTGCGACAAATTCTTCTGTAAGTTCAAGGACTTTTTTTGCAGTCTTTGGATCGAGGGCGGCAGTATGTTCGTCAAGAAGAAGAACCTTTGGTTTTTGCAGCGTCGACATGAGAAGTGTAAGAGCCTGCCTCTGTCCGCCGGAAAGAAGACCGACCTTTGCGGTCATTCTGTTTTCAAGTCCAAGGTCAAGGAGCGCAAGTTTTTCCCTGTAAAATTCCTTTTCCTCGTTTTTGATGTGCCAGGCAAGTCCGCGTTTTTTTCCACGCCTCATCGCCATTGCAAGATTTTCTTCAATCTCCATGTTTGCGGCGGTTCCCATAAGCGGGTCCTGAAAAACGCGTCCAAGGTATCTTGCCCTGTAGTGCTGCGGACGGCCTGTTATGTCGTTTCCGTCAAGAACGATTGAACCTGTGTCGGTGTAATGCACTCCCGCTATTATGTTCAGAAGCGTAGATTTTCCCGCTCCGTTTCCGCCTATTACAGTAACAAAATCTCCGTCCTCCAGTTCAAGGTCTATTCCGCGTATCGCCTTCTTTTCAGTTACAGTTCCCGGATTGAAAGTTTTTGTGATGTTTGAAAGTTTTAACATTGTAGACATAATTATTGCAACCTCAATTTTCTGTAAGTTCTTTTTTGTACTCGTCGTCCTTGTGCCGGGTGTCAACTTCGCTTATAGGACCTTTGTAAGCGCGCCGCCTTCCGTCAATCTTTGACTTGAACACAGGAACTGAAAGCGCTATTGCAACCACAAGCGCCGTAAGAAGTTTAAGATCCGTTGATTTAAGACCCATCTCAAGAACTACCGCTATTACGATTCTGTATACAATCGAGCCGAACACAACAGAAAGCAGCGTCCACCACATTCCAAACCTGGCGCCAAAAATAACTTCACCGATTATTATGGACGCAAGGCCGACCACGATTGTTCCAGTTCCCATTCCAACGTCCGCATAACCCTGGCTCTGCGCCACCAAGGCACCGCTCAATGCAACAAGACCGTTTCCAAGCATGAGTCCAACGATTTTTGTGGTGTCTGTGTTTACACCAAGCGCGCGGACCATGTGTTCGTTGCTTCCCGTAGCCCTGATTGCAGAACCGTATTCCGTTCCAAAAAACCAGTACATCACCGCTATTATCACGGCGACAATTATTATTCCAAGCACAAGCGAGGACGTTGTTGTTGTAAAAACGTCCGAAACGGAATCAAGAAAGTCCTCAAAGTCGTCCTCACCCCTGATTCCCTTAAAAAACGCCGCCACGCGCGCGATTCCAACAACAAAGAGTGTCATCATCGTTTCCATTCCGAGCATCGGAGTGTTCGCCTTTCCCATTATACGTATATTTATTGAATAAAGCGCAATTTGAGTAAGTATTGAAGCCAGAAGGATGTTTATTTTGAGTTTTGTGTTCATAAAACCAGTTACCGCGCCGCACACAAGACCCATGAAAAATACAAATACAAGCGTAAGATGGGGATTCATTCCCTTGACTATCAAAATCGCCGTAACGGCGCCACCAGCGGCAAAACTTCCATCCACAGTCATGTCGGCGACATTAAGAATACGAAATGTAAGGTACACTCCCAATGTCATTATGCCCCAAAGAACTCCCTGTGAAACCGCTCCAGGAAGTGCGGAAAAAACACGCTGCAGAAAATCCAAAAAGATCATTTATAAAACTCCAGTAAAAAGTCCGAACATACAAGGTCGGACTCCAAAATATAAAGCCGGCGAAAACCATGAGTTTTAAGATTTCCGCCAGCATTTTTTTAAATTTAGGATTATTTCAAAAGGTCTGCTGGAACATTCACTCCAAGAGCCTTTGCCGTTTCTTCGTTTACAACAAAGTCGCAGAAATCAAGATATTCAATAGGCATTTCGGCAGGCTTTTTTTCGCCGTTCAAAATTGCCGCGGCCATTTTTGCAGTCTGCCTTCCAAGTTCGTAATAGTTGATTCCGTAAGTTGCAAGTCCGCCTGCCCGTACCATTCCTTCCTCGCCGCATATTACAGGAGTCTTGTTTTCAATGGCAACCTTTCCTACAAGCGGCATTCCAGCCGCAATCATGTTGTCTGTAGGAGAATAGATTACATCGACTTTTCCGCACAGCGACTGTGTTACCTGCTGAATTTCATTTGAATTTGAAACAGTGGCCTCGATGTATTTCAAACCGAGTTTTGCGCAGGCTTCTTCGGCAAGTTTTACCTGAAAATGCGAATTCTGCTCGCTTGAACAGTAGAGCATTCCGACAGTTTTTGCCTCAGGGAAAAGTTTTTTGATGAGTTCCATCTGGGCTGCGCAGGGCGTAAGGTCTGAAGTTCCAGTAACGTTTTTTCCTGGAGCCTTGTTTGACTTTACAAGTTTTGCAGATTCCGGATCCGTTACAGCCGAAATCACCACTGGAATCTTTTTTGTAAGATTCGCCACCGCCTGTGCGGCGGGAGTCGCAATCGCAAAAACAAGGTCGCTTTTTCCGTTCACAAATTTCTGGGCGATTGTCACACAGTTTGCCTGTTCACCCTGGGCGTTCTGATAGTCGATTTTAATGTTCTGACCGTCAACAAAGCCCAAATCTGCAAGTCCGTCCACAAACCCCTTGTAGTTTGCGTCCAGCGCGGCGTGTTCAACAAGTTGAATCACTCCAATCTTCAACATCTTTTCCTTAGGTTTTGCTCCAAGAGCGACAAGCGCCACAGAGGCGACCGCAAGAAATGCCATTAACTTTTTCATTTATTTGTCCTCCAATAGAATGAAAATAAACTAAAGCATTATAAAGCAGTTTGTGATTTATTTATAGTAGGAAACATGACAAGCGCATTATAAAAACAGATTTACAAGGTCATTTCCCTTAAATACATACGAAAGTCATTGGCAAAACCTTGTTTAGCGTCTAAACTTGAAGCCACAGGCGGAGATTTTTTTTCGCCGGGGCATGACGTCGCGCCTGCAGATGCGTTGTTACAGCGTTTGCAGAGCGGACGGTTTTACAGGTATGCCCGAACGCAGAAAGCCTGACACTCAAGGCGCAAAAGAGGGGAAAATTGAGCAAAATAGCGATTTTTTTTGACGCGGAAAACGTTCCGTCGGTAAAAGTTCCAGACATCATTTCATTTTTGACGACAAAGGGAGACATTCTTTTTCAGCGGGCATACGCGGACTGGTCGATTGAAAGCACAAAGTCGTGGCAGAAGCA
Organism: Treponema sp.; assembly: GCA_041855945.1. Lineage (GTDB taxonomy): Bacteria > Spirochaetota > Spirochaetia > Treponematales > Treponemataceae > Treponema_D. The sequence goes on along the minus strand of JBHAFG010000031.1, from coordinate 44,276 downwards.
GATTTCCAAAACGCCAATAACGGCGATACAGCAGTTCCATCACAACCAGGAACAGGCGGTTGACAAGGCGGTCATGATGGACGCCATTGAACTTGCAATAAAACACGAGGAAATCGACATTTTTTCGCTTGTCGCCTCTGACAACGGATATTATTCGCTTGCGTTAAGGCTTCGCGAACTTGGAAAACGCGTGATAGGAATCGGCGACAAGGCAAAGTGCAGTCCAATGTGGGTGAATTCCTGCAACGAGTTCATGTATTTTGAAGACCTGGAAGAAAACGACGAAGAAATCCTTATGGAAGACAAAACGAACAGGGAAAAAAGCCACTCTGAACTTGGCGGATTCGACCTTGAAGTCTTCCTTGAAAAAGCATTCGATTCCACGCCGTTTTACAAGGACACGAACACAAAACTTCTTTCACAGATGTGGGAGGCGATTCTTCGCCAAAAGCCAGACTTCAACGTAAAGGATTACAACCAGAAATCCGCGCGAGACTTCATAATGTCGTTCGACGACAGGTTCAAGGTTTCCGACGACGGCAAAAACCAGCGTTCATTCTTTGTGGAAAAAATAGAACACAGCACCGAACAAAGAAAAACAGGAATAGTAAAACGCCGCATAGGACGATACAGGATAATCGCGGCGGACGACAGGACCGGCGACTATTTTTTCTATATGAGCGACATAAACAAGGAATTCAAAAACGATTCTGTTGACAAGGGAACGCGAGTTGACTTTCTGGTTGTTACAACTCCAAATCCAGATGCAAAACAGTTGAAGGACAAAAACGGACGCGCCAAGGATTTAAAAATCGTAAGATGACGCGTCAAACCGGGGAGCGAACTGTAAATGTGGCGCAAGGCTCTCGCCATACGGCACGTTACAGTGTCAAAAACGCCCTGTAGCCCCTGTACGCCTGAACAATGTCTTCCTGCGCTGTAATTTCCCAAGGAGCGTGCATGCTCAATACAGAAACACCGGCGTCAAGAACGTCCATTCCGTATTTTGCGGCAAGATACGCGATTGTTCCGCCGCCGCCCTGGTCAACCCTGCCAAGTTCCGCCATCTGATAGTTCACGCCGGCCTTTTCCATACAGCCGCGAAGTTTCGCTATGAACTCAGGATTCGCGTCGCTGGCGCCGGACTTTCCACGGCTTCCAGTGTATTTGTTAAAGACAAGACCGCCGCCAAGGAAGGACGAATTGTCCCTGTCGTAAAGGTTTGTGTTCAAAGGATCAAAGGCCGCGTTCACGTCGCTTGAAAGCATCGCGCTGTTTGAAAGCGCGCGTCTTAACGTAAGTTCGCTGTAATTCTGGTTCAGTTTTGCAACAACTTCCGCAACGGCGTTCTCAAAAAAATGCGAGCCCATTCCAGTCGCACCCACAGAACCTATTTCCTCTTTGTCAACACACAGACAGCAACTTGTCCTTTCAGGAACGCCAGAAAAATCCATGAGCGCGGCAAAAGACGCAAACGCGCAGGACCTGTCATCCTGTCCGTATCCCAAAATCATGGAACGGTCGAATCCACAGTCGCGCGCCTGTCCTGCAGGAACAATTTCAAGTTCAGCGGATTCAAGGTCTTTTTCCTCGATTCCGTATTTTTCTTTTAGAAGCTTCAATATTATTTTTTTTCCGGCGAGTTTTTCCTCTTTCTTCTTCTTTTTGTCCTTTTCGTCGTCTGACCCTGCCTCTTTTTTTACGGGGCGTATAGAACCGATTATAACGTCCAAATCCTCGCCCTTTACAACCTCGGAACCTGTTTTTTTCATCTGTTCCTGGGCAAGATGAGGCAGAATGTCAGAAATACAGAAAACAGGGTCTCCAATGTCCTCGCCAACATTCACACATACAACAGTTCCATCCGTCCTGCACACAACACCGTGGATTGCAAGCGGAAGTGTCACCCACTGATATTTTTTTATGCCGCCGTAATAATGCGTGTTCAGATAAGTTATAAAATCCTTTTCGTATATCGGATTCTGCTTTGCGTCCAGCCGCGGAGAATCAAGGTGCGCGCCAAGAATGTTCATGCCGTTTTCAATCGGTTCAGAACCAATCGTAAAAAGAGCGACGGCCTTGTTCATCTTCTGAACGTAAACCTTGTCGCCGGCCTTAAGCGTCTTTACAGAAAAAACATCCCTGTAGCCGTGCGATTGCGCTCCCTCGATAATCTGCGACACGCACTCCCGTTCTGTTTTTCCGTTGTCAAGAAAATGCTTGTAGTTCTGAATCAACGATTCTCCGTATTCAACAGTTTTTTTTGTCTTCCTCATAAAATCTCCTGATAAAAAATATTCAAGTGTAAATGCCTTTACGCAGGCAAAACAGACGTTTCGCTTTGCACACAAACGTGCAACACAAACTCGCGGAGTTCAAGGACACGTTTTACTTCGCGTTACGCGATGCGTACAGCGTTACTTTTCGTGCAACACGACGCGTAAAACGTTCCGCAAAAACTAGCGGGTCAAAAGAGCGTAAAGTTCCTCGCAGTTTGACGCTATTTCCACCGCGCCGTTCTTCAAAAGAAAATCCCTCGTCTTGAATCCCCAGTCCACCGAAATGCAGCGGACAGAAGCGTTCCTTCCCGTCTGAATGTCAACGTCCGAATCCCCGATGTATACGGCCTTTGACTTTTCGCAGCCAAGAACTGAAAGAATCTCATACAGCGCGTCTGGAGAAGGCTTTGTTTTTCCGCCTTCCTTTATTCCAACCGCAGCGTCAAAGAGTCCTTCAAAATATTTTTCGCAAAGTTCCTTTACGCCGTAGTCTGGCTTGTTTGAATTTATGGCAAGTTTTACGCCCTCGGACTTAAGTTTTCCCAAAAGTTCAAGAATTCCGTCATACGGCCTGGTCTTTACAGCGCAGTGTTCGGGATAGTAGTCGTTGAAAGTTTTAAGGATCCTTTCCCTCACCTGAAAAGGCGTGCTGTCGGGAACCGCCCGTTCAACAAGTTTTTCAATTCCGTTTCCAACAAAGCCGCGAACCTGTTCAACAGTCCTTTCAGAAAGTCCGTTTTCCCTTAACGCGAAATTTATGGAATCCGCAAGGTCCTCGATTGTATCAAGGACAGTGCCGTCCATGTCAAAAATCGCCGCAGAATATTTCATTTTTCCCATACTCGTAAAAACATCCCTTCCTATCGTGAAAGTTTCCTGTATACAGTGCGCTTTGGAACTCCAGCATCCTCGCCAAACTGTTCTTTTTTCCATTCAGCGTATTCCGACCAGTTTCCTTCGTAAAAGCGGACCTCAGAATTGTTTTCAAACGCAAGGATGTGCGTGCAGATTCTGTCCAAAAACCATCGGTCATGGCTTACAACAAGGGCGCTTCCCGCAAAATCCTCAAGAGCCTCCTCCAACGACCTTATCGTCTGTACGTCCAAATCGTTTGTAGGTTCGTCGAACATAAGGACGTTTCCGGCTTCCTTCAGCATCATTCCAAGGTTCAGACGGTTTTTTTCGCCGCCCGAAAGAACGCCAACCTTTTTGTTCTGGTCCGCTCCTGCAAAATTGAACCAGCCGCAATACGCGTGGGCATTCACTTCCCTCACGCCGCCTTCAAGCGCGCGGCCTTTTTCGTCAACCGCACCAAGTTTCAATATGTCCGCGCCGCCGCCAAGCGTTTCGTATACAGTCTTGTTTGGATCAAGCCCCGTCCTCATCTGGTCGACGTATACAAGTTTTACAGTGGAGCCAACTTTTATCTCTCCGGAATCAGGCTTTTCGCCAGTGTTCTGACCGGCCGCCTGTGCAATCATCTTGAAAAGCGTGGTCTTACCCGCTCCGTTCGGTCCGACTATTCCTACAATCGCGCCCGCCGGAATGTGAAGGTTCAGTTTGTCAAACAGAAGTTTGTCGCCATACCCCTTTGTAAGGTTTTCAATGTCTATCACCTGGTTTCCAAGACGCGGACCTGCCGGAATTGAAATTTGCGTGTCCTTCAACTGCTTTTTTGATTCCTGCGCCATAAGTTCATTGTATCGGGTGATGTGTTCCTTGTGTTTCGCCTGTCTGCCCTTTACGCCCATGTGAATCCATTCAAGTTCCCTCTGTATTTCTTTTTGACGGGCGGATTCATTTTTGCTTTCAAGCGCAAGCCTCTGGTTCTTCTGCTCAAGCCAGCTGGAATAATTTCCCTTGAACGGATAGCCCTCGCCGCGGTCAAGTTCCAGAATCCAGCCTGCAACCTCGTCAAGAAAATATCGGTCGTGCGTTATTGCTATTACAGTTCCCGGATAGTCGTGAAGATGTTTTTCAAGCCACGCTACAGTTTCAGCGTCAAGATGGTTTGTAGGTTCGTCCAAAAGCAGAATGTCTGGTTTCTGAAGAAGAAGTCTGCACAGGGCAACCCGGCGGCGTTCACCACCAGAAAGAACGTCAACAACCTGTTCCGAAGGAGGACACCTCAATGCGTCCATCGCAAGTTCAAGATTGTTGTCAAGATTCCATGCGTCCAGGGCGTCAAGTTTTTCCTGAACCTCGCCCTGCCTGGCGCAGAGCTTGTCAATGTCCGCGTCAGGGTCGCCAAACGCCTCGTTTATCTGGTCAAATTCGGCAAGCAGATCCGTAATTTCCTTTACGCCTTCCTTTACAACCTCCATTACAGTTTTTCCAGGTTCAAGATAAGGCTCCTGCTCAAGATAGCCCACCGTAAAACCCGGAGCGAGCGTTGTTTCTCCTGTAAAATCCCTGTCGATTCCTGCAAGAATCTTGAAAAGCGAAGATTTTCCCGAACCGTTCGCACCTATCACGCCGATTTTTGCACCGTAATAGTAGGAAATGCTTATATCTTTCAGAACAACCTTCGTTCCATACGCGCGCGAAACCCGGTCCATAGTGTAGATTATCTTTTTGTCGTCAAAAGTTTTTGCCATTGCCAAATCTCCAGATGAGTAATTTTGTTGTGTTTTAATAGAATAGAATATAACAGAATCTTGACTTAGTTGCTATGCCGTATGAAGGGGAAAGCCTTCCCCTCGCTCCCAAGCCTCCGCCGCGCTTCGGCTTGTACGCTACCCCTTCTGCGGGCTCAAACGCCGCCCGCAACGCCCGCTTCCTTGTTTTGCACAATTTATGCTGCGAGTTTGCATCGCAAACTCGTCGTGCAAAACATGAAAGTGTTTTGCACCTCATACCGTAAGGTTTCCGGCGTCCAAAATTGTATGGGTTGTGCTGTCCTCGTAAAGGAGCGTTATTGTTGGATTTCTTACAACTCCGTCCAGATGTATAAGGCTTGGAGCGTCGCTGTCAAAATTTTCGCCTATGGCAAAATGACAGGTTTTGAACGCCTTTTCATCCTCAAGCATATTTCCCGTGATTCTTGCGGCGGGATTAAGACCGATACCAAGTTCGCCTATGTTCCTTGCGTTTTTTTTGTAAACCGCCCCCATGCCGTCAGGAATCTTTCCTTCCCTCTCATTCGCCACTGCACGGCTTTCCGCTTCCGAAATTGTCTTTAAAAGACGCCTGGATTCCGCGCCGCCTGTAATTTCCGTTACAAAGCCGTCCACAACCCTGCAGGTTATTGGAGTTTCCAGCATGGAATCTCCGTCGCTGAACGTCATCGAGCCGTCAAACACTATTGTTCCCTGGCAGCCGCTTCCTTTTTCCGTTCCCACAACAGGACTTATGAAAACTTCGCCCGCAGGAATGTTTCCGCCCGTTCCCGCCTCAGAAAAATCGCCGTCGTCCGCAAGAAGTTTTCTTCCCTTTACAGGAATCGTAATGTTCGTTCCGCCAGGCGCGGTTACCGTAACACTTACCGCGCCTTCAAAAAGTTTTGCAAGCGTCTGGCAGGTCTTGGAAAGCTGCCTGTAGTCGATGTTTACAGTTCGCTCAAACATATCTGCTGTAAGACCCGGAGTCCATACAGCACGAATCGATTTTTTTCCTTCAAGAAGATAGTCAAAAACATGGTCGTATTTTTTTCCGTCGGGACCTGCAAGCGGGTTTGCGGCAGCCTCAAAGTCTTTTCCAAGTTTGTGTTCGGAAATCGAAAAAACAACGTCAGGATTTGTCTTTATGGCGGCTATTACTTCAGGTTCCGCACAGTCAAACGCCGTTTTTGTGTTCTGAAAAATCAGCACCGCTGTCGCGTCGGATTCAATGCTCGCCTGATACAGGTCCTGCGCCGTTTCCGCGGTAGAAGGATTTGCGATTATCAGTACGCGTTCGTTTTTTTTAATCTTGCATACGTTCTGAACGACATTCTGTGCCGAAGTAAGTTCTTTCTTCATTTTTATGTTCCGCCTGCTGTATTGTTATTCTTTCCGGACCTACTGTTTTTTTTGGAACGAGGCCCTGATCTGGTCTGCAAAAAGTTTGTTCTGGTCTTTGCGCTCCGGAACGGAAAACTGAGGCTTTCCGTCTTCTGAATTTATCCTGTATATGTGTTTTGACGAAGTTGTATAGGCAGGACTTTCAGGATTGTTCACCCACCAGTCAAGCACGGAAAGCACACAGAGCGTGTATTTCAACAGGTTTGCGTTTGTCGCGTTCGTGTTCGCGGTGGTGTTCTGCGCGCCAAGAAGAACGTCAAGCCTTTTTGAAACCTCGTTTGGAATGTCGAACCTGTAATGCTCCCACGGATTTGCAACAAGCGCGACGTCGCCCTTGGCCGCCGCCATCTGGTCGCAAAGGCTCACCGCTTCGGAAAGATATTTTCGCGCGTAGTCCGTCCTGTGAAAAATCGGAATGAGTTTGCTTTCGTCCGCAGGACGTTCAAGAAGAAGTTTTTCAAACTTGAAATTCGGCAGAAAGTGATACGCCGTCTGCCACAAAAGTTCAGACATGAGTTTTTTTCCAAACTGAGAATTTTCGTAGTCGCTCTGGGAATAAATCTGGTTTACAAGGTTTGTAAGGGGCTTGCAGTACATATTTTCAAAAAGAATTTCACGGTAGCCCGCCCATTCGTCCATAATCTTAAGAATCGTGTCAGACTTTGGATTTTTTGACTCATCCGCCTGAGGCTGAAATTTTATGTTCCTGCATCCCTGTAAAAAATCTTCGACTATGCGTATCAGAACAACCGTGGTCTGTATTGGATTTTCGCTGCTCAAACAGTTGAATCCGTCGCTGAATTTATACAGCGGCTGAAAATACGGATAAAAGTCCGGGTGTTCCTCAATCCTGTCAAACCCCGCGTCCGGAAAGAACTGGTTCAATATCTGAAGACCAGTGTTTACAAGTCCGTCGCGAACTCCCTTTGTTATTACGGCTTTTTTAGGTTCTTCCGCCTTTTCCTGAACAGGCTGCGGTTTTTCCTGAAGAAGAAGATCGTATTTGTGAAGTCCGCAGAATTTCAATATGTCTGCAACCTTCACCTTGAAGAATTCAGGATACTCCTCATACGTGTTGGAACACATCCTCATCAAAAGCGGATACATCTTGCGTATTATTTCGTTCTGAATGTACAGCCACTGGGTTATCGCTTCCTTTGCAAGATGTGAAAGTTTGTCTTTTGGAGCGTCAGGATAGGCCGCCTCGTCGCCGTATATTTCCTTTATGAGTTTTGGAATTTTTGATTCGCCGTAATAGTAAATCTGTATCAGAAGCCTGTAGACCGCCCTTGTGTATGGAATCAAATCCTGCGTCATGTATGGCTGCGGAAAATTCTGAAGGTCAACGTGCGCGATTTTTATTCCCTGCATCGTCCAGCCTGCAACCATTCTAAGGAATTTGAATTTAGGTTCCGTTCCGCTTGCAATTTTTGTCTTGTAAGAAGCGGGAGCAATCTGTATGAGAGTTTTTACAACCGTTATGAAGCCCTGCAGGTTTTCGATGTGCATTTTCAGGGTCAGCGTGCAGAATTCCGTTATTAGCTGCTCCTGTCCGTTCTGCTTGAATATTTTTATAAAATTGAAGATTCCATAGTTCGGCTTGATTCCGTATTCCGGCGCCATCATCAACCTGTCAATCATCGAATTCATTTTTGCGGATATTACAGGCAGTTCTTCCTGATTCTTTCGGTTTTTTGAGCCTGGAACTATTGGCGTTGAATCTCCGTAACTGGACGACTTTGAACTTACTTCCGAACCGCCCTGCACGTTTCGGACTATTTTTCCAGTCCCCTTCTTGCTTTCATGTTCAACTGTCTGCGGCCTTTCGTACATAACCTCTCCGCCCAAAACCTTCGACATTTTTTTTGCTTCATCGGGGTCGATGTTTCCAATTGCGTTTCGGGTTCTTGCCAATGTGCCTGGAGCCCAATCAGCCTGCCTTGGTTTATTTTCTTCCATAAGTCATATCCTTAAAAACGTTTCAGTTTGCTCTGTAAGAAACTTCGCCTGCCCTCGTCAATGTAAACGAGAATTTTGGGCGTACGCCCTGCCGAATATACCCTCTATTATAAGTCCAAATGCGATAATTACAAACGCAGCGTGCTTTTTTTTATGATTCCAGGACAGTTTTTCAGAGGGATTTTTTCGCCGTCCTTTGTAAGAAGGATTCCCTCGAACGTTCCATAAATCGTTGAATTTGCGTTGCGCATTATTATTATGTTCACCGTCCTGTGTGAAACCGAAAGCGGAGTGAATGTAAGGTCGACCATGCTTTCCGTGTCCTGTATTATCCAGTTGCCGCCGATTCCAAACGGATGCGTGATTTTTACGGAAGGAAGGGCCGTCGTCTTTCCGTCCGTCTGCAAAAAGTTGTTGTTGTACGTGTCGTCGTCCAGCGCGTCCTGGCTTGTGCTTGAGAATGAAAAAAATATTTTTCTTCCTGCATCCTCAAAAAGTCCAAACAATGTGCTTGCGCTTGTATGCACCTTTAAATACGTTCTGTTCAGGCATACAAGTCCAAGACCTTTGTTTTCTGGAACTGAATCTATCTGCTTTCTCTGTTTTGCAGTTGCAATTCCGCCTGTGAATTCAAATGGAACAAACCAGGTTGCGGAACACCTCTGTGTGGTTGGAGCGGGATTTACAAAAAGAATTTCCGCCGATCTGTCCTTTACAAAAGGCGAACGGAATTTTCCCTTCATTGCAGGACGAACGCCGTCGCCCTTCAATGTGAACGAAAGTTTCATTTTTGAAAACCTGCGGCTCCACGAAATTTTTACGTAACGTTTTTTTGAATAACTTGTTACCGCGGCTTCGGACGTATCCACTGGAACAAAACGGCGTCTTGGTCCCATGAAGGTGTGGTAGGAATATTTTTGATTCGTCTCCCTGTTCCATACGCTTACTTCGGCAAGACCAAACGCCTTGTCGTCAAAAAATTCAACAAGTCCTGCAAATTCATCAAAGCAGAAAACGTATGTCAGTTTGCTCTTGATTCTGAAATTTGAAAAAAAACGCGATGTTGGAATTCCTGCGAAAGGAGCGCGCACGCCGCGCACATCGAGCCTGTCTGAAACACCTTGAAAACTTCCAAAATGAATTTTTCCGTTGTGTACAATTTTTTCGGGATATTCTTCCAATGGTCTTGAATGCACAAAAAACCTCTGATTCTCGCGGACATTTTAAAGCGTTGCGAAATAAAATAGGCAGTTCAACTTTAAAATTGATTTCTTTCACGTCCGCAAAAAAGAACGTTCAGTTCATAAAAAGTTTGCGACGCAAACATAAGCAGATAAAAACGCAAGTGGACTCAGTATATATGAAAGAGGGCAAACTATCAAACAATTTCCTTGTTAATTGAGGGAAAGAGCCTTAGACTTTAATACATAAGACGAATGAACGAAACGCAAACAACACGAGGAGCATATTATGGGAATTTCACTTTATTCGCTTGGGGCGGCACAGGAAGTTACGGGTTCCAAGCACATAATCGAGGTAAACGGCAAGCAGATTATGATTGACTGCGGCGCTTTTCAGGGAAGCAGAAAAATTTCCGACGAAAAAAACAGGAATTTTGACTACGCCGCCGACAAACTTGAGGCCGTGGTTCTTACACACGGACATTACGACCACTGCGGACTTCTTCCTGTTCTTGGTCAGAAAGGATTTCGCGGAAACATATATTCAACTCCAGCCACAAGGGACATAGCGAACCTTGTAATGATGGACAGCGCAAGAATACAGGCGCGCGACGCTGAATTCCTTGCAAAACAGGCGAACAGAAAGGGCGAACGCTTTACATGGAAGCCCGTGTTCAACGAAGAGGACGTGCTCAGGTGCGCGAACCAGATTGTTTCAGTTTCATACAACAGGCAGATGTACATCGCCCCAAACGTAAAGATGGAATTCTTTGACGCAGGACACATACTCGGTTCGGCGTTCGCGCATCTTACCGTGGGCGACGGAACGGACGAAAAACGCATTCTTTTTACGGGCGACATCGGACGCAAGGACAAGCCTATAATACGTCCTCCCGCAACAGATTTTCCGGCGCCGGACTACATCGTAATGGAAAGCACATACGGAAACAAACTGCACGAAACAAAAGAATTTGCAATGAAGGAACTTGTAAAGGTTGTGCGCGAAGCCTGCGACAAAAAAGGAAAGATAATAATTCCGTCGTTTGCAATTGAACGCGTACAGGAACTTGTGTTCTACCTTCATCTTCTTACAGACCAGAAAAAAATTCCCGTCATTCCGATATACGTTGACTCTCCAATGGCGGCAAACGCGACGAGCGTGTTCAGGGTGCACCCCGAATGTTACGACGAGTCGGTGAACGAGGCGTTTTTAAAGCACCACAAAAATCCGTTTGGCTTTTCGTCGCTTTCATATACAACAAGCGTGGACGAGTCAAAGGCGTTGAACAGAAAGCAGGGACCCATGATCATAATTTCCGCGGACGGTATGTGCGAGGCGGGAAGAGTCCTTTACCACCTTGCAAACGAAATAGGAAACGAAAAAAACACTATTCTGATTGTAGGATACATGGCTGAAAACACGCTCGGACGCAGGATAAGGGACGGCGCGGAGGAAGTCAAGATTCTTGGCGACATGTACAAGGTAAAGGCTAAGGTTGAAACGATAAACGCGTTCAGCGCGCACGCGGACTACGAGGAAATGACGGACTGGCTTAAATCCATAGACACAAGCCGGCTAAAACAGATTTTCCTTGTACACGGCGAAAACGAGGCTCAGGAATTTTTTGCCGGCCACCTGAACAAAAACGGCTTTAAAAACGTAAAGATCGTAAAGTACGGCGAGTCATACGACCTTTAGCAAAAACTTATTTTGTGTCGGCGACCCATACGCCCTCCCAGTTTTGCGGAGGGTTTTCCATAAGAAACTGGCAGCGCGCCGCGTACTTTTTTGCGGGCGCGTCCACATCCTCGATTGACGAAAATTTTTCCTTTGCGGACTTGAAATTTCCGCTGTAAAAAAGCGAAAGCGCGTCCGCGAACGTTAAAAGCACGTCCTTCTTCTTTAAAAAATCTTCTTTCAGGAAAGGTTCAAAAATCTGCACCGCCTTTGATTTTCCTACAACCTGAACCTTTCCAAGTTCACGCCATAGAATTTCAGCGTCGTATTTTTCTGCGTTTTCCTTGAGCGAAGACGAACACATGAGGTATGTGCCAAACTGTTTGTTCAGACCCTCAAGCCTTGCGGCAAGATTCACCGCGTCTCCGAACATCGTGTAGTCGAACCTGTGCCTGGAACCCATGTTTCCCACAACGGCCTCTCCCGTGTTAAGACCGATTCGAGTCAAAAGCGGACAGCCCACCATTTTTGTAAATTCGCCGCCCAGATTTTCAAGCATTTTCTGACATTCAAGAGCCGCCCGAACCGCACAGAGCGAATGTTTCTGTATGTCTGTAGGGGCGTTCCACAGGGCGATAATCGCGTCTCCCTCGTATTTGTCTATCGTTCCGCCTGATTCAAGTATTATGTCGGACATTTCCGTAAGGTATCTGTTCAACACTTCCGTAAGCTGTATTGGATCAAGTTTTTCAGAAATCGATGTGAAGCCCTGTATGTCTGAAAAGAAGATTGAAATGTTGCGCTTTTCTCCTCCAAGTTTTAGTTTTTCAGGATTCTGTATGAGTCTTTCTATTACAAACGGACTCAGGTACTGGCTGAACGCTGATTTTATGAAACGCTTCTGCCTTCCTTCCGCGGCGTAGTTTGCAAAAATCGTAACTGTAAAAGAAACCGCAAGGCAGAAAAGCGGCGCCACAAGAGGAACGTAGATGTTCTTTAAAATCATCGCGTACGGAAGTCCTACTGTAATGAAAAGCGCCAGTACAAAAAGTCCTATAATCTTTAAATTTTTTCCCTTTGAAGAAAAATGTTCGCTTATGTATACAGAAAACGAACTGGCGACAGTCATCGCAAGACAGAAAAGAACTGTAAGCCAGCGCGGAATTTCCCTTATGAATCCGTCTGTAAGAAGGTTGTCAAGCATTGTAATATGCACTCCCGCTCCAGGATAAACCTGTGAAATCGGAGTGGAACATATGTCGAAAAGTCCGGGCGCGTAAAACATGAAAACAACGTCCGCGCCGCTGAAATCCTCCGGAACAAGAACGGATTTTTCTCCCTGTTTATACAGCCGCCAACTTTTTATCACATCGTACGCGCTGTATGGAAAATATCGGCTTACAGGTCCCTTGTACCGTAAAAGAACGGTGCCGTCCTTTCTTAACGGAAGTTTCTGTCTTAGACTTTCAAGAGTTTCGTCTGACTCTTCATCCGCAAGAACAGGCGCAAGTCCAAGCGCGGGATATTCAATTCCGTCATGTGTATAGGAAATTCTTGCGCGACGTATCACGTCGTCGGAATCCTTTGCGCTTGTATTGTTTCCCAAAAGAATCGATGTGTCCCTCAACTGCCGTATTGGAAAAAGCGGCCTGTTGTCCTCCGAAACGAACATCGTCTGTATCACCCTGCCGTATTTTTTTGAGGCTTGCGCAAAAGTTTCGTCGTCGTTCTGCCTGTACACCGAAGGTTCTGTAAAAAACACGTCGAACGTAACGCTGTTCGCGCCGCCCTCGTTCATAAAGTCAACGATTTCGGCGTATGCCGACCTTGGCCACGGCCAGCCCCAGTCAAAATCCTTGAGCGCGTTGTCTATGCTGTATTGGTCTATTCCAACAACACAGATGTCCTCGCTTGGACGCGTAAAACCCGCGGAAACTTTTATGCGGCTGTCGTATGTCTTGTTTTCAAGAAATGTAAGGATTCCCGAAAGATAAAACACAACACCAACCGCAAAAACCGAAACCGAAATGACCGCGTGGCGAAAAATCTGCTTCTGTCTTGCCGTCATAGTCAAATCTGTATTTCCCTGAAGCGTTTTTCCCTTGACTGCTGCATGGTGTTGTGATCGTATTTTTTATACTCCTTGGAAAGATTTTTTATCCTTGCCTTTGGAGTTGGATGCGTCTTTCCAAAACCGGTCTTTGTATTTGACTTTTCAAGAAGACTTTCAAGCATCACGTTCATTGATTCAACATTGTAGCCCGCGTCCGCCATCAGGACCAATGCGTTTTTGTCCGCCTGAAATTCCTGTGTCTGCGAAAAACCCGACTCAACAAGGCTCTGCACGATGTTTCCTACAGTTTCGTCCAACGCGTCAACAAGACTTGTCATGCTGGAATTTCCCTCGGTGTACACAACCGCCGCCGTTCCTGCGGTCGCAAGAATCGCTCCTGTTGCCCTGCTGGATTTTATTGCGGAAACCGCGTGCTTCAACTGTATGTGTGAAATTTCGTGCGCTATTATCGCGGCGATTTCATCTTCCGTGCTGGTAGTCCTTAAAAGTCCTCTTGTTACAAGGATGTGTCCGCCTGGAGTCGCAAACGCGTTCACCTCGTCGGAGTCAAGTATCGCCACGCAGTAGCCCCTGTATGGATAGGGCTTCTCGGAGTTCAGCACAAGGCTCTGGCATATCATGTTCAGATATTTTTCTGTTTTTGGAGCGGAATAAAGTTTGTATTTTCTAAGGATTGTTCCCGCAACAGCCCTGCCAACGTAATATTCCTGTTCGGGCGTTATGACTTCCGCGGCCTTTCCGATTGCATCCGAAGTTTTTGATATAGACTTTGCAACACCGGAATCAATCAAACCAATCTCGCCCGCCGCAGTTACAACGCTTGACGTTATGGTCGCGAGAGTTGAACACGAGGCGAACGTAATGGCCGCGAGCGTTAAAAAAAACGACTGTTTTACCGATTTTTTCATTCTTCGCCTCCCTTGAGTTTTCCTTCCTCTATGAAGGTCAAAAGTTCCGTTCTTGAAACAGAATTCTTTTCGATTTTATCGACAGACGCAAAATCCACTTTTCCTTCTTTTTTGTAGTTCGCCTCAAGTTCCGCTGTAAAACCTTTTCCTGCAAGAGAAAGTTCGTCCGTAGAGGCGGAAAAGCCCGAATTTGCCGCGATTTTTCGTTTTGTAAGCGAATTCATCGAAATCCAGCCGCGTTTTGAACCGTCCGAAAGTTTTGCTTCCGCCCATTTTTTATCCATCGAAATGACCGTTACGGCCTGTCCGTAGGAAAGTTTTGCAGTGGCGGCTGAAAAATTTGATTTTTTCTCTTTGAGTTCCGCGTTCTGCGTGGAAACATACATCACCTGTGTTTTTGCCTTCTGCTGCGCGTAAAATGAAACAAAGCATAGCAGAAAAGCCGCCGCAAATACGTATTTCTTCATGTTTACCTCCGATTTTCAGTTTTTTATAGTTCCCTTTGTTGAAGGAATTGCACCGTTCCGTCTTGGGTCTATTTCGACCGCGCAGCGTATGGCCCTTGCCGCCGCCTTGAAAAGTCCTTCCATTTTGTGATGGTCGCTTCTTCCGCGTACTGTATCAAGGTGGAGGTTGCATTTTGCGGATGCGGTGAACGCCTGCCAGAAATCTTCAAAACAGTCCGTCTGAAAACTTGATTCAACTCCGTTCTGTCCGATTGAAACAAGCGGAATTCCTGTAAGCTGGGCGTTGCACACAAGGTACGGACGACCGCCAAAATCAACAGCCGCCTGTAAAAGCGACTCGTCCATTGGATATGTGAACGAGCCCGACCTGTATATTCCAGCGCAGTCGCCAAGGGCAGACTCAAAGCACATTCCAAGCACGATTCCAGTGTCTTCAATTAGATGGTGCTGGTCCACCTCAAGGTCGCCCGAAAGCGTTCCGCTCAAATCAAAAAGTCCGTGCTTGCAGAAACTTTTTAAAAGATGGTCGAAAAATCCTATAGGATTTTTTACATCGCATTTTCCAGAACCGTCAAGATTCAATGTGAGGGAAATCTGTGTTTCGCCGGTCTTTCGTTCTATGGTCGCTTTTCTTGTCATATTCCACCCGCGCTAGAGCATTACCTTTCTAAGTTCGTATTCAAGAATGTCGGTGGCGCCAAGAGACTGTAATTTTGGAAGAAGGGTTGGCACCTCGCTCTTTTTTACAGCGATTTTTACAGCGTAGCCGTTTTCCGCAAACAGAGGTGAAACTGTAGGACTTTTCATGGAAGGAATTCCTTCGATAAGATTCTTGAACTTGTCCTTTGAAACGTTCATCTCAAGAATCACACGGCTTCTTGCCGCAAGAACCGCCTCAAAAAGCATTTTAAGTTCCATTATCTTCTGTTTTTTTGAAGAATCTTCCATCGCCTTTTTTGAGGCATACATTCTTGTAGAAGACTCCATCAATGTGTCAACGATTTTAAGCCTGTTCGCAACAAGGCTTGAACCTGTAGAGGTGTTGTCTATCAGAATCTGGGCGAGAGCCTCGTCGTTGTCCTGCACAAAACCTTCGCTTGTTCCCCACGTCCTGAAAATCGTTCCCTGTATTTTTTTGTCTTCAATCCACTTTTTGCTCAAGGACTGATATTCGGTCGCGATTGTAACTTTTCCCTGGAGAAGTTTCTGAAAATCACGCGTTTCTGGAATGGCCGCCACGATTCTTACAGGATCAAAGCCAAGATCCATGATTTCTACAACTTCGTTTTCAACTCCGTTTTCGTAAACCCAGTCTTTTCCAGAAAAGCCGACGTCAGCCATGTTCTGTGCAAGAAGCGCGCTTGTAATCTGGGGCTTTACAACCTGAAAGGCAAGGTCGTCCTGGTTTGTGGTTGGAAAATAAGTCCTGTCGGGAAGATGGATTGAAATTCCTACATCGTTTAAAAGTTCGTAAACAGATTCGTAAATTCTGCCCTTTGCCAAAAGGATTTTTAGTTTTTCCATCTTTATACTCCAATTTTCAATGAAAGTGATGTGTCAGTATAGAGCAGAAAGTGTAAGAATTCAATAAAGCGATGTAAAGGCAGTTCCGCGCGCTGTAAAACCGTTTGACTGGTCTGTCGTTCAAATGTATCATGGTTGTAATTTTGAGGTGAAGATGAAAATCCGTACATTTATCTATTTTTTGGCGACTTTTACCGCCGTATTTTTTGCGGGCTGCACCTGCAGCAAGCGTACAATTGTCCTTTACACGACAAAAAACGAGAACGTCGAAACGCTTGCAAAACTTGCAAAAATGTACGAGATGGAACGGCACAACGCAGTCGAAGTAAAAGTGGAGTCTCCAAGGCGGGCGAACGACGTGCTTAGAGAAAGGCTAAAACACGGCGACTGTCCGGACATAATCGCGATGGGCGGAAATTCAATATACACGGAATTTATACGGGAAGGCTATCTTGCCGCAATGGACGGTTCAAGAATACTCGATTCAATAAAGCCCGCCTACATAAAAATGCTTCATTCGCTGGACGCTGAAAAAAACAGCAAGATTTATGCAATCCCCTATTCCGCAAACCTCTCTGGAATACTTGTAAACAAGACCGTATTTGACGAACAGAAAATAAAGCCGCCGTGCACCTGGAGCGGACTTTTCGAAGTAATACAGCAATTTAACAGAAAGAAAATTACACCGATTGAATTTCCGTTCCTTGACGAATGGACTGCGCTTCCCGCGTGGAACCAGATGGTCGCAAACCTGATTCCAAAAGATTTTCCTGAAAAACTTGAGCGCGGCGAGGCGGATTTTTCCTCCACCCATGCAGAAATACTTGAACGCTACCTTGTACTTTTAAAGTCAAAGCCTGAAAAAGATTTTCTTGGACTAAGCTACCAAGACGCGGGCAGGGAATTTGCGCTTGGAAGAACTGCAATGCTCATCAACGGAAACTGGATGATTCCTGAAATAATGAAGCACAATCCGGGCGTAGCACTGGACATGATTCCTTTTCCAACGTTTGACGACAAAAGGAAGAATTTTGTTACAAGCGGACTGGACGTAATCCTTGCCCTTCCAAAAAAATCCGCAAAGTGCAGGAACACGCTTGACTTTCTTGAATTCCTTGCAAGAAAAGAAAACGCGCAGTTTTATATAGAAGAACAGTTCGCTTTTTCCGCAATAAAAGGCGCGGACACAAACGAGAACGCGGAATTTACAATCAACAAGTCTGTAACGGACGGAAAGGTTGCGGATTATCCGGACCACTACTATCCAGTTGAATTCGGCCCTGAACTTTCGCTGCAACTTGTACAGTTCGCACTGAACTATGTAAAGGGCGTTCCCGACTCCACGAACATACAGATAAGCCTTATGAACATCGACAGGGCGTATAAAGAAATTCTTTCCAAAAAGTAATACAGGCGCATGAACGCCAGGGAAGACGCATTGCAAAACGCACAGAAAGTCCATACAGCCGCCTGCGTGCATTACAATCCGCATTACAATCCGCGGTTTGCGTGCAAACATTTTTTACAATTTCGTGGCGTGTTTTTAAAACAGGTGCTACAATTAATTAAATTAGTTAAACAATTCACTCAGGAGGAATTTATGAAAAAGATTTTGGCGGCGGCGGCCGCCCTTGTGTTCTGCGCCGTAAGCGTTTTTGCGGCAGACCCTTCGGTAGGCATCTGGAAAAGCATAGACGACCAGACAGGAAAAGTTACAGCAATCTGGAAAATCTATGAACAGGACGGAAAACTGTTTGGAACAATCGCCGCGACAATAGACAAACCACAGGATGTAATAGCCTCGGCGTGCAGGGAGTCATACAAGAATTTCCCAATTCCAGGCGCGGTGAACAAAATGCGTACAGTTGGAACTCCGTGGATTTTCAATATGCAGAAAGAATCCGAAGGCAACTGGAAGGGCGGAAACATAATCGATCCGGGCAACGGAAAAATATACGGCTGCGTCATAAAATATCTGGACGTGGGTGAAAAAAATAAAAAATTCACTGCAAAAGTTCCAACGCTCGCAATGGCAGGAACAGTAGGACCAATCCAGGTTTTCCAGTATTGGGTCAAGGCGTCCGAGGCAGACATCGAAGCCGCACAGAAAGCCTTTCCCGCGGAAAAAAAATAACGCTCTCCGCCACGGGACTAATACAGCCATCATGCGGAACCAATACAGCCATCATGCCGCGGCACATAAAGCAGTACATACACAAACACAAACTGCGGCGGCGGTTCCGCCTGCTGTAAAAAACACAAAACTTTTAAAAGGTCGCTTCAAACCAAGTGGCCTTTTTTATTTTAAAATGTATAATTGCCACATGGGACGCGAAATCGAAACAAAACTTCCGCTGCAGGAAGAACAGTTCATGCAGATTCTGAACCTGATTTACAGAACCTCGCTGAACGAAAAAATCATCCTTACAGAACCCGCTCTTGTATTTAAAAGCGACGAATATTATTCACAGTACAAGACGGGCGCGGAACGGCTTTCAAACGAACCGAGGGTCATAAGAATCCGGACTGAAAAAAAAGCGGAACTTCCAGACATCAACGGAAAAACGTTTTCAGAAATCCGCGCCCTGCTTTTACAGATGGAAGGCGAAAAATCCGACACGTCCAGGGCGTTTTTTACAATAAAGAACAAAACAATCGAAAACGGAATCGAACTTAACCGCGAGGACGAAACTTTCATACAAGACCCGGACGTCCTCAGGGCGTTCTTCAAAGGCACAAGATTCGACCTGTGGTTCTGCAAGAAAAAAATAGCGTTTGGCGCATCTGTAAAATCCGCCTGCGCGCCCACGCCACACAGCGCCAAACTCGCGCCACACAGCAAAACTCTCGCGTCATACAACGACCGCGATATTCCAATACACGGCGGAACAAACGTAATGCACCGCGAGGCAAACAGCAATACAGTCGGCGCAAACGTAATACACGAGCAACAAAATCCACACACAGACCGCCTTGCGTTCCGCCTTGAACTTGAACTTGTAAACGGACTTCCCTACGTTGAAATCGAATACACGGGCGAAACCGAAATCGCACAGCACGTCCGCGCGGAACTTGAAACACTTCTTGCAGGACTTGGACTTGGCGGCGCAAAAAAAGACTCGCGTTCGTGGGCGGAAATAATAGGAACGTCCTAAAAAATGCTGGACCTTACAATTTTATGCAGGGTTGTAGACAACTTTGGCGACATCGGAGTTGTGTACAGGCTTGCACGTGCAATTACAGAACTTTCGCAACACAAAACGCCGGGCGCGCCATACACACACGCCGAACGTTCCGACATTCTCGCCGAACGTTCCGACACGTCAACACAAAATCCAAGCACGAACAGTTCCGCCTCCGCAACACGCTCCGACACTCCCGCCAGTTCCCATACAGACGCTCTTGCGACAAAAATACGTATTGTCGTTGACAGCCTGGAATCCTTCTCGCTCCTCAACAAAAAAATCGACCCAAAAAAAGACTTTCAGACGCTGGACACATGGGAAATCTACCGCTGGGACGCGCACGACCAGAACCTTTACGCGTTCCAGAAAAATCCGCCTCAGGTAATAATCGAATGTTTCCAGTGCGGCCGCCCCGACTGGCTTGAAAAACTTCTTTTTGAAACAGGCGTAAAACAGATCGTCGACATAATAATGCTCGACTACCTTACCGCCGAAGATTACGCCGAAACCTTCCACAAACTAAAAAGCCTCACCCGGACGTCGCGCGTGCAGAAAGTCAATTTCATGATGGGATTTACACAAAAAACAGGCGGACTGATTCTTGACCGGCCGTTCATGCAGGCCCTCCAGAATCGTAAAGGAGGGGAAAGCCTTCCCCTCGCTCCTGACGCCGCGGTCTCGCACCGCTCAACCGCATCGTCATACGCTACCCCTTCTGCGGGGGGCTCCGCCCCCCGCAACGCCCCCAGGTTTTACACCGTATTCTTCAGTTATCCTACAGACTGCACGCCAATAATACACGCCTTTGAAAGATTCAATCAAAAAATCGGCGGAACATTTACAGTAAAACTTGCAAAAGGCGCCGGGCTTTCCTCATTTAAAGACGCGTACACAGAATACAAAAACACCAAAAAAAACACATTTACAGTAATGGAACTTCCCTTTCTTTCCCAGACGGACTGGGACAGGCTTCTTGTACAGACACCGGTACTTTTCATACGCGGCGAAGATTCTCTTTCACGCGCCTGCCTTTCTGGAAATCCGTTTGTGTGGCACGCCTATCCGCAGACAGAAGAATATCACCTTGTAAAAGTCAACGCGCTTCTTTGCAGGCTCAAACCGTTTTTTGTACAGGAAGATTTTAAAATCATTGAAAAATGCTGGATTTTGTACAACCGCCGCGGCTCAGAACCTCTTGAACTTGAAAACGCCGTCTATGATTTTCTTAATTGCCTGGAACGGTTAAAAAACGGTTTTGCAGATTTTTCAAATTCGCTTTTACAAAACGGAAACCTTGCAAAACACATCGTAGATTTTGCGCTTGAAAGACAAACGGCATTCTTACAGGGAAAATTTGTCTAGCGTTCAAGCCAGCCCATGTCTATCGCGTGCTGTATGTTTTTTTCAATCCACGGCCAGAGTTCAGGAACAACTTCCCTTGCAATTCCTATTCGGTTGTAGATCATTTCAAGCGACGGCCTTCCTTCAACCCATGTGTGTCCGTCTGTAAGAGTGTTGTGCAAAAATGGCTGAAGTCTGTCCATTACGGCGGCGTATTTTGAATCCGCCGTTTCCATACTGTCAAACTCTTCCCACAAGGTCCTAAGTTCCGCCGCAACATCGCCTGGAATCTGGCTGAACAGCCTGTCGGCGGATTTTCGTTCGCGTTCAGCCTTGTCCTCATTTGCATTGATGTCGTAGGCGAACGTGTCGCCGGCGTATATTTCTATCAGGTCGTGCACTATGCACATCTGAACCGCGCGGTTTATGTCCGTTCCCTCAGGCGCGTATTTTTTAAAAAGCATCGCCATCAAGGCTATGTGCCACGAATGTTCCGCGTCATTTTCCCTTCGGCTTTTGTCGATTAAAAGCGTACGCCTCATTACCGACGTCATTTTATCGACTTCGGCTGTAAATATTAACAGCTGGTTTATTTCCTGATTTTCGCATGGAATGAAAGATTCTATAGACATACAAAGATGATATAGCAACAGCCACGACCAAGACAACCGCTTACACTGAGGTTGTCCTGGCGTTTCAACTACTGGACGAAAGTCGTGGCGGGTTTTAGAATGTGTCGGTATAAGCCCGACGCGTGCTTTTAACGCGCGCTTTGCGACAGAGATTGCAGCACCGCCGCAGGCGTTCCGTAAGGAATGGAGCGAAAGCGGAAGTGCGAAAAGCTCGGTTTTTGAACGCGCATGCGTTCAAAAAGTCGCCCAAAAAAAATCCAAGATGGAGTGTATTTATGAAAAAAATCGTGGTCGCCGGTGGTGGCGTTTTGGGAAGTCAGATTGCGTTTCAGTCCGCTTACTGCGGCTTTGACGTTACGGTTTGGCTCAGAAGTCAGGGAAGCATTGGAAGAACGCAGCCAAAACTTGACAATCTGAAAAAACGGTACGAAGATGCGATTGAAAAAATGGCTCTGGACGGTGAAAATCCCCGCACATGGTGTTTTGGTCTTTCCGACAAAGAAAATTTCAACAGGGAGGAATGTCTTTCCAGGGTCAAGAAGGCGTATGAAGGCATAAAGATTGAACTGGATTTACAGAAGGCGGCCGCGGACGCCGACCTTGTAATTGAGTCGATGGCTGAAGACAAAAAACAGAAAATCGACTTTTACAAGAAACTCGCTCCCTTTACGGAGGAAAAAACGATTGTGGTTACAAATTCCTCAACCCTTCTTCCGTCGGAGTTTGCAAAATTCACAGGCCGCCCGGAAAAATATCTTTCGCTTCATTTTGCAAACGAAATTTGGTACTGCAATACGGCGGAAGTCATGGCGCAGCCTAAAACCGACAGAAAATATTTTGACGCGGTTATTGAATTTGCAAGGGAAATACGCATGGTTCCGCTTCCTGTACACAAGGAAAAATCAGGCTATCTTTTGAATTCGATGCTCGTTCCGTTTTTGTGCGCCGGCATGGATTTGTATGCGACAGGCGTTTCCGACCCGGAAAGCATAGACAGGGCGTGGACGATTGGAACTGGTTCTCCTAAAGGTCCGTTCCAGATTCTTGACATCGTTGGTCTTACAACTGTGTCAAACATAAACAAGCGTTTTGAAAAAATTCCGTCGTTCCTGGCTCCGTTCAACTTCAAGGCAATCGGAAAGATGCTGAAAAAATACATCGACGAAGGAAAACTGGGTGTAAACTCAGGCGAAGGATTCTACAAATACAGGTAGCGGTGCGTTTTTGCGGTTCATATGCGACTCTCTTGTGTATGAATCGCCTGCCTTTTTACATCTTGGTTGATGACTTTAATTCGGAAAAAGTGTAAAATAGCGTACTGTTTATAGATAAAACTTTATTTTTGAGGTTATAGATATGTTAATGACATCGCAGTTGAAAGTTGGAACAGCCTTTATGTATGAAGGAAATCCGCTTATCGTTCAGAAAATGCTTGGTCAGCGCTCAGGTCGTGCAGGTATGGTTACAAACCTTCGCGTCCAGAATCTTGTTACAAAGTCAACAATGGACCTTGGAATCGACGCGGGCGAAAAGTTTGATGAAGTTGACCTTGACGCGCACGTTACAAAACTTTCGTATGTTGACGGCGACACATACGTTTTCATGGATCAGGACACATACGAGCAGTTTGAACTTCCAAAGGAAAATCTTGGCGACTATGTTGGCTATATAACTCCAGAAGACGAACTTGACGTAAAACTCACTTTCTACGAGGGAAAACCTGTGGGAATTGACATGCCGGTCCAGGTTACACGAACAATCACATACACCGAACCTGGCGTAAAGGGCGACACTTCAGGAAAGTCTTTGAAGCCTGCAACACTCGACACAGGAATTGAAGTTCGAGTTCCACTGTTCATAAACGACGGAGAGCGAATCGTAATCGACACTCGCGACGGCTCGTTTGTAGAACGCGCAAAGAACTAAGAAATTTCCTGTTTTTATAAAAAGGGGCTGTCTTGGAAGTTTTTACAACTTCAAACAAAGACAGCCTTTTTTTTCGCAAACTGTACAGGCGTCCTGTATCAGAAAGGTTCGTGGCTCCGTTACACGCCGGCCTGTCATGGTCTAAAAGTCTACAGACCGCAAATCTCCCTTGCCTTTGCAGTAATTTCTGCATAAAGGCGTTTTTTGTCGTCCTTAAAACTGCTTATCAGCCGGACAAAAACAGAACCTGCAACCACAGCCTCCACGCAGTCCGCCAACGCCTTTGACTGGGTTCCGTTTGAAATACCAAAACCTCCGTACACTTTTGAGCCTCCGCTTTTTACCGCCTGCAAAAATTTTAAAGTGTTCTCGTCTATTTTTGTGTCCTGCCCCGTAATTCCCGTACGCAGCGCGGCGTATATGTAAGGAAAACCTGCCTTTGCAAGTTTTAAAAGCCTTTCTCCGCTCATGCTCGGAGCGGCAACGGGAATATTTATCATGCCGTTTTCAATGCAGGCTGAACCAAGCCCTTCGTCAAAATCAAACGGCAGGTCGGGAATTATCATCCCCTTGACTCCGCTTTCCGCAGCCTTTTTGCAGAAATTTTTTATTCCCGGCGTGTACACAAGAGAAGCGTAACTCATAAGATAAATTGTAATATCCGGAAAAGCCTTGTGAATTCGCGCGATAAAATCCAAGCCCTGCGCCGTTGTATATCTTCGCTTTAAAACTTCGCAGCACGCATCCTGAATCGCCTTTCCGTCTGCACTCGGATCGCTGAACGGCAACTGCACTTCAAGAATGTCCGCGCCGCCTTCAACAAGAGCCTTCGCCGCCTCAAAAGCAACTTCATCGCTCGGATAACCTGCCACAAGATGGGCCATAAGTTTTATTTTGTCAGTCATAAAATCTCCTATCCTACACAAAATGAATGTCTGTTGTGTTTTCAAGCCGTTCCAGTTCCGCCTCAAGAAAGTTCTTCCACTGTGCCGGACGGAAAATCGGACTTGTAATAAAAATATCCTTGTCGCCGCGACCAGACATATTCACAACAATCGCATCGTCCTTTTTTAACTTTGGAGCAAGTTTGATTGCCTCTGCCCCCGCGTGCGCGCTTTCCATTGCAAAAAGAACTCCTTCGTTCTTTGCAAAAAATTTAAGGGCGTTCAACGCCTCATCGTCCAGGGCGGAAGAAAATTCCACGCGCCCGCAAGAACCCAATGCGGCAAGTTCAGGTCCTATTCCGCAGTAATCAAGTCCTGCTGAAATGGAACGCGTTGGAAGCGCCTGACCGTCCTCATCCATAAGAAATCTGGACTTGTAGCCCTGCATTATTCCAGTCCTTGCCCCCTTGCCCGACATCCTTACCGCATTGCATCCTATTTCTGAACCTGTGCCTCCAGCCTCAACGGCAATGAGCCTTACATCCTTTTGATTTATGAAAGGAGCAAAACAGCCCATAGAATTTGAGCCTCCTCCGCAGCAGGCAACAATCGCCGAAATCTTTACGCCGCGTTCCTCGCACTGCCTTTTAATTTCCTTTCCGATTACAGACTGAAACTCCCTTACAATATCAGGAAAAGGAGCGGGTCCCAAAGCAGAACCCAGAACATAATGGCTTGTGTCAGGATTTGCAGCCCAGTCGCGCATTGCCTCGTTTACAGCATCCTTTAAAGTCCTGCTGCCCGAACGCACAGGAGACACCTTCGCCCCATACAATTCCATGGAAGCGACATTCGGCTGCTGTCGTCTAACGTCCACTTCGCCCATGTAAACCGTACACTCAAGCCCAAGTTTTGCACAGGCGGCTGCAGTCGCAAGTCCGTGCTGACCCGCTCCCGTTTCTGCAATAATTCTTTTTTTGCCCATATATTTTGCCAAAAGACACTGTCCGATTGCATTGTTGATTTTATGCGCTCCCGTGTTTGCAAGCCCTTCAAGTTTTATAAAAATCTTTGCACCGCCCAAAATCCTCGTAGCGTTTTCCGCAAACAAAAGCGGAGTTTCACGGCCGATATAATCGCGTTTTATAGTTTCATATTCTTCCAAAAACGCCCTGTCGCCCATCGCTTTTTCAAACGCACACTCAAGTTCATCAAGCGGACGGCGCAGCACTTCCGCCACATATTTTCCTCCGAACTCATCAAAAAAAACTTTCATAATCCACCTTCCTTTTTGCGTTCCGCAACAAATTCAACCGTCGTATTGAGCGCAGGCAAAACATGACGACGGCGCGTTCAATCTCCATGCAAAGCATTTTCAAAAAACGCCTTCATCTTTTGCGCATTTTTCACTCCGACATTTCCCTCATCCTCAATTCCTCCGCTCACGTCAATCAGTTCAGGCTTCAACTCCCGTACAAGTTCAAAAACATTTTCAGGTGCAAGACCTCCTGCAAGCCAGAGAGGAAATGATTTTTCATACTGTCTTTTTTTGTCGTCCTGAATAAAACGAAACTCTCCTTCCGCCTGCAAATCAGAGGCGACCTTTTTTACATCTTCCGTTTTTGAACTTACGGCAAAAAAATGAGGAATTTCTTCAAGAATATCACCGGGAACAGAATTAAAATCAATTCCGTGGAACTGCACAAAATCCAAAGTTCCTTCTTTTACAAGATTAATTGCAAAACGCGCCTCGTCGGAATCCATACAGGTTACAACCGCAACCTTGAACGCCTTTAGTTCTTTCAGACAGGAGACAAGGGCGTCAAACTTTTTTCCGCACACATTTCGTTCAAACTCCTTTGCAAAAACAAAGCCCACAAAATCAGCGCCCAGACTGTCGGCAAGCAAAACATCCTCTTTTCTTGTAAGTCCGCAGATTTTAATCATGGGCTTTTTTGAATCGATTTTTTCATCGATTTTTTTTAAAAGAATTTTCCGTGCAAGAGCGTTCATTTTTTTTCCGTACAGATTTTCAGAACATTCTGAAAACGCCTTTACAAAATCAGCAGTCTGCCCGGGATTTTTGGAAGCCGCCTCTCCCATAAGAATTCCGGAAAATCCAAGCGCTGCAATTTTTTTTACGGCAGAAAAAGTTTTTATTCCGCTTTCAAAAACAACCTTTCCGCCAAGACTTTCCTTAAACATCGCAGGCACAAGAAGGTCTATGGAAAAATCTTCAAGGTTTCTGGAATTTACACCGCAGACTACTGTTTCAGGAAAATGATTTTTTACTTCCAAAACCTTTTTTACATCTTCAAAAGTCCGCACTTCTATGAACGCCCTTATTTTCAGTTCGCTGCATTTTTGCGTCATGCGAAGCATTTTTTCAAACGGAAGAATCGCACTTATCAAAAGAACCGCGTCCGCTCCGCACCTGTAAGAAATTTCAACCTCTTCTTCGTACAGCAAAAAATCTTTTCTGAGGACTGCAATATTCGGAACAGCCTCACAAACGTCCAGAAGATCTTTAAGACTTCCCTTAAAATAATTTTCTTCAGTAAGACAGCTTATGGCCGTCGCTCCGTTTTGAAAATATTTTTTTGCTGTCAACGGAAAATCAAGTCCTTTTGCAATATCGCCCCTGCTTGGACTTGCCCTTTTCAATTCAAGAATCAGTCCTCTTTTTTCCATAAAAGGATTTACAGGACGTTTTCTTTGCACAGGAATTTCAAACCCAAAATCAAGGCCGCGCCCTTCAATGTCCTTTGCACGCCGTTCAACTATTTTTGAAAGTATGTTTTCATTTTCGCCCATATTCACCCTGCGCTTTGTTTACGAAGCCAACTTTGAAAACTCTTGAATTTCCCTGAGTTTTGCAAGTGTTTTTCCTGAATCCATAGCCTCAATTGAAACCGCGTAACCTTCTTTTAAAGTTTTCACCTTTCCTGAAAGATAAAGCAAAGCCGCCGTGTTCAAGCCGACTGCCGCCTTTATGGATTTTCTGCCCCTGCCGTTCAACAAATCCATAGCAAGAGCGGCGTTTTCTTTTCCGTCGCCGCCTGAAAGTTCCTCCTCCGTACAGCCTTCAATTCCAAAATTCTTTGGCTCAATCACATAGCGAGCCTCCATTCCCTTCTCGTCAATCTGAAAAACATCAGTCGGCACAATGGGACTTATTTCATCGTAGCCGTCCCTTGCACAGACGACCATTACGCGCTTTGCTCCGAGTTTTTTTGCCGCCCTTGCGTAATCCTCCAAAAGCGACGGAGAACTCACGCCCAGAACCTCGTATTCCGTCCCCGCAGGATTTAAAAGCGGTCCAAGAATATTCATAATGGTTTTTATTCCAAGAAGTTTTCTTACAGGAAAAGCAAATCTCATGGCAGAATGATAGATAGGCGCCATAAGAAAACCGAAATTAGTTTTTTCAAGAAGCCGTGCGGTTTTTTCAGGTTCAGCCATTATGTTTATTCCAAGGTTCTCATAAAAGTCCGCCGCGCCAGACTTTGACGAAACCGCCCTGTTTCCGTGTTTTGCAACGCTCTGACCGCAACTTGCGGCAACCAAGGCGGACATAGAAGAAATATTAAAACTTCCCTTGCCGTCTCCGCCTGTTCCTACAATTTCCGCAAGCCCCGTCCTTGAACATTTAAACTCCTTCTTTTTTTTCAGAAGCACCCTCGCACAGCCAATCATCTCGCTTTCGGAAGGACCTTTTGCCGCCATCGCCACAAGAATCGCAGCCATAAGCCGCTCGTCCATAGTTCCGTCAGTGATGTTTTCCATGAAGAACGCAGCCTGCTCCTCGCTAAGATTTCTTTTTTCAAGAAGCAGATTCAAATATTCGCTTGCGTTAAGATTTTCTCTTCTGTAGTTCAAAAACGCCTTCAAGAGTTCCTTTCCGTTTTCACTTGCAATGCTTTCGGGGTGGAACTGAATGCCTTCGATGTCGAGAGTTTTATGACGCACTCCCATTACATCGCCGTCCTTTGCCCTTGCAGTTACTTCAAAATCAGGACTCAAAGTTTCTTCCGCAACAACCAGACTGTGATACCTGGTAAAATTCGACGTTTTTCCTATTGTCCTAAAAATTCCCCGTCCGTCAAGGTCAATCTCCTCTACAATTCCATGCCTTATATTTTTTGCTCGCACGATTTTTCCGCCAAACGCCTCACAGATTGCCTGATGCCCAAGACAGATTCCCAAAATCGGAATTTTTCCTGCAAAAAATCTTATCGCCTCCTCGCAGATTCCGGCTCCGCTCGGACTTCCGGGTCCGGGCGAAACAATCAGATATTCAGGATTCAGCCTTTCAAGGTCGGATACAGAAACCTCGTCGTTTCTTACAATTTTAATTTTCATATCAGTTACAGACTTGAGCATCTGCGTCACATTAAAAGTGAACGAATCATAATTGTCTATTACAAGTATCATTTTTTCCTCCGTTTTATACAGTTTTATAAACCCACGCTATTTTGTAAGAGTGTCTATCAGTGCGCCGAGTTTTTCACAGGTTTCATTGAATTCACGTTCAGGTTCAGAGTCATACACAATTCCGCCTCCCGCCTGAAGATTCCATACACCTTCTTTTTTCAAGGCACAGCGTATTGAAATGCAAAAATCCAAATCTCCGTTTGACTGAACGTATCCGACTCCGCCCGCATAAAACCTTCTCTTGTTTTTTTCAAGTCCGCTTAAAATCTGCATGGCGCTGATTTTTGGAGCGCCGCTTACAGTTCCCGCAGGAAAAGCGGCCCTTAAAACCTGAATGGGTTTTACACCCTCCTTAAGTCTTGCCTCGCAGCATGAAACAAGATGAATCACGTGGCTGAAAAGTTCACATTCCATAAACTGACTTACATTCACAGAACCTTCATCTGCAATTCGTCCAAGATCGTTTCTTGCAAGGTCAACGAGCATAAGATGTTCCGCCCTTTCCTTGGGATTTGACGAAAGCGTTTTCATAAACTCCCTGTCCTCGTCGTCGTTTTTTCCTCTGCGGATTGTTCCTGCGATAGGATGAATGGTTGCCTTTCCGCCCCTGACCCTCACAAGGCTTTCAGGCGAAGCACCTGTAAACTGGAAGTCTCCAAAATCAATGAAAAAAAGATACGGAGAAGGATTTATCTTCCTGAGTTTTCCGTACACTGCAAGCGCATCCGCCGCACATTCAATACGCATCCGTCTTGAAGGAACCGCCTGAATTATGTCGCCTGCAGCAATATGATTTTTGAGAGCCTTGACTTTTTCGATGTATTCCGCTTTGGATTCTTCGTCGTCGCTTAAAATTTTACAGTCAAACTTCTCGCTTTCTTCTTCGATGTATGAAAAATCCATGTCGTTCATTCTTTTTAAAAGACGTTCCAGGGCGGCGTTCAAATCAATCCTGTGTTCATTGTAGTTCAAACCGAAAATGTGGATTTCTTCAGTAAAGTGGTCAAAGATAATGTAAATGTGTCCTGCAACAAACATACATTCGGGAATATCAAGTTCATCCCGCTGCTCAAAAAATTTTATGCTGTCGCACCTTGCCGCAAACTCGTAGCCAAGATAACCGATTCCCGAAGCAGGAAGCGGAATTTCTGCAAGTTTTCCCTGAGGGCTTGGATTCTGACTTGAAACGTAAAGGAGGGCGTCCAAAATGTCAGCCTTTTTCTTACGCCCCAACGCGTCAAAACTTTCAACGCCCGTAGAATCAAAGGCGATTTTTTGCTCGCCTATACAAAAATAAACATCGTCCGCAGCCTGCACTGTCTTGAACGCTTCCTCGGTCATCAAAATAGAATAACGCTCGCGCCCTTTTTTAAAACTTGCAGATTCAAGAATTGCACGCGCCCCAATTTTTTTAGCCAGAAGATAAGGCGTATAACGGGAATTATAAATGCACTTGTATACAGAATCGGTTCTTTTTTCCATAAAGCAGTCCTTAAGATTTCCTGTTGCAGTAAGGAAAGTGTTATAAAAACACGTTTCTATAAACAGTAACAAATCTTGAATAGAGAATACTTTACGACATGTGTTTCTGTCAATAGAAACACATGTTTTTTTTTATTGTGGGGAATTATTATTTACTGGTTGCCGTTTTTTTTTTTATTGTATTGGCTGATGTTTTACCAGTCTCCAAAACACTGATTTGATTGAAAACAGGCGATAAAGATTTTGAATTGATAGAAAAACAGCGGATTACGCTTATGTATGAATAAATTACAACTTAACCTGCCTGTTTTATAGCGGTGCGGATTTCTGCAACACCAGTAAGAACAGCGTTTAAGGTTATAAAGTTTGATTTAGTGCGGTTTGCAATCACCTTTGCAAGGGTGGTCTTGCCCAATGTATTCGTCAAGGTTGCAGGGTCTAAGCCTAGCGGACAAAGGCTCTTTTTGTAGTTTAGAAGCGTCAAATAAATCACTCACAGGAGGTCATTCTAACATAAAACTGGTAAAAACTCAGTTCTAAAATCCAATTACCCCCACAGGAACTGCATTTGCAAAAGCATGATAAGACATATACAAGTGCGTAATGATGCGAAGGGCGCAAAGCACCTTTTATTCGCATCGTTGCAGATTATTTTACTTTGTAAAAGGATTACAGCTAATTTCCATTGGAAATTGACAAAGCGGGAACTACACCGCCGTAGCCAGCGGTCGTGTTCTGGTATGCGCAGTTTGCCTTAATGTCGCAGGCGTAGTCGTTGTTTCCATCGTTCCACAGACTTGCGTTTGCATCCGGGTTCGTGCTTGCCGCGCTGTTGTCTACTTTTGTCTCAAGGATTTTTCCCTGTGCAGCGCCTGTGAATGCAGTGTCAATGAATCCATTTCCGCTCCAGTCAATGTCGTTAGCGGTTGCAGTTCCGCCGTCTGTCACAAACTGGTTCTGTTTTCCGTTCAGGTATGCACGGATGCTCGAGTACATGTAGTTGTTCGCACTAATTGTATTATCGCCCAGTGTGCGGCTAGAAGTTGAGCCGTAATACGGCACGTTTGCCGTCAGAATGCTTTCTGCCACAAGAAGAATTTTGTCGCCGTTTCCGTCAGCGTCGTGGTCAAAGCTTTGTGTAACTGCGCGCCATACAACCGGCTCTACCTTAAAGTATTTTTCCCTATTGCTGCTTGCCTGAGCAACGGTTGTGTTGTTGCTGTAGGTGTAGTTGTTGGCAGAGGCGTTCTCCGTGCATTTTGCATAGAAGTAGCCGTCGCTTCCAAGATACCAGCCGTTATAGACAGGCTCTGCGGTGTAGGCATCATCGCCTGTGAGGGCAGAAATTGTCTGAGGGAAGTCTCCGAACTTGTAGTAGATTCCGCCGGTAAGAGTTCCCGTGTAGTCAGACAGCAGTACCGGGCTTTCTGTTGGTTTTGCCCCTGCCGCCGCAACATAGAAAGTTCCGTTTACGGTCGCAGTCTTTGTAACGCCACCTTCCTTGTAGCTGATTGTTACGGACTGCTCAGTGCCGAGGTTCACCTCGCTAAATGCAGAAGCCGTAAACCCTGTTGCCGCTTTTGAACTTGAGTCCGAGTAGGTCGCAGTTACGGTAAGATTGTCTGTCGCAGGGCTGTCGCCCACGTAGTAGAGCGCACTTGCAAGAGTTCCGTTTATCGCAATGCTTGAAAGGGAAACGCTTGGTGTGACAGGAGTATCAGGCCCGCCACCGCTTTCATTGGTCCCGCACGCCGAGAATCCGAAAATCATTGCCATCGAAAGTGCCAGCGCAATGCCACTTTTCTTTGAATTTTTTTTTCTTTTGGCGAAGTCGAGCGTAGCAAGACTTCGCCAAAAGGACTTGAAACAGTCCTTTTGGCAGTGTACACTGCCAAAAATTTTAAAGAGAAAATTTGTTGTAGATTTTACTTTCAACGAAAGTGGCGCAAGCCCTCAACATAACATTAGGTTGTACCTGAGCGGGCTTGAACCGCATTTTTTCGACAAGCAAAAATGTCGGCTACGAACCAGTGTTATTTGATTATTGTTTCCAATTTTCTAATTTCAAATCAGGAACATTGACAAAATGCTTTGTATTGTTTGTTACTAAAGTCAAATCATTATAAATTGCCGTGGCGGCAATAAGTAAATCCAGATCCTCAATCCTTATTCCTTTTGAAATCATTTTTGCTTTTACATCTGCAAAAACTTCCATAACGCCTTCATTCAATCCTTCAATCGGATATATTTCTCGAATATGATTTACTTTTATCATATTTTTCCGCTCGTTTTGAGAACGCTTTGCACCAAAAACAAGTTCTGCATAAGTAATCATAGAAATAGAAATTGGAATATTTTTATTCTCATTGAATTTATCTAAAACAGACTTCTCATTGCGAAGTGCAAAAACTATCGTATCTGTATCAATCAAATATCCCATCTGTCGCCTCGAATCTTGAAGAGTTTTCTCTTGAACTATAAATATCATCTATAATTTCTTCCGTTGAACGAGAATCTTCCCAAGAACCAGCCAATTTTAAGAATTCTTCAGTAGCATTTTTTCTTTTTACTGGAACTGATGTAAAATAATTTTGCAAAATCGTAATAACCTGCTGACTTATCGAACGATTTTCATGCTTTGCTGAGAATTTCAACCTGTCATATAAAAGGTCATCCATATCTCTAACCTGCAACATTGCCATAGCATACCTCCACTTATAATGTAACACAGAGATATGAAGTTTACAGCAAAATTCATTAAAATAAAGGCGATGTAATAAAGTCTGCGTCATTACATCACTGTATATTGGCCTAAATTTATGAATACCCAAGCCGCCAAGAAGCAAAGCAATAATACAAGCAAAAATGTCCGCTTTGATTCGCCAGTCGCGAGAGCGACGCTTTTATAGTTTCCTTACAGAACACGACCGCTGGTCGTAAAACTGTGTTAGACGCTTATTTTCTATGTTCCATAAACCACTTTTTTATTTCATCTTTTTTAATTTTTCCCGAAGCTATTCCCAGTCCTAAATCAATTAGCTCTTCCTGACTGTAATTCAAATCAACTCCATTTATTTTAAGAAAAACAAGAGTTAAATGAATACCAATTCTTTTGTTGCCGTCTAAAAAAGGGTGATTTTCAATCAATGAGTAACAAAGTTGAACTGCCTTATCCAAAATTGAATGATATAATTCTTTTCCATCGAAAGTTTGAAATATTGATTTTAAACTTAAATCCAGAAGGTTGTATTCTCGAACGCCGTCTATTCCGCCAGTTTTTGTTATCAGCGATGAATGAATTTTTAAAACTTGCTCTTCCGAGAAAAAGTTCATTTTGCCAGTTCCTGATAAGCTTTCATATTTTGGGAAATTATCGAATCTGAAGCCTCGAATAACTGCTCATCAGAAACAGTATTATAACTATCATCTTCATCTAAAACGGTAATTACTACTTTTCGTCCGTTATATTGGTCGAGAGCACGGTTTTTTACACAAACTGTATTGCCTTGAATTATTCCAGTTGTTGCAAACATAAATTACCTCCAATTCCAATATATCATGTTTTTAGACATATTTACAGTTCAGAATTAATTTCGTTTCACTCAGATATTTTTACAAAAATTGCTTTTTCCTCTTTAAGTGAAATTTTCTTAACCAAAAACGAAAAGTCTTTTAATTCTTTTTTGTATGTCAAAAATGAATGATCAATTTCAAAATCAAGAATCTTTTTGATTTCATCAAACGACAATACCAATTCTTCTTTATTTTGATTATTTATAAATTCCCAAAGTTTTTTATATTTACTCATTTTATTGCCAACTTATATAGCGACTTCACAGCCGTCCGTCTAACGCCCCGCTTAACCTGCATTTGTGCCTTTGCCTCAGGCAAAAATTGGCGTAAAACTTGCGGTACTGAAAAGGCACGAAAAGCAAGTTTTATGACAAAACAAATGTCGGCTTTGATTCGCCGGTCGCAAATGCGACGTTTTAATAATTTCCTTACAGAACACGACCGCTGGTCGTATGTATTGCGTGCTCGTGCACACAACTTGATAACTTCCTATAACGCAAACGACTGAAAGCCGTAAAATTGTGTTATACGAAATCTTTCATTTTTCCTATAAAGTTACAGCATAATGCTTTGCATACTGCGAAAGAACTTCATTCATC
Source organism: Treponema sp. (assembly GCA_041855945.1). GTDB lineage: Bacteria > Spirochaetota > Spirochaetia > Treponematales > Treponemataceae > Treponema_D. The sequence continues at coordinate 10,149 of JBHAFG010000031.1, read as the reverse complement.
ATAGTTTGATACTTTGTATTATTTTTCTTGGCTTCTGTTTTAAAAAATTTTATACAGTCAGAATCAATTGAAATAGTTATCTTTTCCTTTGTAGTTTTTCGCACAAGTTCTGAGGGAGATGGAAGGAAATCTTCTATTTTCACGGCTGCTTCTAATGCTTCCATTACAGATTTTTCCGGATCATTGTAAATGTTCTTCATAGCGTTTCTTTCCTTGACGCCAATATCCTGCGCCGAAAATCCTTATATTCTGACCACGCATTGTAAAACCCCGTGCTTTTCTATATTTTCAGAGTTCTTCTTTTCATCCCATTCGAATGTTATATACATATAAATTATACATGTTATTTTATTTTAACAACAAAACATTTATCATCTTTTTCAACATATATATTTGGATATAAAACCCTATACTGAGTTGCTAAATTTTTTTGAAAATTTTTACACTCGATTAAAAAATGAGAATCTTGCACATAAGGTTTTAAATAATCATATATAAATTGACTTAACTCACATACTTTTATTTGCTCTTTTTTTATATACGATTGTTTGAATAAATCTATAATTTTATCTAGCTGCAATCCTCTTTCTATTGCATCTTCATAACCTGCATATGCCGTTTGTATTAAATAAACTAGCATATCTAGATCTTCCAATGCCTGAGTATACAAAACTTCTTCCCTGAACCATTTTTGATACCCATAAAAATCACAACTTACATCTCTATATTCACATGGTTCAGAAGATATTATCTTTGAATTAGCCGTGCAGGTCCGCCTGAAATCATTAATACAATTGAAAATATTTTTTTTATCATATCCAACAAACAATCCTAAGACTTTATGTATTTCCCTGGCGGTTTGGAATGTGGCAAAGCCACATTCCGTTGCTGCATTGATTTTTTTTGAAAGCCGCAGGACTTTTTACTGCTCTTCGGCGAATATGCTTGAAATCTGGTCCTTGTATATTTCCGTGAGCCTGTAGCGCATTATTTCCTGCTTTGCGGAAAGTTCCACGCCAACTTCAAATTCTTTTGTTATGAGGGCGAATTTGCTTATTCTTTCAAAGGTCTTGAATCCCGTCTTCTGGTTTATAAGTCCGTTCACCTCGGAATCGTAGAGTTTTTGGATGTCGTCCGACTTCAGCAGGTTTTCGTATGTGTCGTACTGAATTCCGTTTTCCGACGCGAAATTTTTTATTTCTTCTTCGTCAACAAGAATCAAGGCGCCAAGGAATTTCTGGTCCTGTCCTACAACAACCGCCTGTTTTATAAAGCGCGACTCGTTCAGTTTCTGCTCAAGTGGAACAGGTTCGATGTTTTCTCCGCCACGCAGAACGATTGTGTCTTTTTTGCGGCCCTTTATTACGATTTCGTCGTGAATTGTCATCATTCCAAGGTCGCCCGTATCAAGCCAGCCGTCAACCGTCATGACCTTTGCAGTCAAATCAGGACGCTTGTAATAGCCGCGCATTATCGTTCCGCCCTTTACCTGAATCGAGCCGAACTGTCCGCGTTTGAGCACAAAACCGTCTTCCGTGTCTACAATCCTTGCCTTTACGCCCCTGATTGGCGAGCCTACGTTTCCAAAGATTGGATTTGAAACAGGACGAACTGAAATTACAGGAGCGGTTTCCGTCATTCCGTAGCCTTCCACGATTCTTACGCCAATCGCCCAGAAAAATTCGTCTATGTTTGAAGGATAGGCGCCGCCTCCTGAAATTCCGCACCTGAAATTCTTTCCGAGCATCGACTTGATTTTTCTGAATACAATGAGGTTTCCAAGTCCTTTGAGCGGCCACAACAGCACCCAAGGAAGAAGGAACAAAAACCACCAAGCCACGGTGTAATACCGCGTGAAGCAAGGGTTCTGGTTGAACATCAGCCTTGTCATCCTTGAATGTGTGATTGCGACTTTTACAAAGAAGTTGAACATGGCGTTTACAAGTCCGCCGGTCTTGCGCATTTTTCTGTAGATGCCCTCGTACACCGCCTCAAAAATACGCGGAACTGCAGGCATCAATGCAGGGTTCACTTTCTGCATATCTGCAAGGAGTATGCTTCCAAGCGGTTTTGAATAGCAGATTGTTCCTGCCTGTATCATTATTACGTATTCGCAGAGCCTCTGGAAAACGTGCCATATTGGAAGAACGCACACCGCCTTGTCGCCAGGATTTACGATGATTCGTTCTGGAAGTTCGTCAAGCTGTGTAAGGAAGTTTCCGTGTGTAAGTTCAACGCCCTTTGGTGTTCCCGTGGTGCCGGACGTGAATATTATACAGGCAAGGTCATCCCACTGACCTTTTTCAAGTTCTTCTTCAACCTTGTTTGGATTTTCGATTCTGTATGTCCGACCTTCCGTTACAAGTTCGTCGTAGCCCTTTATCACAACCGCGCTTTTTTTTGCCTCGTCAAGCGTTTCCTGTTCCGCGCTGTCGAACGTAACGAGCGTCTGAAGTTTTGGAAGTTTGTCCTTTATAGAAAGAATCTTCTTCACCTGCGAATTGTTTTCCGCCACAACAATCCTACATTCCGTTATTGAAAGAATCGCCTCAAGGTCGTTGAGTGTCGCATCGCAGCCTCGCGGAACGTCGGAAGCGCCGATGAGCATGATTCCCATGTCCATCTGTTCCCATTCTTTTCTGTTGTCGGAAATAAGTCCGACCAAATCTCCGCGGACAACTCCGTTCGCAAGAAGTCCCGCGCCTGCATCGTATGCGGATTCCAAAAGTTCCCTGAAGGAAGTTGGCTGAAAATTGCCATCTTTGTCCTTTGACATTTGAGCGGCGACTTCCGGAAAGTCTGCGGCTACTTTTTTCAACATTTTTGGGAGCGTCTGTTCCATTAAAATCTCCTAGGTTAGATTTCGAATAATTACGTTCAGTATATCCATAAACCTTTTAAAAGACAAGATTGCAAATTTTGTCATAATAAAATTCGCTCTGTATGGCGAGTTTGTGCCGCAAGTCAAAACCGCGTACAGGCAGACCTGCGATTTGTACGGCAAATCTGCGCCGTGTCATTCTTCGGCTTCGCATCAGAATGACGTTTTTTCGCCGAAGAATTACTTTCTCTGTTTCAGCATTTTCTGATATTTCTCATAATTGTGAATTTCGTTATATGGCATTATAATATCCGCATGGCATTTAATGAAATTTTTTCTTCCTTTATTGGAAACTTATTTAAGAAAAGTGAAGAGCGGATACGCTTTCTTTCGTTGACAGAGTCGATGATGAAACGCCTTCCATCTTTTTTTGGAGACGATGTTGTAAAGATTGACCTGAACGACAATTACTCTCCGCTGAAGCCTTTCATCAATATCCTTGAACTTAACAAACCGACCGACGAAGTGATTGACAAGGCGGCGTATTCATTGCACAGACAGATTTTCAAGTCGTATTTAAAAAACGGTGTTTCCGACGAACGCGACGACATGCTTGTGGACGAAGAACTGTATTACGAAAAAAACTGTATGCGCGACACAATCATTCTGATAATGCGCTATCTTTTTAACAGCGACGTAATAGTGTTGAACGCGCAGTGCCTCAGCCAGGAGGCGATAGAAATAATAAAATCACTGGAAAAAACTGAACTTAACGGGCGGATTGTATTCTGCTTTGACGCCATAAAGGTTGAATCTTCGCCAAAAAACATTGTTCACTATTTTGAGGAAGTTACAAACCAGAACAATTTCTACGACATTTCAAATCTTGAGGATGTGGAGGATGTTGAGGACGTAGTTGAAAATTTTTCTCTTGTAGTGGAAGAACTTCCTGATTTTGACGTGCTGTACAATTCAATGAAGAACAACAGGCATTTTCTTGCGGTGGACCAGAATCTGAATCTTGCGGAACTTCTTTCCGCCAACATCGACAAATTTGGTTTTACTGTGTTCCAGCGCCGCGCGATAAACATGGAACTTGGAATCGCCTATTATTTTGCGGAACGCAACGACGAGGCCACCCTGTTTTTTAACAATGTCCTTGAAACCCAATACGACGACGCCATATACGTAATGGCGCTTGTATATCTTTCAAAAACGCTTTTCAGAAAAAACGCAAACGCCTCCGCGCTCAAATACGCGATTCTTGCGGAACAGCGTCTTGTAAACGACAAAAAATCCGCGATGTACACGCTCGCAAAGATGATGAACTATCTTATAACGGAACGCACAAACAGCGAGGAATCTGTAAAAAAATACGCGGAAGTCCTGAAACTCCTGAAAAAAAACAATTACATAAACAACTACATAAAAACCAGCCTTGTAGTTCCGTGGTACGCTGTAAACAGCAAAAAACACAGGTCCAGCATAAGCGAAAAAATACAGGAGGCGTACGAACTTGCCATTCAAATCGGAAATAAATTCGTGCTTTCAACCGCCTGCCACTGGAAGGGAATTATACTTTCGTGTTCGGGAAATACAAACGAGGCGTTGGACTGGTATTTCCGCTGCAACGAACTGCGTTCTGAAATCGGCGACCTTGTTTCATCCATAAAAATCAGGAACGGACTTTCGCACGAGGCACTTATCCGCGCGGAATACGACACTTCCTACGACATAATAAACAGTTTCATCGGACGGCTTGACGAAATAGACGACTATTCAGAGATTCTGAACACGATGAAGAACATTTCATTCGCACTGTTCTACGCGCGCCACTTTGACCAGGCGTACGACATCTTCCAAAAAATCATACACTTCATCAGGCTGTTCAACATGGAAGGCACGGCGTACAACTCATTCGTTCCAGAATACAACGACATGCTCATATACAAGACTTACATTGAACTTGAGCGGGGCGAACTTACGCGTTCAAAGATAAACATACTGAACATACAGCACAACGGAAAGGCCATAAGTCCAATCGAAGAACCGCTTGTAAAACTTCTTGAGGCGATAATAGCCGCAACGGAGCGAAACCTTTTGCGTTCACAGGAACGTTTTGCCGAGGTTGAAAAACTTTTTGCAAAAGTCGGCGAAAATCAGGAACACAGAATGGTGTTCATATATTTTGAATACGCGCACTGTCTGAACAAGATTGGCGAGGACGGTCTTTCTGAAAAATATTTTGAAAAAGGTCTTAGGCTTGCGGAAAAACACAACCTGAGTTTTTACACGCAGTTCAAGAAAGATTTGACGCTGCGCGAATATCTTGACGAACGCATAGAACTTGAACCGATAAACGCAAATCTTCGCCACCTTGAAGAAAAGGCGGAAAAACAGAAACTTGTAAACCAACTGCACGGAAGCCTTCACAACTACCAGTTCTTGAACAGGATAATGGGATTCGCCGCAACAACAACAAATACGCAGAGTTTTGTAAGCAGTTCCGTTCAGGCGAGTTTTGACTACACCATGGCGGACGCTATTTTTGTGTTTGAAAAGACCGTGGAAGGCTGGGTGAAACTTGCATCTCTTGTAAGGGATTCCGACATAACGGAGCCGGCCCCGGAATATCTTGAAAAAATTGTAGCGGAAAAAGACCCTGTAAAAAGCGGGAAACTGTTTTTTGACGAAAACATACAGGCGTACAAGTCGAACCTTTCAAAATTCGAATTTACAGGCTGCATCATAATACACCAGAGCAAGATAAATCCTTTCAACGCGGAATCCTTAAACATAATGAACATAGCGCTTTCAAGCATACAGTCTCAACTTGTAATGTTCAAACAGAGCGAACATCTTGTGTATATTTCCACAACTGATCAACTTTCCATGCTAAAAAACAGACGCGCCCTGCACGAATACATAAACCTTGAAAACGAAAGGCTGTGCCGCTACAAGTCCAAGCGAAAATTCGTTGTACAGGAAACCGTCGCCTTCATGGATTTGGACAATTTCAAATATTACAACGACACGTTCGGACACGAGGCGGGCGACCTTTTTATTGTAAAATTCGCCCAACTGCTGCAGCGCGTGTACCGCAGGGTGGACTTCATAGTCCGTTACGGAGGAGATGAATTCATCGTGGTTCTTACGGACGCAACCTGCCTTGAGGCAAAACGTGTTGGAGAGCGGCTTTACGAGGCCCTGAAGGACGCAAAATATTTCATTCCAGACCTGGAGGAACTTTTAGGACAGAAGATTGACATTCCAAAAAAGAAGCAGATAAATTTCAGCATGGGAATATGTTCAAACTACGACCTGAAGGAAACCTGCAACCTTGAACAGGTTGTGGTGAACGCGGACCAGGCGCTGTATTATTCAAAGGAACATGGCAAGGGAATCATAACAATCTGGACGGACATAAAGGATTCCATTCCAAAAGAAAAATGCCACCACGGACGGACGGAATTTTAGACGTATGGGAAAAAAACGCCTTTCTCAGGAACTTATAATAAACGCATTTTTGTTCTCAGCATTTGAAAAAAGCGCGGGTTCAACATCTCTTCAGGACATAGCGCGCGCCCTGGGAATACAAAAGGCGTCGCTGTACAACCACTTTGCAAGCAAGGACGACATGTACTGCGCCGCGGTGGACTACTGCCGCATCTATCTTGATTCTGTAAATTTTCTTCCTGAAACGTTTATGGCGGACAGAAGAATTTATGCAGAGGACGTAAACACGGCGTTCAAAAAGACAATAAAACGCTACGTGCAGCTTTTTGAAACAGAACCGATTTTCCAGATATACACCTTCGTCCATTCGGAAAAATATTTCAACGGAAAAATCGCAAAAATAATCGACGCTGAATATTTTAAAATCAAAAGCGGAATTCTTGAACTTTTCAAAGGCTTTGCGGAAGTAAAAAAAATCAGCCTTCCAGAAAACGACCGACTGAGAAAAATCGCCGCGGATTTTTCAAGCACGTTTCTTCACGGACTGGACTTTTACATAATGCACAAAAAAGAAATAATACGTCAGTATCCGGAGTCGGGCGTTGGAAGTCTGTTCGCACTTCCGACAGACGAAGAAGCCCTAAAAGAGATTCTTGACCTGTCGGACTTTTACATCGGTCTTATGAACTGACTCCGTGTGAGATTCCGCGTATTGCGTCCAGGGATTTTATGCCCTTGCGTTCCATGTAATCCTTGATTCCGTCAATACACTCAATCATCGTGAAGGGATTTGCAAAATTGCTTGTTCCAACCTCAACAGCCGTTGCTCCAGCCATTATAAATTCAACCACGTCGGACCACGACGCAATTCCGCCTATCGCTATTACAGGAACGCGTTTTTGTTCCGGAAGAGAATTTATGGCCTCGTACAGTTCCCATACAAGTCTTACAGCGATCGGACGCACGGCAGGACCGCCAAAACCGGCCTTGATTTTTTCAAACACAGGATTTCCAGTTTCAACGTCTATAGCGATTCCCTGAAACGAATTGCAGAGGCATATCGCGTCCGCACCTGATTCTATGCAGGCAAGGGCCACTTTGTTCAATTCAGTTGACTGCGGAGTGAGTTTCACCCATAACGGTTTTTTTGTAGCCGCCCTTACGGCAGACACAACGCCTGCCGCGGATTCACATTTCATTCCGAACGAAGCGCCGCCTTCGCTTACGTTTGGGCAGGAAATGTTCAGTTCTATTACAGGAACTTCGGATTTTTCCAGAAGTTTTGCGCCTTCCACGTATGTTTCAAGGCTTGAGCCGGAAAGATTTGCAATCGCGACCGCCTTGAATTTCATCATTTCAGGAAGTTCATTTTGTATGAAATGTGGAATTCCGGGATTTTGAAGTCCTATTGAATTCATAAGTCCGCCCGGAGTTTCCCATACGCGTATTCCGGAATTTCCCTGTTTAGGCTCAAGTGTAAGACCCTTTGAAGAAATTCCGCCAAGTCTGTTCACGTCAAAAATTGTTGAATATTCAGTTCCGAATCCAAATGTTCCGGACGAACCAATCAGGGGATTTTGAAAATTAACGCCGTTTATACAGACTGAAAGGTCGATTTCTGTTTTTTTGCCGGAACAAATATTTTCGGAAATTTTGTCCTGCGCGTTTTTGTTTGCGTCGGGTTTTGAATTTTGCAATACCGCTGCGATTCTGCCCTGTTCGGGTTTTGGAAAAGACAGTATCTTTGAATCAAATACAGGACCATCCTTGCAGCAGCGCAGGTTTCCCTCCGTTGTGGGAATCACGCAGCCAAGACATACGCCAACGCCGCACGCCATTCTTGACTCCATGCTTATCCAGCACTGTACGCCCGCCTCTTCCGAAACTGTTTTTATGTAGTTCAGCATTGGGGCAGGCCCGCAGGCGTAAACCGCAGCGTATCCCTCCGAGTGTATTTTTTCAGCCGTTACGGCGGCGCTGACCATTCCCTTTATTCCTACAGAACCGTCGTCCGTCGTTACAGTAAGTTTTGCAGGCCTTATGTGTTCAAGTCCGTAAGAGCCGCTTTTAAAACTTGCGACAAAATCGTATGACTGTTCTGGAAGAGTTTCCGCAAAGGCCGCCACGGGAGCAACTCCAATTCCGCCGCCCGTAATTAAAACTTTCTGTGAAGGTGATTTTGCATGGACCTTGCCCAGACTGTAATTTTCCTGGTCGGGCTGATTTTTTGACGGTCTTGGAAACACGTTTCCCAGAGGTCCAAGAACCTGTACTTTTTCGTCCGCCTCAAGCGAACAGAGTTCACGCGTTCCGCTTCCCTTAAGAAGAATCAGGAACGTTATTTCAACTCCGTGGTTTGTATTTTCCGCGTGAAAAACACTGATTGGACGCGCAAGAAGCTGCCGGCTTTTCACCGAGCGGAGCATAAAAAACTGTCCTGGGACAGGCATTATGGCGTCGTCGCCCTTTGTACAGATTTTAAGACTGTATACCGAACCCTGCGGCATTGCCCCATCCGTTATCTCGCACGAAGCGACAGTGCCTGTGGTAAAAACTGGATATGGAATTCCCTGGCAGTCCGCAAGGTCGTTCAATTCTTCTTTCATAAATCATGCTCCTATTTTTCTTTCTATGACAATACGCGTGTAAAACTAACGGGACTTTGCGTCAAGCAAATCGTTCTTGCTGAAAATTGCGTTTCTTGCCGCCGAGTCCGCGATGTCCGAAAGCGAAAGTGTTCCGCTCTCGCGTTTAGCCCCACATTCGGCATCCTTCTTCCACGCGCATAAAATTCCACGGCTTGAATTTACAGTTCCGCCTGCACGGTCAAGAAGCGTGGCGGCTATGCGAGCCTCTCCGCCCTGCGCTCCATAACCTGGAATCAGGAAAAACATTTCAGGATATCTGTCGCGCAAAATTCTTGCCTGACTTTCCTGCGTCGCCCCTACAACCGCGCCAACAGGTCCACAGGTCTGTCCGCTGTAAAACTCGCCGAACGAAGCGTTTATCCTTGCAATTTCATCGCCAACCTTTTCAAGAAGTAGTCCGCCGCCCTTCAGTTCCTGATGTTCTATGTCAGCCATGCCGGGATTTGAAGTGCAAAGAAGCACGAACGCGCCCCTGCCGCCTTTTTCCGCCGCGGCGTAGTCTGTAAAAGGCTTTAAAGTGTCAAAGCCCATGTATGGATTTACAGTTATGATGTCCGTTTCAAAATCGCCTGAAAAATGCGCCCTTGCGTATGCATCGGCGGTAGCCGCTATGTCGCCGCGTTTTATGTCGCTTATCGCGATAAGCCCTGCGGAACGCACCGCCCTGAGCGTTTCGGCGTACACCTTAAGTCCTTTAAGACCCATCGCCTCGTAGTATGCAATCTGAACCTTGCAGCAGCACGCGGATTTTTCAGATGCCACACGTTTTATGATTTCCCTGTTGTATGCCAAAACAGCGTCCTCCGCAGAGCCGAACGCCCTTACAACGGATTCCGGAATGTAAGATGGATCTGTATCCAAGCCAACGCACAAAGGACCACGAATGGCCGAAAGTTCCTGCAATTCCTGCATTTTATGTTTAGTCGTCATGGGATTAATATAAACTGAATTCGCCAAAGGGTAAATAAACTTGGGATTCATAAAACATCCATTTTCCGTAATGCTCCGCTGTAATGCAAGTCTGTCATACGCGTACGCTCCGCCAGGCTGACAGATAAAAAAAAGACCGGACAACAGTCCAGTCTTTATGCGATACTAGATTTTAGATTTTTGATTGTTTTATTTTTTCAAATCAAGCCAAACTGATTCAGATACTTCTGTCCTGCACGGAACATCAATGTCAGACTTTAAATCTGCCCTGTAGCCGCTGCAGGATGAATCGTT